>JAYUSZ010000326.1:0-8624 GCA_043755435.1 Bryobacterales bacterium | reverse complement strand
CGCCCAAGAACAGAGTGGGGGTTTTGATTTTTTCCACTTCAAAGAACGGGTAGCTTACTTTCATCCAAACATCTTTTGCTTTCCAAGGGTGGCCCAGTTCCAGCTCGTACTGTTCAATGTACTGGTCGGAGCCGAACATAGAAATCTGTAGGGATGAACCAGCGCCGCTAATCCCGGCTTTGAAGCGGGTATCTTTGGCGATGGTGTAGTTGGTTAAGATTCCGCCATAGCTCCAACCACCAATGCCAAGGCGAGCGGGATCAGCTATGCCGGTGGCGATGGCATGGTCGACTCCGGCAAGCAAGTCCTCCACTTCCTTGTTTCCCCAATCGGCGAAAATAGCTGTTTGAAACGCTTCATCCCGCCCGGAACTGCCGCGATAATTGACGGCTAAAACGGCATAGCCGTTGGCTGCAAACAGGTGGCGTTCGAATTGGAAGGAGTGGGCATCCTGGCCGTTTGGGCCTCCATGGATCCGTAGAAGAAACGGTAATTTCTTGCCGGCTTGATAATCAGGCGGCAGCGTCAGCAATCCATGGACTTCGTTGCCACTCTTATTCTTGAAACTGACTTTGCGCGATTCCCCGAGGTTGATCTGCGCCAGCCATTCACTGTTGTGGCTGCTTAGCTCCCGAAGTTTTCCGTCTTCAAGAGCAAAAATTTCCGAAGGCTTATTGTCAGTGGAAACAAGTGCGGCCATGTGCCCTTCGCCAATTGAAATTGAGGAAACCACTGCCTTGGCATCCAACAACTTTTTGACGGATCCACCGCTATTGGGAACGCGTGCCGGGTAGGCCAGCATGTCATCGGTAACCAGCACGCTTAGATCTCCGCCGGGAAGCACGCGAACAGTTGTCACGCTACGATCGAGGTCCGCGGTTAGAATGCGGGGAGTTCCCCCTGCTGTAGGAATGACTGCCAATTTTGTCCGATCGTAGGCGGAGAATTTTGGTTCGCGCCCTTGCATGTAGTAGAGCGTTTTGCCGTCTGCTGACCAAGCCGCGTTGCTATTTGCTCCGCGAATTCCAAAGCCACTAGTAAGTTGCTTTGGAGCGCTGCCTGATTTTGATTCCACAACCAGCAGTTGCCACAGGTCTTTGTTGGAATCCTTGCTGGAACGTTCAGCAATGAAGGCGATTTGCGAACCGTCTGGAGACCATGTAGGGCTTCTTTCTTCAAACTCCTGGGTGGTTAATAGGTCGGCTTTTTTAGTAGCGATATCGAACAGATAGATGCGGTTCGGTTTCTTGGTAAGGTAGCCGCCATTGTCGTTTTTGAACCGGTAGCGGTCAATGACAAGAGGCTTGGGGGTCTTTTCTTTTTCGCCCTCTTTCTTTTTGTCCTCATCCTTCGGCGAAAGCACAAGGGCCAACCGTTTGCTATCGGGGGACCACGAATAATCAGTGACACCTCCGTCCACCTTAGTAAGTTGTACAGCTTCGCCGCCTTGCCGGTTGAGAAGCCAAACTTGCGCACCATCTTCTTTCCCGCCGCGGGATGTGAGGAAGGCGAGCCATTGATTATCAGGGCTCCAGCGTGGACGGTTTTCGGCTTCTTTGCTGGTTGTGAGACGCAGACGCGCGGAGCCGTCCCATTTGGTCATCCAAACGTCGGTGTCTGATTTGTCAGCCTCGCGGTCGATTGTGGAAACGGTGTAGGCGACCCATTGGCCGTCGGGCGACACCTGAGGATCGGCAACGGTCTTTTGAAGATGCACGTCCTCAATCTTCAAATTGCGCTTGGTTTGCGCGAAGAGTTGAGTTGTGAAGAGAAGCAGGAAAAAACAGCGTGTCATTTTATTCAGTATTACATGCGACTTCCTTCCTGGTATGAATGATAAACTGTTGGACCATGAGACTCCTTTTAGTAATTTCTTTGCTTGCTATGCCCTTGCTGGCAGCCACTCCCCCCGGTACTCCGGAAGATGAGATCCGCGCTGCTGAGCAGAGTTGGGTGACTGCAGTGAAGGCGCGCGATACTGCGGCGCTGGAAAAAATCTTTACGCCTGAACTGATTTACGGTCATGCATCCGGCGCGGTTGAAACCAGGCAAAAGTATCTGGATCGGTTGAAAACGGGCAAGCAGCGCTATGACACAATGACTTTTGAATCAACCAAGATTGTGATGTACGGGCAGTCGGCAGTTACTCACTTTATTGCTCGGTTTACTGGTGTGAATGACGCGGGTCCGTTTAATGATCATTTGATGTTGATGCACTTTTGGGTGAAGCAGGGAGGGGTTTGGCGATTAGTGGGACATCAGACGGCTAAGCTTCCTTGAGCTGCTGGTTCTCAGGAGAGTGCGGACTGAGGATTTGAAAGGGGAAAAATGGGGACGGGCCGGTCTGGCCGCTTGCTTAAGGTATTGCACGCAGAGAGTGCATCTCTGTGGCTTGGGCCAGACAAGCCAGTCCCCATTTTTTGCGTTGTTCGAATGTCAAAGAGCTTACGAGTCAAGGTTGGACAGCTTCACTCTGAGGAACACGCGCAAAACGGAGCCCCCTTTGCGCTTATCGCGCCCGGTGAGCGCTCCCACTTTTCGCCGGTGTAGTTTCTTAGGTGAAGGGTTTGTTTGGTTGTGCGGTTGGTGCTGCGATTGTTGGGATTGCGAACGATTCTGATTGCCAGGCTTGCTTTGGCACTTCGAAGTAGCGCAGCACTTGGACTACGTGATTTAGAAGCGCGGTTAGAAGTTCGTTGAGCGGTGCCTGGTGGCATTGGTTGATTTCGATATTCAGTTGAGTGCTTTCGATTTCAATGGGGGCATCGGCGGCGATCAGGATTGGGCGATGAATGGTTTCGTATAGCGTACGGTTCTTGTTGATTTCGCGGACGCGCACGGAGACTCCGCGACGGATGCGACTGAGTGCTGCTTTGCGTTTTTCGGAAATGAAGGGGCTGGAGTCGAAAGCCAGGACGCTGTTCCATTGCGCCATTTGGCCGAGTTGATTTTCGGTGACTGGCATGGGGAGAAGCGGGTGGACTACGGGGTCGATTATGTTTCGGAGTAAGCGGGTGGCCTCGATACGGGCGTTGCCTGTGATCACTAGGATGGGCTGAGTGGCAGAGGGGATCATGGAAAGAGCTAACCAATTGGACAGCATTTCGGCGGTTGGTTGAGTGGTGGAGAAAGCATGCATCAGGTATTGGGTGATGGTGCCTTTTGATATGGCCGGTGTGGGGATGGGCAAGTTAAGTTCAGGCCGGCGGAAGAGGGTGAGGTGGCGACTGGTGATGCGCCAATGATGTTTGGTGATTTCGATTACCTGGTTATCGGTGGTTTGAGGATCGATGGATTGGAGGTCGACCAGGAGCGTGTTGTTTTGAGCAGCGATGCGGGTATGGACTGGGTTTACTTCGCATTCGTAATTGTGGAGGATGTTGTCATGGTGGCGGAGGAGACGGCCAAGCATGGATGCGGTTGGCCAGGGGAGGCCTAGAGTTTCGATGCGAGTGAGGAGCCAGCCTCGGAATTGTTCGGAGTAGAGTGGGGCGGCAGTGCCATTGAAGGAGACATAGGGTTGGCGGTTTGGAGTTAAGAAAAAGGCGGCTTTGTCGCAGGCGAGGATCAGGTTATCGAAGGCGGAGAGCTTTCGCGGTTGATGATGATTTCCTTGCATGCGTTTCTGGTTAAAAATTACCAGGGTGATTTGCGCGACCGGACTAGAGTTGGAGCGATGGGAGAATGGAAGCTACTCAGAGGCAACAAGTTAACTGCTTGAAATTATTCTCGATGTGTGGGGATTGATGATTTTGACCGCTTCAGAAACTTCTTGAAGCGCCGCCTCCTCCCGAATCTCCCCCGTCGAAGTGGACATCGTTCCCTTGCGGACTTGGGCTGATTGGGTTCTGCGATACGAGCCCAAGTGTTGCGGCCCCGATGTTCATCCAGGATTTGTCTTTTCCTGAAAGCCGCTGAGCGGTGAAACCGAAGCGAATTCCGCTTGGCCCAGAGGCGAGCCAGCGCCGGGTGAAGATGGCGACACCGATTAGCAATGCACCCAGTAGCATCGGGTCCCAGGTGTATCGCGGCCACCCGAGGTACGACTTATTCGAGATCAAAGTGAGGATGGCTACTGCAATCCCTACCACGATGATGGCCCGGTCTTTTTCACGAAGGCCGCATCCAAGGACGACGGGCGGCAAGCACCAGGCGAGCACCCATGTAAACCAGTAGAAGGGTCTGGAAAACTCCAATGGGTTTGGATGAGTACTCCACCAATGTCCTAACAGGTTGAATGACGAAAGCTGAAGATTGATTGCAATATAGATACCGAGCCAGAGAAGCGCTTCGGCGATGGAGTACTCATCGTTTCGATACGTGAAGCGATGGCGTGCGCGTACGTTGATCACAACGAACAGGCCAGTGGTATAGAGTGACGCAACGATCAGATGCCGCGATGTATAGGATGAGGTCCAGTAGCCTGGAAGCCAAATGACGAAGATCATTACGGCAAGAAACGCATAGTGGAACCCGAAACGAAGCCATAGCCAGAGCGATGCGATGGCTCCAACGGCGGGAACTAGAAATGCAGCTCCGTTTGTCGCAGACGAAGCGTTGAATAAGACAGCTGCGCAGAGAAAACCTACTGAACAGACAGAAAGGGATTCCTCGATACCGTAGCGATAGAGCCGTGCTTGGGAAACAGCTACTTCTGCAGCCGCGTAGGATATGCCAGAGAAGATCAGAAGCAAAATGCTGATGGATTGGTTTTGGGGTCGCGAGATCACAAAGATGAGGGCGACCGCGGCGCCAATGATGATGAGGGTGAAGAGGAACAATACAAGCCGCAGAAAGATATTGGTGCGGCGAAGTTCGCAGCCGGTCTCCTGTTCCATCTGGTGGTACTGCGATTCGGTGAGAAAGCCTTCGCCGGCCCAGTCCTTTAGCAGATCGCGGGTGCGAATGGATTCTTCGTTGGCGGCGCTATAGGCTCTCAATTTTCCCTCCCGAAGCGGCGGGCGATTTGCATCAGCATGACGAGCATGCCGATGCCTGTAAAGACGAAATAGCTCAATGCAGCGGTCTCGCTATTCACGTCGCGAAGAAGGATCGAGCTGATGCCAACGTAGCCATAGACAGCGGCATAGGCGACGAAGGAAAACTGCCGGCGTGTGATGCCCCAGGCAAGCGAAGCGGCACAAGCTGCAATGAGGCCGAGAAACCACACGAAGTAGCCCTGGCGATTGAAGACCCCTGAAAGCAAGGCCCAAAAGAGAACGTTGGCTGCAACATTTAGATAGGTGCTGAAGAAATGCGGTTTCAGAGAACGTTGCTGTAATGCGGCTCCGGCAGCGATGACCAGTATGCTGTACACCATCGCATATTGCCGGTAGGTTGCGTCCTGATGAGATGGCCAGTGTGAGATGCTGAGTCCGAACCATCCGGCAAGAGAGGACAATGCAAGGGACAATACGAAACGATTGTCGAAGCGATAGGTGAGAAAGAAGAACAGGGCAGCGGTGAGCAATAGATAGAGGTCCCATTGCCCGGAGAGCAGCTGAAACCGGCTTTCGATGTAAGCGAGTTCCAGGGACCAAATGAGACAACCGAGGTAGAGTACGTAAGCGAATACCAGACTCGGTGCAGGAGTTTCAGCGGGGGACCAGCCGGGTGCGCGGGAGAAGCAGTACCAGAGGCAGGCGGCGAACAGTGTAGACAGGAGTGCCAGCACCAGGACGTCACCCAGTTCTTTCGACCAGGTAGTGACTGTCCAACCGAGGCCAGCGATGAATGCAAGAATACCGGCGTAGAGGAGAATGTTTAGTTCGAGAAAAAGGGAGAACGGCTCTCCACGCGATAAGCCTGAAAGGAGTGTGTGCTGTTCCGCGGTTATAGTGCCAGCGTCTCTCCAGTGTTCCAATCGAGTGAGGATGGTCATGAGGTTTTGCTTCTTACTAAGTGGATGGCGAGGGAGGGGAGGAGCGTGAGACTCCCCCCTATCCAATGTAGTTTAGAACTGCATGCGCAAAGCGATCTGGACTACTCGTGCGGGGCGGGCACTGGTTGCTTGACCAAACAAAGTGTTGTACATGGCACCCGTTACGTTGTCATAGCGCAAGGTATTGTCTCTTCCCGAAAATTGCGTATGATTGAGGGCGTTGTAGCCTTCAAATCGTAGTGTTGATCGGACTCGTTCGTTTAATTTGAATTCCTTGTAGAAGGAGAGATCAAAATTCGCAGTCCCGAATCCAGTCTCGGTATTCTTGCCCAAGTTTCCAAGTTGAGGATCCGTGGTGGTTCCAGCCCATGCTGGAGTTCCTTGTCCAACAGGTTGTGGAGGAGGGCTGAAGCGCGATTCCAAGGGTGCCGTGGGGTTAACCACTTGCAAACGGATATTGGCAGACTGTGAGCCGGCAGTGTTAGTGACGCCGTTCAAAGTGCCATAGCCCGGAGTGAAGGGTGCGCCCGTGTTTATGCGGACAACTCCAGACAATGTCCAGCCATTGGAGACTAAGCGAAAGGCCTTGTGGCTGGATTTGGACTTAGGCAGATTGTAATAGAAATTTGTATTGAATACGTGAGCGCGATTGAATCCTGCTGGTCCGTAATTGCGTGCTCGAGTTGGGATGAAGGGATCGATCGCCTGGCTATAACTATCACTGGCGTCCAAAGCTTTGCTCCACGTGTAGGAAGCGGCGATGTTCAGGTTCCGATTCATGCGATGTTGAAAAGAAACTTGGAGCGAATTGTAGTTGGACGAGTTGGCGAATTCGTAAAGCAGAATATCGCCATAGCCAGTATAGGGCCGCAAGAAGTTGGGAGGCAGCGGTGTATTGGTAGTAGTAGTTGGGTCTCTATTCTGAGGATTCAAGTTCAGGAAATTTGAGCCGAGTGGAACAGCATTGATGTTGCGCTGCCACAATTGATGACGTCCCAGAGATCCGCCATAACCCACTTCAAGCATGGTCGCCTTTGTGATCTGCCGTTGAATATTGAGGTTGAAATTGTAGACCGATTGCTGATGTCCTTTGGTTGCCAGGGATGTGACGCTACCGGAAGGCGCAAGAAATCCAGCGGAGGCGGTTGCTTGAATATCGGCGAAGGTGCCGTAGTATTGGGTTGGTGAGAATACGGAAGGCGGGTTGGCGATTTGGGCCATTACAGGGTTACCCTGAATGCGATCGAAGTACACGCCGCCACCGCCGCGGATCGCAGTTTTTCCATTGCTGAATGGATCCCACGAAAACCCAAATCGAGGTGCAGCGACCAGAGGCATGGTTGTGTAGAGTCCATTAGGAACACCATTTTTTCCGCCGATGATTGTGCCGTTAGTTGGGTCACCGTGGCCAGGCGCGAAAGTGCCAATCAAGCCTTGACCGTAAGTCTTTCCAGTAATCGGATCTTGTGCTACCTTCACACCATTCACTGTTACTGGCCTCAGCAGCACTGGGGCTTTTGCAGGGTTGTAAGCAGCAGGGCTGAACGATGCCAACTGTCCGTTATTGTCATACTGCGGAGGATCATGGTAGAAACGAACGCCATAGTCCAGTGCCAAATTCCGGCGTATTCTCCAAGTGTCCTGCACATAAAACTCTGTGTTCGTAAACAGGAAGTTTCCCTTTGGTCTTGCTGTTGCTTCAGCATAAGTAGAGTAATTGCCGAGGAGTGCGTTGGCGTAAGCGTTGTTGGCGTCTAACGGGTTGTTGGCGTCGTTGCCAAAGTTCAGAGTGCCTCTAGTTGCTGCGTTGGCGCTCTGGATTTTCTGAGTCCGTTCAAAATAGAATCCCAACTTGTAGGAGTGGGTACGCGAAATCTTGCTGACGTTGTCAACAAAGGTCATGATGGTGTTCTGATTGAAATACGGGGTGCCATCGCTGAGGGAGGGATTGGCGGCATTCTGAATTCCGCCAAAGGTCATATTGGGAATAATATTATCGGGATTCAACTTTGGATTGCGCTGGGCAATGTTAATGCCAAGTTTTGTGCGATCCAGTTTTGTAGGGTCCAGCGGAAAGTATGTAAGCGTGTTCTGGCTGTATGCCACCGTTGCTTGATTGAAGACAGTTGCGCTGATGGTGTTGGTTGACGTTAAGGATGCATTCTTGCCGGGTTGCTGAAAAACAATCGGGGTGCCGATAGGAAAATTTAATGAGCCATCTACCCAAATGCCATACAAGGTATTCTGCCGATCGGTGTTGTAGCTACCACTCGCAAAAAGCTGCCAATTTTGTTTTGGCGAAAAATCAATCCGGCCAGAGTCGGTCCGGCGAGGGTAGGCACCAACTTCCGAAGTAAAATAATTCCATTGGTAGCGGTTGATAATGTTTGCGTCAATGTAATTTGGTTTTGGAAAAAGGTTTAGTATGTTTTTGCCGGTATCGGTCAATCGAGATGGCGGAATGATGCGGCCGGGAAACAGAATTTTGTTATTCAAGGGATCATTCACGTTCACCAATTGGGATCCACTCGCATTACGCGATTGAGAAAAGTCCCCTTCCCGTTCCAACAATGATGGCACCGTAATTGTTCGCGTTCCATATTGCACGTTCTTCCTTTGTACTTCCTGATTGAAAAAGAAGAACAGCTTGTTGCGATCGCGGTTGAATTTGGGAAGGATTATGGGTCCCCCAATCGTATACCCGCCAATGTTGTATTTGTAAGGAGTGCGGTCTCGGCCCGCT
>JAYUSZ010000325.1:0-8626 GCA_043755435.1 Bryobacterales bacterium | reverse complement strand
GGGATCGCCAAGAGGTTACAGCAGATGGCGGGAGCGAAAGTTGTTGAGGGGTGGCGAGTTAGAGGGAATGGAAATATTTCAATGCTTTGGGACTGTTGATTTTTGATGGCTCATATTTTCAAAGCGCGGCAAGAATTATTTCTGAACCCGAGGACAAATCTTGGAGGTTGCGCGAGTTTATATTCGCCGACCTTGATAACAATCTAATTCGCATCTTCTATGATTTTCGGGGCGCGTAAGGCAAATCTCCGAAGGAAATAGGCTGATAGCGTAATACCTGCTTCAGTCCTGGAAGCCGATTTAGCAAGCATGGGGATGCTCAGATGGACTTTGCGATTGTATTTTGGGATCCAGGCGGTATCGGCCTTTTACATTCTGCCATCTCTATTCGTTCTTTGGCGCGAAGTTGACGTTCCAGAGAGTTCTGAGGTTTTGTTCTACGGTGCAAGCGCTTTGTCTCTGCTGTTGCTATTTGTGGTTCCAGCAATGGCCTGTTGGTCGTTGGGACGCGGAAAAGCTTCCGGACGCTGGTGGGCGATTACTGCAAGTCTTTTGAGCATAGTGGGTGGCGGGCCGCTGCATCGGTGGTTCAGCGTGCCGATGGGGATGGTGGGATTGGTCACATTTGCAAGAAAGACTGAAGTGACTCCCAAGGGTGAGTTGAAAGCAAGAGCACGAATTGCTGGTGATGGGACCAGCCAAGTTACCGAATTTGCGGCGATGGCTGCGGGGTTGTTGGGTTACTTGTGCGGCATGTACTTGTGGGTTCAGTGGGGTAAACAGCAGGGGCTTTCCGACTTGGGATTTACAGCTGAGCTGCTCCTTTCGCAAGTAGCACTCTTGATTGAAACTGCTTGTCACGAATTGGGCCATGTGTTGGCGGGCCGGATTGCGGGCTTGGTGTTGTGGAGTTTGCGGGTGGGTCCCTTTCATTGGAAGAAGCGCAACGGAAAATGGGCGTTCGTGTTTCGGCCAAACAACTGTTACGGCGGCAGCGCAGGGATGGTGGCTCCACAATTGACGAAGCTGAATGAAAGAACTGCAGTGATGATTCTGGGGGGGCCTGCCGCCTCACTTTTATTGGGAATGGGTGCATTCATTGCTGTGTTTGCAGTTGTCGGAACTACCTGGCAGTTCTTGTGGACTCCACTGGCAATTCTTTCGATTATTTCCCTGGTTAGTTTTCTTATCAACTTGATTCCCCAAATGCCTGGAAGCCACTATTCCGATGGTGCGCGTTTTTATCAACTGATGAAAAAAGGACCATGGGAGCAAGTGAATTTGGCAATGGGAATGGTGGCGTCTGCACTTGTTACTAAGTTGAGGCCGCGTGATTTTGACATTCACCTGATTGAGCGGGCGGCGAATTTTGTTAGTACGGGCCAACAGGGATCGTGTCTGAGATGGTTCGCGGCGATGCATCATCGAGACAAGGGGCAAGTGCTTGAAGCGGTGGCGGAGGCCAAGAGAGCTGAGGAGCTTTTTGAATTAACGCAATGGGAAGAACCGCACTCGATGCTTGCATCTTTTGTATATTTTAATGCAGTGTTCCGGCAGGACCGTAAGTCAGCAGAACGTTGGTGGTCTCAACTAAGAGCACTACCAGTGAAGGAGAAGGATGCCGATTTGTATCTGGCGCAAGCATCTATTCAGTGGCTCCGGGGTGATCTTGAATCAGCGTGGGAAGCATGGGAGGCTGGCTATGGTTTGGCGTTGAAGCTTCCTTCCTGCGGAGCCTATGACGATACGCGGAAATCCTTCGAGGTGTTAAGAGAGGGATTGAGGCTGGAGCGTCGAACAGAGTATCGGGTTCAGACTCCAGGTAACAGCCCGTTTCCGGGCTAGCTATGCCGCATTCCTTTCCTGGACTGCCTGGTCGCAAACCTGCTGCCAACCACTCAACATAGTTACAAGCAACGCACGAACCTCATCCAATGGTTCTGCAATTTGTTCAATATTGGCGCAACACAACTGGTGGTGCATATATTCATAGATCAGGGCCAATTGCGCAGACAGTTCCGGCGCACAGGAGTGGTCCAGTGAGTTTACCAACTCGGCGAGAATCGCACAGGCTTTGGAGATACTTTTGGACCGCCCCTTTATGTCACCAACTGCCAAGTTGCGTTTTGCGGAATCGACGCCATCCAGGGCACCGCGGTACAGCAGCAACACAAGTTCCATTGGACTCGCCGAAAGTACTTCCAGGTCTTGAGTGTTTTGATAGGGGTTTGCGATCATAGTCAAGGATTCATATCGGAAGAGAGGGGTGATGTCTTACGTTTGTTTGGTTAGCGGAGTTGTGCGGCCATACGCAAAAGATATTCTGGCGGCAATTGCGCAATCACTTCTTGAGTCTCACGGTCAACAATGCGCATGATTGGCTTGTTCGTGGCTCGATCGAGCGAAAATGTTACTTCGCTTGTGGGCCCAAAAGACTGCGCATCATTCACCACCTTAACAGCGTGCACCAAAGCTACTCTTTCGGCACGTTGTTGGGGATCCAACTGCAGGTTCGCTATATGCGTAACTTGCCCCACGGAACCGATTGCAGATACATCCACGGTTGGCCTCCATTAAGAATCAAATTAGATTGTATGAGTCTTATCGGAGGAGTTTCGGAAATTATGAGAAGAACTTTATGCGAGGTTCAGAACGCGCATCGTGGTGCCTGTTTCGCTTTCAATTTTCCGCTGCAATAATGTGATCGCATAGATCAATTGTTCAGGCCTCGGAGGGCAACCTGGGACATACACATCCACAGGAATCACCTGATTCACTGGCACCAATGCATAGTTATTGAAGACGCCGGTTGAAGTGGCGCATGCGCCCATTGAAATGACCCACTTCGGTTCGGGCATTTGTTGATAGAGCTGACGGATTACAGGGGCCATCTTATTTGACACACGACCAGCAATAATCATCAGGTCCGATTGCCGCGGGGAGCCACGAAATACTTCAGCACCGAACCTTGAAATATCAAAACGGGAAGCGCTCATGGCCATCATTTCAATTGCGCAGCAGGCAAGGCCGAATGTCATGGGCCAAATGGAGTTTTTACGGCCCCAGTTAATTACTGAATCAAGCGTTGTCAGCAGGACGCTCTCTTGCAAATCACTGTTATTTTCCGCGTCAATTCTTGTGAAAAGCCCCGCAGGAGCGGTCGGCAGCAGTTTTTGTTCCATTTCTTGGCCTGATAATCCTTGCTTGATTATCGCACGACTCGTGAATGCCTTACACTGGTTAGAAAGACTCATGCACTTTCCCAACGGGGCGGCTAGCCCGTCAGCGTCATACGTGGAAGCTCTAAGTAGGGCATCCGAGCTATTCAGAATTCAATCTTCCTTTCACGACATTTGGGGTAAGCATCACGTTACTTCCGAGCAGGTGATGGTAGCGATTTTGCAATCGATGGGTGTGGATACAACTTCCATTGAAACCATTGACCAGGCTATTTCTGTCCGGTTGGCGCAAGAGACAGCCCTGCTGCCAGCTTCGTTAGTATTGCTAGCCGGGAACCCTGATTTTGTTGTTACTGTTCCAAACACTCATAAAAGCCCGGAGCTTCACGCAACTATCTATTTTGAAGACGGCGTTACCATGCCTTTGACGTATAGCTTCTTTGGCTTGGAACCGCTAGAGAAGACCGCGGAATTCAGCCGCTACCGGTTTTGGTTGCCGAAAAATCTTCCAATTGGGTATCATTCGATTACTGTTGAGACGGGTGGGATAAGCCACACTTCCCATCTGATTCTTGCCCCTAAGCGCGCCTACTGGCCGGGCGATGGACAATCGGTGAATCGCTATGCGGGAGTTGCTATTTCACTTTACGGTTTGCGGTCGGAAAGAAATTGGGGTTGTGGCGATTTTACGGATTTGACACATTTCACCGATTGGATGGCGGCCCGCACGCAAGCCGCATTTATTGGCCTGAACCCGCTACACGCGATAGCCAATAGGACACCTTACAACACCAGCCCTTACCTTCCGCAATGCACTTATTACCGCAATTTTCTGTATCTGGATATTGAGAAAATTCCTGAAGTCAGTCAGTCTGCAGCAGCCCAGAAAATACTTGCAAGTTCGAAGTTTCAAGCCAAGCTGGCAGAGCTGCGGCAGCAGAAGTTTGTGGATTACGAGGCTGTCAGTAAATTGAAGTTGCGGTTTTTGAAATTGCTCTTCCGAACTTTTCTGACTAGTCTAAGAAAACGAAGTGCCAGAGCTGAAGCTTTTGAAAGTTACCTTCACAGAGAAGGCGATCTGCTGGACCGCTACGCCAGCTATTGTGCGCTTGATGAGCATTTTCACAAGAAGGATCGCAACGTTTGGCTTTGCACGGATTGGCCCGAGCTGTACCAATCTCCAGACACTGCAGCGGTTCGGGACTTCGCCAAGCGGTATTGGCGTAGCGTCACTTTTTACAAGTACATGCAGTGGCAAGTGGATGAGCAGTTAGCAGAGGCTCATCGTCACACCAAGCACAGCGGCCTATCCATTGGGCTTTATCATGACCTTGCGCTTGCAACGGACCGTTATGGGGCCGACCTTTGGGCCTTCCGGGAATTCTATATTTCCGGATGCCGGGTGGGGTCTCCGCCAGATGATTTTTCTCCGAAAGGGCAGGATTGGTCATTTCCTCCGCCGAACTCGGAGGCGCACAAGCGCAATGGGTATCAAGTGTTCCGCCAGGCGATTTCGAACAACGCGCGGCATGGCGGAGCGCTTCGCATGGACCACGTAATGCGCTTCTTCCGCTTGTATTGGATTCCTGACGGCAACCTTGCTACGGATGGAACCTATGTCCGTGACAACTCCGAAGATTTGCTGCGTATTCTGGCTTTAGAAAGTGTCCGCAATCAGTTTATTCTAGTGGGCGAGGATCTGGGTACGGTAGAACCTCATGTAAGGGAAGCTCTAGAAAGGTACGGAATTCTTAGCTACCGTTTGCTCTACTTTGAAAAGAACAATGATGGGAGTTTTAGAAAACCGGACGATTATCCTCAGCAAGCGCTGGTTTCTTCGACAACGCACGACCTCCCAACTTTGGCTGGATTTTGGACGAATCGGGATATTGAATCCCGTCGTGCTGCTGGGCTAATTGATGAGCAGGGTTATTTCCAGCAGCTTTCTGGACGGATTCAGGAAAAGCAAAAAATGTTGGATGGTTTTCATTCCCTAGGTTTGCTGCCTGCGGATTATCCCCGGGATGCAGCGGTTCTGGCCGAATTCACAGGGGAATTGCACAATGCGGCGGTTGGATTTCTGGCGTCAACACCTTCCAGCATGCTGCTTCTGAATCAGGAAGACCTCACCAAGGAAACCGAGCAGCAGAACCTGCCGGGAAGTACGCATGAATATCCGAACTGGAAACGGAAGATGCGATACACAATTGAGGAAATGACAACGAATAAAGAAGTAGCAGGCTTCACGGATATGTTTCAACATTGGTTGGAAAAGACTGGGCGGGCAGGGTCGAAGTCTACTGCTTAGTCGCTATAATAGCTGGTACATCAATGGCAGAAACCACTACACCTTCTTCTAATGTTAGGCCAAAGGCACGGCGCTGGATACTGATGACGCTGTTCTTGCTGTTGGGGCTTCCATTGCTGGGATTCGCGGCGTGGACTTGGATCAGCCTGAACGTCAGTTATTCAAATGGTGAGCGCGTTGGCTACGTTCAGAAGATATCCAAGAAGGGCTGGGCTTGCAAGACATGGGAAGGGGAACTTTCGATGATCAGCATTCCTGGATCGGTTCCCCAGACATTCGCATTCACCGTACGCGATGAAGCTGTGGCTAGAAATCTGCTGGATGCGGCGGGTAAGCGTGTGGCTATCACTTATGACCAACATCGCTTTGTTCCTTCCGATTGTTTTGGTGAGACGGAATATTTCGTAACTGCAATTCGAGTGGTTGGTCAATAACCCGGCTTTACGGCCACCAAACCTAACGATTCCCGTCCATCTAACCTAAGCTCTTTGGGGAAATCTGCCCGCTGATAAAGCCATGCACGTTCCACTATCAGACCCGCTGACTCCACCAAGGAAGGTAGTACTTGATTATCCAGCAGATGAAGGGACGCGGGCATCACTCCTAACTTTTTATGGCTGGAATATTGGCTGATTTTCTCAACCCAACCGGGCCATTTGACGCCGCTATTCAATCTGCGTTCGTATTCAGGAAGGAAGCCTGCGAAGGCTGCCTGGTATGGCGTTGCCGCCTGGACGAATAATTTCCCCCCAGGCCGAAGCCAACGGGCAATGGCTCGAACACCTTCCGATAGCTGATTGCCCGTGAGGAAATGAAAAACATTGGAGGCGTGGACGGCCCCCAGCGTACCTGGTTCAAAATGGACCTGGCGAGGGAATCGGCCAAGCTTCATACGGAGGTTCTTGAAGCCTTGTTGTGAGGCTCGGCGTTCCAGTTCTTCTAAGTGCCCAGCGTCCAGATCATTGGCAATCAACCAAGCGCCTACTCGAAGAGCTTCCATGCTGGCCGTACCGAAGGCTGCTCCAATATCCAAGGCTGGTGAATCTTCTCCGCAAGCACCAGTGCGGCAGAAATCGGTGAATTGCAGGCTTACTTCATTGAGTTGATCCGATGCCCACCCCATTTGGTTTCGGGTCAACAGCAGCTTCGGTTTTGGTGCGGTCAAGGAAGTTCCGGCGCAGTCTGTTCTGGAGTTGTGATGCCGCTGGGCAGTTCCATAATTTTGATATTCCGAAAGTGGATCTTCGCCCCTTCCGATTCCAAACACAAGTAACCCTTCTTTTGCGTAGACCGGCTGATGCCGTTCACAAATTTCCCATTCACGGAAAGTTTAATCACGCCGTCGATAGCCACTACGTCGTAAGTGTTCCACTCTCCTCTCGGTTTGCAGCGATTTTCAAACGACATGCTTCGCTCACCTCGAGGATTGTCGGCAACTGTTTTCACGCCATTCACTCCAAACAACTCTCCATGAACGTACGCCACTGGAGGCATGATGCCGTCCTTGATGTGGAGCTTTGGCCAGTCGAGTTCCAGCATTTGAACTTCGACCCCGTCGGGTAAACGGGACTTTGGATTGGGGAGCGCGCTGCTCCAGACAAATACGCCGGAATTTCCGCCGGGTTCGGTATGCATCCATTCAATGTGGAGAACGAAGTTTTCATACTGTTTGGCACTGCGCATGACGCCTATGGGATGCCCAGAGCAAATGAGTTCGCCATTGCTTACGCTCCAGGTATCTTCAGCTGTGTTGACGTTGATCCAGCCCGTTAAATCTTTACCGTTGAACAGGTCGCGGAATTCAGGGACGGCGGCTGCGAACAAGGAAAATCCGAAAACCAGGGAGATGGATAGGAATGGCTTCATGGATGAAATCATATCGCGAAAGGATGGGCGGATAAAGATGAGAGAGTTTGAGGATGTGGTCGATAAGTACTTTCAAAGAAGGAGATGGCAGGGACGAGACTGGATGCGGGGTAGGGAGAATCCTAGTTGACGATTGAGCCAAACGGCTATATCATGGTGGACAGATGGCACTAGCTGCGACGGAATTAGCACTCGAACAAAAAGAGGAAGTGGTGGAGATTCTTGGAGGCAAGAAACTATTGGGTGGCTCCCTGGATTCGCAATTGAAGCTGATGGGGGCTGTTCGATCGGGATTGCCATATGGTTCCGTGGAATCGGTTGGCGACCGATTAGAGCTTTCCGATGAAGCCATTTCCAATGCAATTGCAATCTCTCGTCGCACCATGATCCGCCGGAAGTCGGAAGGAAAGCTTAGCGGGGAAGAATCAGACCGTTTACTTCGCTTGGCTCGTGTTGCGTCTTTGGCTATGGAAACCTTGGGTTCTACGAAAAAGGCAGCGCATTGGTTGAAGCAGCCTAACCGGGCTTTGGGAAATCAGACGCCGCTATCCATGATGGATAACGACATCGGTGTGCGGCAGGTTGAATCGTTGCTGGATCACATCGAATACGGCTTGCCGGCGTAATCCAAATGGTTCTTTGGCGACTGGCGAGAGCACGCCACTCTGAGCTTGACGGAGAAGGTGCGCGGCGCAGAGGGGCACGGTGGAATCCTCGCGGAATGGCTGTGGTTTATGCTGCGTCAACACTTTCTTTAGCGGCCCTTGAAGTGTTGGTTCATACTGATGAACAAGACGCTCCGGGCGATCTAATGGCAACTCCAATTGAAGTGCCGGATGATTTACTTCGAGAAGAACTTTCCGCTTCCACACTGCTTCGTAACTGGCGCGAAACTCCAGCTCCAGAGCGGCTTCAAGCAGTTGGCTTTGAATGGAAGAAGCGCGGTAAAACAGCGGTGCTCGGAGTGCCTTCAGTGGTTATCCCTGCGGAACGAAATTGGCTGCTTAATCTTGACCATCCTGACTTCAAGAAGATTGTAGCCCGCAAGCCTAACCCGTTTCACTTCGATCCACGCCTTTGGAAATAGCGTTATGGTTTGATCCCAAAAACGGCAGTTGAGTGGAGAAAAATGCGACTAGATGGTTCAAAAAACATGGACTTGCGGATACAAGAATAGTGAAATAGAATCACCCGAAGGGTGAGACTGAAGTGCTTGAAAAAGGCCGCCAAACGGGGACACCCGAGTCAGGCAGCTCGCTCAGGGCAACTGTTT
>JAYUSZ010000324.1:0-8633 GCA_043755435.1 Bryobacterales bacterium | reverse complement strand
TCCTTGGTGCGTTCCCGTTCGGCGGCACTTTCGTTGAGGAAGAGTTTGCGGAAGAGTTCGCGCGGCCCTTGGATGGGATTGACGCGGGTGCCGCTGCGGGTCCAACACATCATGCAGCCACCGTGTAGACCTTCTTCCGAGCCGATGGCGAGCGAGGGAAAACGCGTAGCTCCACCGACGGTTTCGGCCATGCGTTGGTCCAGGCTAATGTTGCCGTCGGGCATTCCCTTGGCGTCGACTTGGCGCACGCCGCTGAGGAAGGAGTGCACGGCGAAGTGGCCGCCCTTTACGCCATGATCAAGGCCGGCGAAGACGGTGAGGTCTTTGCGATGCTGGGCGATGGGTTCAAGCAAGTAAGGGGTGTCGTAGTCGGCGCCGGTGGCCTTGGGGAAGAACTGTTGAGCGTAATAACCGAAGGCATTGCCGATGGCAACCATGCGCATGGGCCGTAACGTTTTTTCGTTGGCGCCGAGGGCTGAGACGGCGAGGCCCGATCCGAGCACACTGGCACTCAAAGAATCGAAAACCGGAAGCGCGAGTTGGATTCCCGCAGCGCGGAGGAAGAATCGTCGTCCTGGGAGGTTGGGCCGGTTGCTAAGCATGACCTGATTCTACCAAGTCTGGACTATTTGCGTAGTGGAGGAAACGGCCTAGGTTCACCACTGCGAACTGTTTCACCAGCCAATGTAGCGAACTCAAATATGACGAAATCAGGGGCGCCGTCAAAATGATGGAGCGGAAAAACGAATGTCCAGAAATTAGGTTTAACTATGCCCTGTTACTTTCCGGCCAGCCGAAAGGTGACTCCAGCAGCCACAGTCAAGGGGAAACCAGGAGTACCGTGAATGCGGCTGATCGCTGGAGCAGTTGCAGTGATGCGGGACTCAAAGTAATTCTGTGTCTCGTAATAAGACCTATCCGTGAAGTTATCAATGGTGAAATTGAATTCCACTCCGCGGCGCACTTTCTTCGCTACACCCAGATCGAAAACAGTGTGACCGGCAGCGACGATGGATGGATCTTCACCATCCAAGCGGTAATGATTAATAGCCCGCATCCGAACCGAGCCACTCCAACCATGCCATCGTGTAACGGTGAGTGCAGCGTTGGCCACAAAGCGCGGGGCGCTATCAACATAGACACGCTGGTCGCCACCCTTGTAAAAGGAGTTGCCGATTTTCGTCACGCCAGCATTCAAAGAAATGTGACGCGTCAATTCAAATGAAGTCTTGGCCTCGTAGCCATAAGCGCGCGAGGGGCCTTTTAATTCAAAGCTGCCATCGTCGGGAACATAAACCTGTTCGTTGGAATGATCAATCAGGAAAGTGTCGGCACTGAAGGAGAGCCGACGGAAATGAGTTGAAACTCCAGCCTGATAGAAATCGGTGGTGGCAAGGCGAGGCTGGTCAGGCCGCTGAACAACTCCGCGAGCATCTACACTATTGATGCCCCTTCCATAATTGGCATGGAACGTGACAGGGATAGATTTGTATGGCGTGAAGGCCGCGCCGCCCTTGCCTTGCCATCGGCCACTGGTCTGGACACCGCTGGAAGAAGGGTCAACTCGATCCAACAGTCCGTAGCGAAATTCATCGAACCGGAGTCCGGCGGAAAGAATCAGGCGGCCGCGCAGTAGTGTGATGATTTCCTGGCCATAACCCGCTGCGTTGGTGACGTGCGCGTTGGCCCGGGTACTAACACCAAAAGGATCTCGGCCTAAGCGCGGATACAGGCCTACATTGATTTGGTTGTCATGGAAGTTAGCGCCTGCGCTGAATAGGGCGGTGGTTCCGCCGAGTTTGTGGGGCTGCGAGTACTGTACGTTGGCGCCTTCCTGCAAGCGGGAATCATGCTGTTGGAATGCGTCACTCAGAATAGGATCATTCAAATAGTATGTGAAGTTGGAATACAAGTCGAACAACGACCGGCTTACAAATCCATCGGCTTTGAATGCGGCGCCGTTATGCCAAGTCCGGCTGTAATAAGAGGACATAGTACCTAGCTTCACCCGCCCACCGGCGGTTGGATCAATAAAACCGAAGCGATCAAGCTTGCCTTCGTCCACCTGATCTAGCGGAAGCTGACCAGAAGAATAGAAATTGTTGCGCCCATAAATGAAACGGAAGCCGAGTTTTTGATCGTCGTTGAGTTGGCGAGTGTAGTTGCCATTCACCTTATCCTGGCGGTACTGGGAGGGATTCTCAAAAGGCCCGTCAGTGTAAGAACCTTCGTATGCAATGTAAGCGTCAGCCTTGTGAACGTTGGGACTGTAACCAAGGAAGCCGCGGCCGCTATTGAAATTACCGCCTTGTAGGCGAAGGGTAACCTGTTCGGGTAGCGCTTCCTTCTGTTGGATGTGCACCACTCCAAGACCACTGAAATCTCCATATGCCGGACTGAAGGGGCCGTTGATCACCGTCACTTGTTGGATGAGTTCGGGGCTGAGCGCCTTCAGCGAGCCTAGGTATCCTTGTCCGTGCCCTTGCGTGCCCTGATTCTGTTGGACGTTATCGACCATCACTTTCAATCCCCCGTTCACCCCGCCGTGATCCAGATTGAAACCGAAACGGCGAACCTCAAGCGACTTACCCCCGCCTTCATGCTGTCCGGCGCTGATGCCAGCGTTCATCTGCTGAAGTAACTGATCGTCACGAGTGAACAGGGTTCGATTGAACACCTCCGCATTATGCAAATCAATCGTCGGTTCTACGGTTTCAGCCGTGATAACGATGCTCTGTTTTTGGGTGACGAGTTGGGTGAAGTGAAGATTCACTTGAGCGGCTGGCCCATTTGCAATTGTCACTTGAGCACTGACCGGTTGAAATTCCGGATGGGTGGCCTGGATGGTGAAGCGTCCGATGGGAAGGTTTGAAAATTGGAAAGTGCCCGCAATACTTTCCTGAGAGTTGGTGAGGGGTTCCATCTTGAGTATGGCTCCAGAAACTGGTCTGCCTTGAGGGTCTGTAATAAGGCCAGTAATGGATTGGGCGGAAAGCAAAACGGTCGCCCAGGCAATCAGTAAAGTTAAAGTAAAGGTCCGCATCTGCACTCTTGGTAGCACGAAGTGAAGATTCGTAATACTATCATGGGGTCCTACGATCCTTCAAGAGGTACTACGAATGCTTGGCGGTTTCGGATTGGATTTGTTTTGGGAAATTCCCCGCTTGCGGGAATGAAGAATCAGGGGTGGGACTTGGTAAATCCGTCCAATTTCTGGATTAAGCCGTTCAAATCCGGCTCCTGAAACAATTGGAGAGTTAGCGCAGAAGAGGCTATAGGCAACAGCACATCCCGGTTACCAACGATTATGTTTTCTTCAATTCGATGGCTGGTGACCTTCATTACATCGGAACGTAAGGATAGCAACCCGTTCGGCCGGTTAGTAATGGCCAAAAATGCTGGGCCGGACCATCGGAAGAGGTCATCCACAATCGAAAAAGTATGCATTAAGTGCCGAAGGAATGACCGAATAATCTGGTCACCTGCAGCGTATCCATACTTGGTATTAATAAGTTCTACCCGATGAACAACAAACAGAACGACAAACGAGTTGAGGTTACCCGTGTTGAGAGCCTGGTCTAATGCTTCCTCCGCTTGGTGGCGCGCCGGCAGACCAGAAACAGGATCGTCACCCGTCCGCCGGTGTGCAATTGTTTGTTCGGTGCAATTGTTCAAGTGTGAGTTAATCTGCGAGATTGTCTGCCCAGATGTTACTTTTTGACGCTGGACTTCCTCTCGAATAGCAAGAAGGCACTGGCCGATTTGAATGCGGCAATCGTGTAAAGAATGAGCATCGGAAGCCTTCAACAGCTTTTCTTCGAGTTGCCTTAGACTATCAAGCCCCAACGCGCCGCTTTTGTGGATTTCACCAATCGTGCGCAAAGCGTTTCCAGCTACCATCTGTAACTCACTCGCTTGTTCATTGTAGTGTTTTGTTACTGATTGGTTATAATCTTGAATTGCTTTATCCGCAACTCCCGAAAGCACGTAAATCTCTGAAGATTCTTTACTTCCTTGTAACCGTTGAGCCAAAGCCAAGAGACAATCCTGAAATCCAAGACAAGCCACAGGATCTGCGCGGATAGCTTCCCTGGCGGTTGTTCGAAGCAAAGTTGAACTGAACGAGGATAGAGCCCTGTCTATATCACTTCCCTTATTTTCCATGAAACTCATGATTGACAAAAGTTTGGCCTCAAACCTCTTATCGGAGGCGACCTAATAATTCATGAAGATTAAGAACTAGTTATCCAGATTGAGAGATGTAGCCTCTTCAGACCATCTTGGGGTGGTTAGGCGGACACTGGCAAAAAGCAGCATTGCCCCTGCAATAAGGCAGCCCACCTTACCGGCTGGCGTTGCCAAGAATGCGAAGTTCGGCAATGCCTGACTGGTTGCTCCGGCGCAAACACCGCAAAGCAACCCGCCGATCATCGCTGTTAGCCGCACTGCCTGAATTCGGAACGAATATTCTGCCAACTGCACTACTTTTGTGGATGCTGGTCTCATTGCCATAGTTTATATCCAAAACCTAGGGCTGTTTTTCCACTGGCGGCTTCATCCAATCGTAGTAGGGCTTGTCGCTGGATTGATATTTCTTCAGCCACTTTGCACCGGCTTTCTTAGGCGTGAACGACCATTCCTGGCGATGGTAATTCCAGGAATCAGGATTCAGTTGTTGAGCACGCTTGAAGAAGTGCGAAGCTTGTTCATCTTTGCCCTTATCATGAAGCCAGACGGCCAAGCGGAAACTGGCATCTGCTTCCATCTCTTGTGGAGTGCGTGATTTTAAGGCTGCTGCAAGTTCGTCTGGTTTCATTGCATACTTACTGGCCGCACCTTTGGCAACCCAATCGCGAAGGCCTGCTACGTAAGGTTCACCTTGAATGGTTGTAGTCTTGCCGCCAAGTGACAGAGTGCGATTCATAGTATAGGCAGTTTCAAGAGGACGAACCATACGGCCCTGCTCATCGATCCAGACACCCGTTGGAACGTTCACCATGCCGTATGACGAACTGACCAGATGTTGCGTATCGATTAACGTTACGTAGGTGGCTTTGGCCGCATCGTAGAACTTTCCTGCCGCCGCCTCACCGCCGGTATCCTGGGCTGCTGCCACAATCTGGAAATTCTGACTCTTCAGATCCTCATAAAGTTTCTGCCAGCCTGGCAGATCGAGTGAGCATCCTCACCAGGAGGCCCAAGTTAGCAGCAATACTTTCTTGCCACGAAATTGTGAGAGCTTGACGGGGTTGCCTTTGCGGTCTGGCAGAGTGAAATCTGGGGCAATCCCCTGGCCGA
The DNA here is from genome assembly GCA_043755435.1 of Bryobacterales bacterium. Classification (GTDB taxonomy): domain Bacteria; phylum Acidobacteriota; class Terriglobia; order Bryobacterales; family Bryobacteraceae; genus JANXSF01. The sequence goes on along the minus strand of JAYUSZ010000324.1, from coordinate 3,335 downwards.
AATCGCGGCCGCGAATCACTGGGATTTCACCGTAACTCCAAACGCTATTTGCTTGATCTCGCACCTCGGCTTGGCCTAACTTTTTGGCGAAGGCGGTTAGATGGAAACGGTTCGCCCGGACGAAGTTCTTGGGGACGGGAATGCACAACTCGTCAAGGCAGGCGCCTTGCGGTTTCAGGTCGAAACCGTTGATGCGTTTCAGATCAGACTTAGTCACCCAAAGGCCACTTTCGTCTGATACGGAATTGGTAAGAGGAGTTACTCGGTCACCAAAAAGAACCGTACTGCTTAGTGCCCGGGGCGATTTGGCGAGGAGCGGGGAAACGCCCAAGCCTGCAAGAAAGGACCTGCGATGCATGATGCCTGATTATACGCAGATTTTCTTCAAGAATTCAGAAGAAGTTGCACGGCCTTGGCATCCAACAGATCAATATAAGGATCTGCTTCTGGATCTGGCAACTTTGGGTCGGCCGACGAGCGCAAGGCATGGAGTCCTTCATCGTTGTCAGAATTGTGTAAAAGGTCAAGAACAGTTTCAGGAACACCTAACGTTCCGGAAATGGTTGCTTCGTTTTCCTCGAAATCCAGGTTAAACACAGTTTGGACAGCTAGAAACTCAAGAAGCCCTGTGCCTACCAAAGCCATACATCCAGGCTCAAAGATCGAGCCAACTTCTATGATTGGTTCCGGAAACTCTGCTGATTTTTTGCCTACCCAAAGACCAAAAACGCGGTCCGAGCCGCTATCCCCAAAGATCAGCACTTGCTCTGGAATTTGCCACCCGGCTTCGCGCAGGAAGGGATTTACAGCCACAAGCGATAAATCGCTGTCCATCATTCGCAGAGGATAGAGTTGAAAGTTACCACCACTTAGTGAAAAGCCATTGCTAAAACGGTATAACTTGCGGAAGGATTCAGGCAATTTGCGGCGAAGTTCCTGTTCAACGGAAACTAACTCTTCCTCCGTAGCAGGAGGGTTGAATTTGTGATGTTCTCGCGTGCGCTCCCAGCATTTGATTAATGCTGCAATTTCCATGATTACCATTAAACCTCAAGTGAAGCATCACTCGCTACAATAGTGAATTGCATCCTAACCTGGGCTTTATCCTCTCCTTACTGACAGCCGCGTTATGGGGAAGTTTGCCCATCGCTTTGCGCCCCGTGGTTCAGCAGGCTGATCCAATCACCGTTACTTGGTGCCGATACGTGGTTGCCGCAATTGGGCTGGGACTTTTCCTTACCTATCAGGGACAACTGCCCAGGAAGGAACAGTTCGCAGGCAACCGCTGGTTACTAATGCTAGCTGCACTCGGCGGATTCGCTGGGAACAATTTTGGCTTCCTGGCAGGCTTGCGACTTACTTCTCCATCGACAGCGCAAGTAGTCATTCAAGTGGCCCCTATTCTGGTTATTCTGGGTGCAGTGTTTCTGTTCGGGGAATCCTTCGGACGTATGCAGTGGTTGGGGGTAGGCGCGATGCTGGCCGGCATCCTCACTTTCTTTCATCAACGTCTGGCCAGTTTCGGAGCAGGAGGCGATCAATACTTGTTGGGCGTGATGATGCTGCTGGGAAGTGCTGTTCTATGGGCTGGCTATGCATTGGCGCAGAAGAAACTGTTGCTTGAAATAAACTCGGTAACCATCATGTTCATTATCTATGTTGCCGGTTCCATATTGATGGCACCAGTAGCATCCCCTGCGCGCTTGGCTTCGCTTGATAGCACGCGGCTCAGTTTCCTCATCTACTGTTGCTTGAACAGTCTGGTTAGTTATGGATTCTTTAGCGAGGCACTGGCGATTTGGCCCGCCTCGAAGGTAAGTGCAGTGGTAGCACTGGCTCCATTGTTCACTGTACTCTTCACAAAAATCGCCTCCACAATTTGGCCAGAATATGTTGCGGCGGAAGCTTTGGATGCTTTGAATTTACTGGGTGCGGCAATGGTGGTGGGTGGTTGCGTGCTGATGGCACTTGCTGGCCGCATGGTGCCCGTTCCAGAAGAGTAGACTGTGAATATGCGAATTCTGCCGCTAGGCGCGGCCCATATGCTTTTGACCGCAGCCGCAATGGCTGAGCCCACTTGGCGCGAAGTTCAACCCTTGCTTCAGCGGCGCTGCGTGCAGTGTCATCAAGTGGGCGAAGTGGCACCCATGCCCTTTACAACCTACAGTCAAGTTCGGCCATTCGCCAAAGCCATTCGCCAGGCGGTGCTACAGAAATCCATGCCTCCGTGGCACGCTGAACCGGGTGCACATTCCTGGCGGAACGACCGTACTCTTTCGCCGCAAGACGCTGCCAAACTTGTAGCCTGGGTTGATGCCGGAGCCCCGGAGGGCGGCCATTCGGACTCAATCAAAGTAACAAAAGCATCGCGAGGCTGGAAGTTAGGCAAACCCGACCGTGTGGTGAAAGTGCCTGGATTCGATGTCCCCAAATCTGGCCAACTGATGTACTCATTTCTCATCGTGCCGCTGCATCTTGAAAAAGATACTTGGGTCAGAGCCGCAGAATTCCGAATTGATCAGCGTGGGGTGCTGCATCACATGAATGCGTTTGTACGGCCTCCTGGATCAAGTTATCTGGCTGGATTTCCCATCGGGGAAATCTTTTCGCCAACGGTTGCCCAGCGCGGGAAGCGTCGTCCGGAAGAGCGCGTCTTCGACCGTCGTCAGTTGGTATTAGGCTATGAGCCGGGTTATGAGGCTATGCCTTGGCTGGACGGCGGTGCCAAGCTGATTCCCGCTGGTTCCGACCTGATATTGGAGATCCACTACAATCCAAACGGCAACGCGACTAAGGATTATTCGGAGTTCGCACTCTACTTTACAAACAAAGTTCCGGAGCAGCGAGTGGTTGCCATTGACACGCTGCGGGATCTGGATTTTGTGATCCCACCAAAAGATGGCGGCTTTCTATCGCAAGCCACGATGACCTTGGCCCGGGCAGCGAAGTTACTTTCTGTACAACCCCACATGCATCTTCGTGGAAAAAGCATGTTGGTGCGCGCCGTGTTTCCCGATGGCCGCATAGAAACAGTAATCAACGTGCCGCGGTACGACTTCAATTGGCAGACCACCTATGTGTTGGCTCAGCCGTTGGACTTGCCGGAAGGGACGCGCTTGGAATCAACGGCGGGTTTTGATAATTCGCCGAATAATCGGTTCAACCCGGATCCGGCAGCATCGGTGAAGTGGGGCGATCAGACCACGGATGAGATGCACATTGCCTTTCTGGAATTAGTGATTGAAGCAAGCGGAGATCCAGAGAAGCTGTTTAAGGCAGTTCCGAAAATGGTCGGCGCTCCTGTTGCAACGCGCTAGATGCGTGCCGCACACACA
>JAYUSZ010000323.1:0-23248 GCA_043755435.1 Bryobacterales bacterium | reverse complement strand
CACTCGGCAAAAGAGCTTTCAATATTTCATTAGGCCTTCCGTTGAGTCAATGGCCATTGTCGGCATCAGCACTTTTGATTCTTCAGCTCATGCTGGATGGTGGTGATTTATCCATTGAACAATGGGGTTGCTTGCTCCGATCTCCTTTCTTGTACGGTGCAGAACGGGAGATGAACGCCCGGGGACAAATGGAGGCCCGGCTTCGCAGGCGCGCTGGGATGGAAGTAAATCCAAGGTCAATTCCCGAAGGTTGTCCGCTGTTGTCCAAGATGTTGGGCGATCTTATGGACAACATTCAATCGCTACCACGCAAACAAAGTATGTCTGGGTGGGCACTCGATTTTGCTTCTTTCTTGAAAACGGCAGGCTGGCCAGGGGAGCGTGTTTTGTCGAGTACCGAGCGTCAGACGCTTGCCGCATGGAACGAAGCCGTGAGCTTGCTGACAAGCTTGGAATCAACCGAAGGAGTTGTGGACCGGAGAATCGCACTGGATTGGTTGCGCCGAATAACCGGGGAAACCATTTTTCAACCTGAAACGGCTGAAGCACCCGTGCAGGTATTGGAAGGGTTGCAAGCTGCGGGGAGCCACTTTGATGCTATTTGGATTTTGGGAATGGATGACCGGGCTTGGCCGACAGCCGCACAGCCGGAACCATTTCTTCCACAGGAACTTCAATTGCGGCTTGAACTTCCGCATTCCAGTGCCGACCGGGAGTATCGTTTTTCGCAGGATTTGCTGGAAAGACTCAAATGCAGTGCGCCCCTAGTGATTGGCAGTCACCCGATTCGCGAAGGCGAAGAAGTGTTGCGTCCCAGTGGATTCCTTGAAGGTCTTGCTCCTTGGGTCGAAGACTACTCGCAAGCAGATTATTGGTTGGAGCAACGAAGGTTAGTTGAAGTTGAATGGCTGGATGACTTCAAAGCTGATGAACTTCAGCCTGGTTCAATCACCGGCGGATCTTCATTAATCAAATACACTGCTGAGTGTCCGTTTCGAGGTTTTGCCATGGGACGACTGGGCGCCGGTGGCTTAGAATCACCTCAACCTGGCTTGCCCCCAACGGAGCGTGGCACGCTTCTGCACACGGCCATGGAGTGTTTTTGGAAAACGGCAAAATCACACGCAAACCTGGTGGCACTTTCAACAATAGAACGGCACGCTGCCATTGCTGAGGCAAGCCGTAGCGCTGTAGAGCAGCATCGCAAGAGTTGGATGAGTGACCGTTTCATAGGACTGGAACAATCAAGAATCCACAAACTACTCGACGATTGGTTGACCAAGGAAGCGGGGAGGGAACCGTTTGAAGTTTCTCAAATGGAGCAGAAATTCGAGATCGATTTGGATGGAGTGACGATTCGATTGCGCATCGACCGATTAGATCAACTGTCCAATGGTCGCGAGGTTGTCATTGACTATAAGAGCACAGCCCCCAATTCTAAGACTTGGGAGCGTGACCGGCTAGAAGAGCCCCAATTGCCGCTGTACGCTGTTGCTCGTAGCGAATCCGCAAAAGGGGTTGTATTCGCTCAACTAAAAGTTGGCGAGGTGAAGTTTCAAGGATTAGCGGAAGGCAACACGGGAATGGGAAATTCGGTTAAAGCGCCTTCGCAAGCGTGGGAAGTGCAGCTAAACAAGTGGCGCGAACAGTTAACGAGTTTTGCTCATGAATTGCGCACAGGTTACGCTGCTGTTTCCCCAACCGATGACGCCTGTAAATACTGCGAACTCCCATCACTTTGCCGGATTCAACAGGAAAGCGGCGGGCCGGAGGTTGTTGATGAGTAACCCCGCCGATTATCAGGAGCGCCTGCAGGCATTGGATATTAGCCGCTCGTTCATTGTCCAAGCACCAGCGGGATCGGGCAAAACGGAATTACTTACACGTCGCTTCTTGAGCTTGTTAGCCGTTGTGGAAAAGCCCGAATCCATTTTGGCCATCACTTTTACTCGAAAGGCGGCCAGTGAGATGCTGAGCCGCATTTTGGAAGCTTTGCGGGCGGCAGATGCGGGGGAGATTCCCAAACCATCTGATGTGGAGAAGTTCAAAATTGCAAGCAAGGCACTGAAACGGGATCAGGAACTTGGGTGGAATCTTTTGAAAAATCCGGGCCGCTTGCGAGTTTGCACAATTGATTCTCTTTGCGTTTCTTTAGTGCGGCAAATGCCATTTCTTTCCAGGCTTGGAGCGCCACCAGCCATTGTGGAGGATGCTACGGAATTGTACCGCGAGGCTGCCCGGTTGACACTAGCCGAACTCGATAGTGATCAACCGTGGGCATCTCAAGTAGAAAGAACGTTGGACCATTTGAGTAATGACTGGGGAAATGCAGAAGCTCTGTTGATGGAAATGGTGGGGCGGCGCGATCAATGGCTGCACCATGTGGCCAATGGAAGAAACGAATTGGAGAAGGGGCTTCAACTGGCAATTGAGGATGACATGGCACGCGCCAAACAGTTTGCCCCTGTTGAATTGGAGCCGCACTTAAGCCGATTGGCCAGATTCGCTGCAGCTAACATTGCTGACGAAGCAAGTCCTATCGCAGACTTGCGCGATATGGTTGGGTATCCGTCACCGGAAATTGAATCGGGGAAACTGTGGAAGGGCTTGGCGGAATTGCTGCTGACCAAGGATGGGAAGTGGCGCTCCAACTTCGACAAGCGGGTAGGATTTCCACCAGGTGGTACAGCAAAGACAGCGATGCTGGATTTAATTGATCACTGCAAACATTATCCCGATTGGAACACGGCCCTGAACGCCCTTCGACAATCTCCGCCAGAGCGCTACGAGGATCAGCAATGGAGCATTATTGAATCGCTCTCTACAACAATGCGTCTGGCTGCTGGACAATTGCAACGGGTCTTCGCAAGACGCGGAGCAGTGGATTTCACAGAGTTGCTGCAGCGTGCGTTAACTGCACTCGACGGCGAAGACGGGCCAACAGATTTGGCTTATGTTCTGGACGGAAGAATTGAGCACATTCTTATGGACGAGTTTCAGGACACGAGTCTTTCGCAAAAGAAACTACTTTCCAACCTGACGTACGGATGGTCGCATGGGGACAATCGGTCCCTATTCCTAGTGGGCGATCCGATGCAGTCTATCTATCGGTTTCGAGAGGCGGAAGTTGGAATTTTCCTGGATGCATGGCAAAACGGCATGGAAGCGGTAACGCTGGAACGCCTTAAATTGTCAGTTAACTTCCGATCCCAAGCCGGTATTGTCGAATGGGTGAACACCACTTTTTCAAAAATCTTTCCAGCCCAACCGGATCGCGACTGGGGTGCTGTTCCCTATGCGGAATCAGCGCCAGCCAAGGGTAAATTGCGCGTTACCGCGGTGCATGTTCATCCGTTTTTCAACGATGACGAAGATGGCGAGACGGACCGGGCTGTAGGAATTGCTTGCGACGCACTTGGGGAAGATGGAACAACTGTTGCAATTTTGGCAAGGGCAAAAGATCATGTGAAAGAAATCGCCAGAAAGTTACAGGCCCGTGGACAGCGTTACCAAGCGGTAGAACTGGATTTACTAAAAGATAGACCCGCCGTTCGGGATCTGAACGCATTGCTAAGAGCTCTTCTCTTCCCTGCCGATCGAATAGCTTGGCTTTCCACTCTAAGAGCACCGTGGTGTGGTCTTACCCTGGCTGAGTTGGAATCGCTGGCTGGAAACGATAAGCGAGCGTCTATGTACGACCTATTGGCTGCAGCAGAGCGGTCGGCAAGATTGGATCGTGTGTATACCGTGATCACTAATGCTCTTGGAGATCGCAAGCGAGCGCCCGTGGCACGATGGCTGGAGGAAGCCTGGCTTCAACTGGGCGGCCCCGCTACCCTGCCCGACGATTCGGCGAGACAGGACGCACGTCGCTATTTAGAGTTCTTAGATTCCTTCGACATTGGTTGCGAGATCACCAATTTGGAAGAGTTTGAAAACGGTTTGGAAAAGTTGTATGCAAAGCCGGATCCCCAGGCTGATGGGCGTTTGCAGGTGATGACGATTCACAAAGCAAAGGGACTTGAATTTGACGTTGTGATACTTCCGGGGTTGGGCAACAAAAGAGCGTCGGATGGAAAACGGCTTCTCTACTGGCTTCAGCGGTCAAAACAACATTCGGACAGTGTGGTGTTGGCATCAGCATCGGAAGCAGGATCGGAGAAGGATGCTATAGCCAAGTACATCAAGTCTATCGAGAAACGGCGCAACAAACACGAAGAAGAGCGGCTCTTATACGTTGCAGCTACCAGGGCGCGCCGAGAATTGCATTTAATTGGCGCAGTGGCAAAGAACGGTGAGCCAGCGTCTGATAGTCCGTTAGGAACATTGTGGGATTCAGTTAAGCAGGCATTTGAGCAACCAAAGCAACTAAGCTTGCTGGCCGCGGTACAGGCATTGAAGCAGAGCCGCTTGGAACGATTTGTAGAAAATTGGCAGGTCCCGCCGAAACCTCAGTCTGTTTTGTGGGAGGACAATCTGCGGGAAATCTCGTCAGAGGAAATTAGTTTCGATTGGAGTGGATTGGCTTTAAGGAGTGTAGGTACGGTGGTTCACCGGTTTCTGGAGCGCCTTAGCCGGGAAGGACCGGACGCCTGGCCGCTGACCCGACTCAATAATCATCGAAAAGAAATTGCGCGGCAATTGCAATCACTTGGAATTCCCGCCGCAGACTTACAAGAAAACCTTCTTCGCGTTATTGAAGCAATTCAGGAAACCCTGAGCGACACTAGGGGAAGATGGATTCTTTCAAGGCACGCAGAAGCTAGGTCGGAGTGGGAGCTAACCGGAGAGATTGGTTCCAGTTTGCGTTCCATCAAAATAGACCGCTCTTTTTGCGATAACGAAGTTCGCTGGATCATAGATTTCAAAACAGGGTGGCACGAGGGTTCAGATTCGGCTGAGTTTTTGAACAATGAACAGGAACGGTACCGGGCCCAACTTGAGAGTTACGCCAAGTTGGTTGGGGCTCTTGACCCCAGGCCCATCAAGCTTGGCCTATACTTTCCGTTAATGAAAGGATGGAGGGAATGGAGCTACGAACGAAGTGTCAGTGCCTGATTTTCGTTGTCTTCAAGCAATTTCTTGCCGACCCGGCTTCAGACAGATTCCAAGTTTCTTTATTTTGTACAGTAGTGCCTTATAGTCTATTTGAAGAATAGCCGCTGCTTGTTTTCTGTTCCACTGGGTTGTATTGAGAGCTGAGAGAATCGCATCTACTTCCGCTTGATGCTTCGCCTTGCCTACTTGTTCAAGAATTGGAGAATGATCCAAGGTGGCTGTAGGAAGGAAGGTCGGCACGCCCACTCGGCTCAACGTTTTGCTTTGGATCTCTTTAGCAATTACTTCAGCATCGCCAACCACAATGTACCGGCGAATGATATTTTCCAATTCCCGAACGTTCCCAGGCCAATTGTAATTTACAAAAACTTGACGCAGGACCGAAGGAATCATCAATTTTCTTTCTCCGCAATGTTTGCGCATCAGCACATCAGCTAATGGCAAAATATCTTCTTTTCGTTCACGCAGAGGTGGTACTTGAATATTCACAACGTTAAGACGATAGTACAAATCTTCCCTGAATGTCCGGTCGCTAATGGCTTTTTCTAAATTTTGATGCGTTGCGGCAATTACTCTTACGTCAGCCCGAATCACTTCGCGACCACCAATGCGTTGAAATTCCTTGTCTTGCAAGACGTGCAATAGCTTTGCCTGCAGCTTGAAATCAAGATCCCCGATTTCATCCAGCATCAGTGTACCGCCACTGGCTAATTCAAACATGCCGGTCTTTCTTTGAAAGGCACCTGTAAACGCTCCCCGTTCATACCCAAATAGTTCACTTTCTAACAACTCGGAAGGTAGCGCAGCGCAATTCAACTTCAGAAATACTTTGTCAGCCCTTTCTGAATAGGCATGCAATTCACGAGCAAGAACCTCTTTACCTGAACCCGTCTCTCCTTGGATGAGAACTGGCACATCAGACTGCCCAACATGACGGGCCAATCTACGTACGGTCTGCATACTTTCGGATTGACCGAATATTAACGATGGCGGTGGAGTAACTGTTGGAGGTCCAGTTTCCGCCTTTGGCCTCATGGCGCGATCTAATGCCAATCGAAGATCATCAACAACAATTGGCTTAGTGAGGAAATCCGTTGCACCACGCTGCATGGCTTCCACCACTTTAGAAGTAGAGGAAACATCCGAAACTACAATTACTGGAAGGTTATGTTGCCGGCTTCGGATTTCACGAAGCGTGTCCACTCCATTGCTATTCTGCATGAAGATGTCTAATACGACAGCCGATATTCGCCCATGAGACGACGCTAAGCAGTTTAGAACACTATTGCTATCCCGGGCAGCCTCCACTTGGTATCCCAGGACGCCAAGGGTTGCCTCCAAGCAGTTGCTAACTTCTGGCTTATGTTCTCCGATCAGAATCGTTTCGTTCATGGTGTCCCTAAAAGTAAATGTTTGGGAGATCCTGGGGGAAAAGGGCCTCTTGATTCCAAAATTCAGTAACAGTACCGCCTTCAGATCGAGTTACGAAAGCTGCTTCACTGCAACGTTTCAATAGCTTCTTTCTTCAGGTGATTCACGTTACCAGAAATCCTAATGTTTTGCTATAGCGAGTACTGCTAGTACTATTTCAAATGCCCGCAAGTTTCCCTTAGAATACCGCATTTCTGGGGAAAGTCAAGAAGTTCCAGGTTACTACGGGAGCGGAATGATCAGGTCCTCTAGTTACAGTAAGTGACAATAAGTGGGAACTTAATCCACTTATTAGTACCGGAACTCATACGACTGTAAATAAATACACCAAAATACATGAGTTACTTGGCAATTTGTTGGCAGTCCGCGTGCACTGTATTTGCGAAGCTATGTGCAGATCCAGTTTTCTTATATCATCTTCAAGCCAGGCTGTTTTGGTAGTAATGTTATTGGGCCAGCAAATCTCTGCCGAATCCAAGAAATCCAACTCGTCTATACAACCTCCCGAAGTACCGGCTCCAACATCAAGCGCGAAAGGGAGTAGTTCTGGATATGTAATCGGCTCTGGCGACATTTTGCAAATTAATGTTTGGCACGAACCAGAAGCTTCGGTATCGTCAACGGTTGTGCGCACCGACGGATTGATTTCGTTGCCACTTATCAAGGAAATCCAAGCAGCTGGCCTAACGCCGGCGGAGTTGGAGAAACTGATCACCGAAAGGATATCGAAACAAATTCGCAACGCTGATGTAACTGTCTTAGTGAAGGAAATCCATAGCGAAAAGATCTACCTCATTGGAGCTCTAAAGAAAGAGGCTCAACTAGTTCTAAAGTCGCCGCTTACCGTGCTGCAAGCCATAGCCGAGGCAGGAGGACTGACGGACTATGCGAAGCGAAACAAAATATACGTGCTTCGACAGGAAAAGTCAAAACAACTCCGATTCCCCTTCGATTATCCAGCCGTAATTCGAGGAGAACACATGGAGCAAAACATTATCTTAAAGCCCGGCGACACGATTGTGGTGCCCCAGTAACTTTTGACAAAATACCAAAGTTTCGGATTGAGTTCGAAACTTTGGTGCCTTCGGGAATTAAGACAAAGTAAGGATTGTAAATTGACATCGAAACTCCTAACAAGCATTGCGGGAATAGTACTAATTTCAACCTCTACCAACCTTGAAGTAAAGGCTCAGGGAGTAATGGGACTCACAGTAGACACTGAAACTCGCCGTGATGGGTTTGACATTTATAGTGTGTCTGGTGCGACTGGCTATTCATCATACCCTGGTGTTTTTGGCGGATCGAACAATGCAACAGGCAGCCAGGGTGGCTATTCAAGTCTGGCGAGTCTTTCAACGGGTTTCTATCATGGTGGAGCAAAATTGAAATTTGCGTCAAGATATACGCCTTCCTATGCGGGCACTTACTATGATTCAAGCCTCAACTCATTCAATCAGAGCCTTAGTTTAGAAATGATTGCAAGACTTAGTTCAAAGTGGGCATACTCACTTTCCATCTCCGGCGATGATGTCACAGTGGACCAATTCCTGTTTAGACAGAATAGTCTAACCCAATTGGTATCCGGACCTGGATCAATTGAAAACTTTGCTTCCACCATCATTAGCGGAGCAGCACCCAGATTATCTGCAACTCCACAAACTCTTGTTTATGGAACCAGAATTCTTTCCTTTGGATTCAACTCAGGACTAAGTTTTAAACCCTCAACGCGCTTGAGCATAAATTTTACAGGTGGTGCCGCTCGATCTATTTCCAGAACTCCGGCTAACGAGTTTTCACAGGCAATCATTCCTCGCTCAACTGTAGAGCATGCGGGAGTCGGTGTTTCCTACTCAATGAGTCCGCGCACAGAAATTGGTGTGCAGACTGAGGCCACTTTAACAAATAGTCCGGTTGGTGATTTTCGATCCTTTAGTTATACGGGGACGTTTGGCCGAAAACTAGGTACTCACTGGTTCACCTCCGTCCAGGCTGGTTTGTCGAACTATCAGTTTGTGGATACAAGAACGTCTCTGCCCTCGGGTGCCTCAATTGTTGCCAGTGGAACAATGGGTTACAAGGATAGAGGGAATGCTTGGGCAATTACTTACAACAGAATGGTTGGTGATTTGTATGGTCTGGCTTCGTCTTCTTCTAGTTCCTTTTTCGGCTCGTGGAACTGGCGAAAACCTGGAAGCAAATGGGGTATTCAATCTTTCGGCGGGCAACAAAGGCTCATTGGTGGGCCGACGGGTGGAATTACCATCTGGCACGGCAGCGCTGGCCTATCTCATGCGGTAAGCCGTCAAGCTTCCATGAGTCTTGCCTACGGATATATGAGTGATATCGTTGCCCCCGTTCTTACCATCCAAAATGGGGTTGCTCATTCTGTGCGTTTGACAGTTTTTTGGATTCCTCGGCACCATCCATTGGAACTGCCTAACAAGGAAGACTTCAGGTCTGCGAACGAAAGTGTTGGAGAAAATCCCAAAACTTCTCTCTTTAGTTTTCAACCGATGGACCCCGATTCAAGGACTTCGGACCTGTTTCGCTTTGGTAATTGAGTTGCAATTGAAAGCCAACAAGATGTTGACAACGGTGAATTATTCAAAATGAGTGCGACTAGAAAACCGGTAATCCCAGCGGGACAGCAATTCTTGCCGTTATCCATTGCTCGCATGATTTGGAAAACCAAAGGTATGGCATTCACTGTCTGGTGCGCTCTAACTGCAGTTTCCATACTTTTCATCATGCGATGGCAAGACATTTACAGAGCGGAAGCAGTGATTCTTGTCGATTCGCAAAAAATCCCTGAGAACTTCGTGGCCTCAACAGTTCAAGTCTCTTTGCAGGATAGTTTGAGCACCATCAGCAAGCAGGTATTGAGTTCCGACCACCTTTTGAAAATAATTGATGATTTCAGCCTTTACCCCTTGGACCGGAACAAGAAGCCGGTGGAGGATCTGGTAGAGCGGATGCGCTCTCGAGACCTAAACGTAAAGCTAGAACGAAGCTTGAGTGGAAACCGATCAGGTGCCTTTCGAATCTCTTACGAAGGTCCCAACCCAGTGGTTGCAGCTGGAGTTGTCAATCGGGTTACGGACTTGTTTGTCAAAGAAAATGTAAAGACCCGCGGCCAACGGGCGCAAGGCACTTCTGAATTCATTGAAACGCAACTGGCGCAGGCAAAGAAGAATCTTGAGGAACAAGAGGCTAACTTGAGCAAGTATAAATTGCAATGGGCCGGCGAACTTCCGCAACAAGAAGGCGCGCTAATGGGCACACTGTCCATGTTGCATGCAGAACTTCAGGGTAATCAGGATTCTCTAAACAGAGCGGAACAGAACAGGCAGATGCTGGAAAATTCCCTTTCGTTCGCTGAAACGGCATTGCAGTCTGCATCGCGGGCGTTAACACCTTCGGTCTCAACTACGGGTGAGACAATATCGGTAACCCCTTCGACATTAAGTTCGGCACCTGAACCTCCACTTCAATCAGAAATCCTGGAAGGCCAATTGCAATCGGCTAAGCGGCGGTACTTCGATGACCATCCAGAAGTGAAGCGTTTGACTTTGGAACTGGAACAAGTGCGGCAAGCGGAATCTAAAGCGCCTCCTCCACCAAAGCAACCAAAGCAAGTAGAACAAAAGGCTTCACCCTTAAACAGCAGACCCGCGCCAGTTTCACCACAATTACTTGCGGACTTCACTCGAGAAAAGGAACGGGTATTCAATCTCAAAAGTCAATTGGAGTCTGTAAAACGAGAATTGGAAGTTCGAAACAATGATCGAAGACGAATTCTGGGCGAAATCGCTTCGCATCAAACCCGTGTTGGAAAATTGCCAATTCGTGAACAGCAGATGGCATCGCTCACCAGAGATTACGAAATCTCAAAATTGAGTTATCGCAGCCTCCATGACAAGAAACTGTCCGCGGAAATTTCTGCAGAGATGGAAAAGAGTGAGCAATCGGAGCGGTTCACAATCGCAGAACCTGCGCGTATTCCTGCAAAACCCTCTGCACCGAATCGCTTGCTATACGGCTTAGTAGCTTCAATAGGTTCCTTGATAAGTAGTCTTGTTTTCTGCCTTAGCCTGGAATTGAAAAGACACACATTCTTAGGAGAATGGGAACTTCCACGCCAAATTCCCGTACTTGGTAGGATTCCAATAATCACTTCATCAGAGAAAAACACGAGCAAAAGTAATTTCTTGGGACTAGGTGTCGGAACAGGGATTTCATTAATACTATTGACCATTTACGCAATTGGATTCTTGGCTATTCATTGGGAGAAGGTGACGGGTTGAGGGTCAAAAACCTCCCAATACGACGATCCGGAGAATCAAAAGAACTTCAATATATGACTCATCGTTACGAGGCACTTCAACAACACGGAGAACCGACATCGGCTGAAGGTATGCTAGATGATCAGCGCGCCAAACACCCAAAGTTGATCGCCAACGGAACATCCACCAATAAGAACGGCATCGGGAAGAATGGCAATGGTCATCACAACCCCCAGGCGGGCGTCAGGCAAAAACCACTTCGAGCTCTTTCTGATGATTCGGATGATTTGTTTCCATTTGGCGATGAACCACCAAAGAAGACCAACGCCCGCAATCCCTTCAACGGTACAGTCTTGAAGAATGCCAGGAAGCAGCCCACTCTAGTTGTAAGACAAAACACCACAAGCCCTAGAGTTCCATCCAATGGCCACATTGGCCGCAAGTCGATTGCAGATAGCAGTTCTGTAAAGCAGGTGTTGGGAGCAACAGCACTGCCTTGGAAGGCAACTAAGTGGGTTGCCTCGGAATTGAAGGATGCAAGACAAGAGCCAGTATTCCATGGAAATGGACCGAACATCTCTCAAACGGTCGAACCCGAAGTTAGCAAACCTAGAAATTCTAAACTGAAGGGATTGGTTTTCACAACCGAGCCATCGGCCGATGCTCTCCATCACGATCACGACCACTTCGTCGCCACCTCACCCTATAGGTCAATGTGGATGGAAATCCCCCAGGGCAGCCCGATTTTTCCATTTGATGGCACCGAGCCGCGGGTGGCCGAGCAATATCGAATCCTTCGCACCAGTATTCTTTTGCACCCTGCAAAACCTCACGTCATTGCAGTTTCCAGTGGTAGTTCTGGCGATGGCAAGACTCTAACCGCTATTAACATTGCGGGAATCTTGGCAATGAAAAGCGAAACAACAGTTTTGATAGTGGAAGGAGACCTCCGTAAATGTGCCCTGGCACCCATACTTGGGGTCAAATCCTCTCCAGGGCTAGCAGAAGTTCTTAGGGGCCAAACCACTCTTGACGACGCAATTATCCGTGCAGAGCAATTACCCAATTTCCATATTCTCCCGGCTGGAACTGTAACCGACAATCCTGCTGAATTGTTGGATTCCGACGAGTTTAGAAAGTTCGTTAAAGATGTGCGGAAGCGATTCTCGTTCGTAGTGTTTGATACGACACCAGCGGCTTCTGTTGCCGATTTCAAACTGGTAATGCAAGTAAGTGATGGAATTCTAATTGTGGTCCGACCTGATCATACAGATCGGGATTCCTTCCAAAGAGCTTTCGAATTAGTTCCAGAAAAACTGTTACTAGGAGCTGTCATCAACGCTTTTGAAGATTGGTTCTTGTGGAAAAAGTTGGATGCCAACTATTACTATTCTGGCGAAGTACGCAAAGCCAAAGCAAAACCGTTCTTCAATTGGCGCCGTCGTTCTTCCAAGAAGTAGGTGCATTGCCGTAAGCGGTAGCACAGAGTTTTAGGCTTTTTTCTATATGTTAGAGCACATCACTGTAAGTGAAGGAGCGAAGCTATGCAAAGTATTGCTCGTTGGTACGCGTTACAAACCCGGTCGAATCTGGAAAAATCTGTTGTGACTGAGTTGACATCAAAGGGCATTCATACTTTTTGTCCTTCTTTTTCTGAATCACACCAATGGGCCGACCGCAAAAAGACAATTGAACGCCCTGTTTTTCCGGGGTATGTGTTTACCCAGTTTTGTGATCTCTCCACAGATCGTCTTCGAGTTCTACAAACAAACGGTGTTGTCCGAATCCTAGGAATGGGAAAGATGATCGAACCGATTCCCGATCAACAAATAGATTCGATTCGCCGAATGTTGGCTAGCGGCAAGGTTTGTTTTCCTCATCCATTCCTCCATGAGGGCTCAAGAGTTCGAGTAAGACGTGGGCCGTTAAAAGACATTGAGGGTACACTCATCCGGATTAAGCAGCAAACTCGCCTTGTGCTTTCTGTAGACCTCATATCTCATTCGGTCGCTACTGAAGTTGACCTTGCGGATGTTGAAGTAGTTGCCACGCGAGCCCAATCCATAACAAGTATTTGCGCCTAGAGAAAAATATACGATGTTTCCAAACTTAAAGCTCCAAATCTGGAGAACTGGCCTTCGCCAAAATCGACTGGCCCAGATGCTTCAAATCGATGAAACGATTTTAAGCAAGATATTGAATGGCTTCCGTGAGCCTTCTCCAGAACTTAAGATCAAGATTGCATCTTTGCTGCAGAGTGATTCTGCCTGGTTGTTTGAGCGACAGAACCCTCCAATTGAGTCTGGAGTTAAGCAGGAAGAAAGACACGGGTCCATTACCGTTGATGTGGATGGTGCGACAAAGTGACCGTTGTCCAAAGGAAGGTAAATACTGTTGCCTATTCATGGTCGCAGTGGCGAATGCTTTCCGATACTTGGACAACCCTGGCAAACCAATGCTCCCAATGCTCACTTTTCCTTACATCCAATTGGATAGAAACTTGGCTTGAAGTATTTGGGCCACAATTGAATCCGTCGCTTTTGCTATTTCAATCTGAGAATCAGCCTGTCGGGGCATGTTTAGTTTCTAAGGGGAATAGTCGCTCAGCCATGATTCCAGTTCAACGAATCTCTTTGAACACCACGGGAGAATCGCCCCAAGACACTACTTATTCCGAATTCAATGATCTGCTTTGTCTGGAAGGTTGGGAAAGTGAAGTGGCGTTGGCATTAGCAGATTATTTGTCCCGTATTGAGTGGGACGAATTTGCCCTCGACGGCTTCACAAACAGCCCGGTTTACCAATGTATTTTGTCAACTTTCGGTAAACTTGAACGCGAAGAAACCTGGCATCCCAGCTACTTTGTTGACCTTCGGCAGCTACGTCATAGTGGACAGACGTTTGAAATGTCACTAGGCCAGAAACGCCGCAAGCATCTGCGGCAAAACAACAGGTCTTATGCGCATCACGGACCAATTCAAGTCCAGGTCGCAAGGACACCAACCGAAGCAGTTTCCATGTTTAGCGAGCTAGGAGCATTGAACCTGTTACGTCGCAAAGCTCTGGGCGGGGAAACGATTTTCGCATCACCATTGTTTTTGGCCTTCCATCGCGCACTTATTACAAAACACATTCAGGATGGAGTTACGCAGTTACTAGCAGTACGAGCCGGTGAACGAACAGTCGGACTGGTTTACAACTTAGCTCACAAGAATAAAGTCTATTTCTACCAATGCGGCTTCAACTATTCAACTGGCGACAACCTAAGCCCCGGGATGGTGACCATCGCTCAGGTGGTTCAGTTCTACCTGGATAACGACTACCATGAATTTGATTTCCTTTCAGGCGAAAACAACTATAAGCAAAGTCTGTCAACAGACTCCCGAAATCTTGTCTGGACTGTCCTGCGAAAACCGGGGTTGAAGCATGGTGTTATTCGCAGTCTGCGCGGCATCAAGACCCGCGTGGCAAACAGTGGTTTACATTCCAACTGATTGAACACAAAAAAAGATCTTGCAGCACTATCAATGACCCAAAGAATACATTCAGTCATTAGACGATTGAAAACAGTTGTGCGAAAGTCTGCCCTGTTGAATAAGATCCACTTTACGGTTCAAACATTCTGGGTCGGTCTTTTGTACACTTCTGGTGCATTGTGGTGGGCCAAGAGGCAACTAAGACTCAATGGATCCATTGTGGTGCTGATGTTCCATCGTGTTCTAAAAGATCCAGAATTCAAACTACCTTACAACCTTCCGGGTGTCGTTGTTCGGGAGAACACATTTCGTGAGTTAGCAGAACACGTTCAAAAACACTATGAAGCAATCCAATTAGAAGGTGCAACACCAGGACAAGACTGCGAAACCCTACGGATTGCGTTCACCTTTGATGATGGTTGGACGGATAACTACGCGGTAGCGTTCCCTATAGCTCGGGAATTTGAGATTCCACTTACAATTTTCGTCTGTCCTGGACTGGTTGGGTCCCCGCAACCGTTCTGGCCGGAACGTATGACTAGCCACTTTGCTACCTCCGGGGGAACAGTTCAAAAAGCGGAAATTGTCGAAATGATTGAACAACTGAAAAATTGTTCCGCGGAGGACCGCGAACTGGCAATTAGTAAGTTGGTAGGACCAAGCGATTCCAACGTTGTAACTACTCCCTCAAGTCGAACTTTGTCTTGGGATGAAATACTCGAAATGAGCAAGAACAAAGTCAGCTTCGGTTCCCACACTCAAACACATCAAATTCTGACTACGATCCAACCAAGCCAGATTCAAAAGGAAATTCGACTCTCCAAGTGCGAGCTTGAAAAAGCTCTGAATTCAACCTGTCACATTTTTGCTTATCCGAATGGAAATTGGAATTCTCAAATCAAAGATATCGTTGCGCAAGAAGGGTTCAAACTTGCCTTTACTACGGAGCGCGGCGCATGGACTCCAGATTGTGACCCATTGGCAATACCTCGTGCCAATGTTTACGAAGACAACCTGGTTGGCCCAAACGGTAAGTTCTCCCCAGCAATGTTTGAATACACAACCTTCTGGAAAGTTTGGCGCTCCCTGCGAAACCAACGAGCGTCTGGGAAAGCTGATCAGTCATTAAACCGTGGTCCTTCTAGTGAATCCGCTTCGAACGAAAAACAGCCGTCCGTTGTGACGGCCTGTCAGGATTAGCCATGCATTTTGGTCTTGAGCAAGTTACCGTATCGGCGCTGTATTTTGCGTTTCTTGCCGCCTTTTTCTTGAGCATTTTTTGGCGTCCTATAGTTGGAATCTGCTTCCTGGTTCCAATTATCCCGATGCAGACACTTCGTTACAGAATCGATCAATACCCATTCGGCTCAAACGTTGTCTTGCTCATCTTATTTGCTGTCGGCCTGGGTCTTTTCATGCGCGGGCTACCCATTTTTTCCAAAGTTCCGTGGAAAGGTTTACTCGTTTTCCACATGACTTATCTCTCAATCTCACTTTGTCTTGGGTCGTTATATTTGGGTCGGTCTATGCCCTTCTCTCTTACTGACCCGCGCTTTTCAGAATGGAAGGATTACATCATCATGCCCATCCTCCTCTTTCTTGTCGCAGGTGCGGTTACAAGTACAAAGGAACTGAAGCTCGTACTCTTGTTGGTTTGCGTCGGCATTTTTCTGCTGGACAAAGGTGCATGGGGCGCAGTTTCCGGGCGAGACTATTCCTCCTACAGCGACGAATTACGAGACCCAGGCCCAATGGGTTATGCCGGCTCAAACGGATTGGGTGCTTTCTTAGCGCAAGCCGCAGCATTCATGTTAGTTGTTGCAACGCTGGAACCCCGCTGGCGTTGGAAATATGCCTATTACGCGCTTACGATTTTCTCATTCATTGTTCTCATGTTCAGCCTTTCTAGAGGCGGGTATGTTGCCTTTGCCGTAGGATTTCTTTTTGTAGGCTTAACCGCCCAACGGAAAGTCTTGTTCCTGACAATTGCACTGGCAACCGTCTGGACCTCTCTTGTACCAGAAGCAGTTAAATCCAGAGTTTCGATGACTCAAAGCGACGATGGTGGGTTAGATCACTCATCGGAAACACGCATCAACTTATGGGAGGATGCGTTCAGCCTAATTGAATCCAATCCAATTACAGGCACGGGCTACGTAACCTACGCGTATATGGGCCGAGTGGGCAATTATACGGACACCCACAATTTGTATCTCAAGATTCTTGTAGAAACAGGGGTTGTTGGATTGCTGGTTGTCGTTTTGATGGTAACAAGATTTATTTGGTCCGGCTTCCGGCTGTTTTTGTCCGTCAAAGATCCTTTACTTTGCACTGTGGGTTTGGGATTGGCAACTTGGGTTCTATGTTCGGCTGTCGCAAATGTTTTTGGTGATCGTTGGAACTATCTTCAGGTCAACGGTTATATGTGGGTCCTGGCAGGTCTATTAGCAAGCGCATTGACCCTTCAGGAAGAAACTCAACTGGTGGAATTGGAAGCACAAGAAGAAGTTGCCGAATCTGAAACAGAGGAATTGGCAGCTTACGCCTCCTGATCATCGGATGACCATACTGCAACTGATCAGCAGCGAAGGATATTACGGTGCCGAAAGCATGCTTGTTGGCCTTTCTGCTGCACTGCAACAACTTGGACACGAGGTGATTGTTGGAGTCTTCAAGGACCAGCGCAATCCTCATATTGAAGTTGTGGAGAAAGCCCAAAGCAAAGGTTTGAGCGTGGAAGTAATCGATTGTAACGGTAGATTCGATTGGAACGCAGCCAAGAGAATTAGAGCGGTCATATCAGCTTTCGGCGTGGATATTGTTCACGCCCACGGGTATAAGTCAGACATTTATTCATACCTTGCGGTGCCCCGCCAAACAGCACTTGTTGCAACTTGTCACAATTGGCCGGATCCCGCTCTGGTTATGAGAGTATATGCGGCACTGGATAGAATTATCCTGCGTAGATTTCAGCAAGTAACTTCTCCTTCCATGAGTGTAATGACGATACTTACTCAGTCTGGGATCCGTTCCTCCAAGCTGACTTACATTGCCAACGGCATTGAGATTAGTCAATTCCAAAACTCCCGCGCGACTTTAGCCCTACTGCCGGCCCACGAGGAAAAGCAAGTCATTGGGATCGTAGGACGATTGGTAGTCGAAAAGGGTGGAGAAACAATCCTCAAGGCGGCCCAACTTGTAATCAGGAGCTTTCCCAATGTGTTGTTCGTTTTCGTTGGGGAGGGTGCTGCGCGCAAGGAATGGGAAGCGATGTCAAGCGAATTGGGGATTTCTGCCAACGTGTCCTTCTTGGGTAGGCGAGACGATATGGCAGGAATTTACGCATCACTTAACATATTGGCCCTTCCTTCCTTCAACGAAGCTATGCCAATGTGCATTCTGGAAGCCATGGCAGCAGCAATACCAATCGTTGCATCCAAGGTAGGATCAGTGCCAGATTTAGTGCTAAACGAGGTCACTGGTTACCTTGTTCCCCCGGGAGCTAGCGAGGCTTTGGCAGACAAATTACTAGTGCTTCTTCGTAATCCCGCTCATGCCAAGAAGCTAGGACAAGCAGGGCTTGATCACGTTCTGAAGAATTATTCCTCAGCAGCAATGGCCCGCCAATATGCGGCAGTTTATGGCAAGGCCAAAATAGGCATTCATCATAGAGCAACTGAACGGAAAGTCGAAATAAATTGAATGAACACTAACTCAAAGATCCGCATATCGATCATTTCGGCGTGCCGGAACGAAAGCCGTCACATTCGCGACTTTCTAGATTCCTTGCTTTCTCAACAGATGGAAGGGATGACATGGGAAGCAGTAATTGCCGATGGCATGAGCACCGATGGCACCCGGGAAACATTAGTAGAATATGCTGCCAAGCATCCTCAAATGCGTTTCACCGACAATCCTGGCCGCATTGTTTCCACCGGATTAAACGAAGCAATTCGGGCAGCGCACGGTGAAATTATTCTTCGCATGGACGCCCATACACGCTATGCCCCTGACTACTGCGCGCGTTGCGTTGAGACTCTGGAAAGTACCGGAGCAGACAATGTTGGCGGTC
The DNA here is from genome assembly GCA_043755435.1 of Bryobacterales bacterium. Taxonomy (GTDB): domain Bacteria; phylum Acidobacteriota; class Terriglobia; order Bryobacterales; family Bryobacteraceae; genus JANXSF01. The sequence continues at coordinate 4,928 of JAYUSZ010000323.1, read as the reverse complement.
CGGCCCGCACTATTGCCAATGGATTGTTGCCGCGGGCAATTGCCGCTGCCTACCATTCACCCTTTTCAACTGGTGGCGCCAAGTTCCATGACGAAAGCTATGAGGGTCCTGTCGACACCGTGACCTACGGCTGTTGGCGAAGGACGACGCTCGAAAGCATCGGTGGGTTCGATGAAGCGCTCGTCCGCAACCAGGATGATGAACTGAACCTTCGGCTGCTCCGATTTGGTGGCAGCATTTGGCAAAATCCACGAATCATGTCCTGGTATTCCCCACGAGCCACGCTCGCGGGATTATTCAACCAGTACTTCCAATACGGTTTCTGGAAGGTTGCGGTCATCCGTAAGCACGGCAAACCCGGCTCTTGGCGTCATCTTGTACCCGCGGGCTTCGCCTTGGCAAATGCAACGCTTCTATTGCTAATGGGTGTAGCAGCCGTTGCCAAAGCATCCAATCTGTTGCTCCTCTTCTCTGGTGTTTGGGGATCCATGGCGTTCACCTACATTTCCGCTTCGCTGGTAGCATCAGCCTTCGCCGCGAGAAAGAATGGTTGGCAATTGTTTCCTTACTTGCCATTTGTCTTTTCCGCTTACCACTTGTCTTATGGTGCGGGGTTTCTAGCGGGATTGTGGCGATTTCGATCTACTAATGCCAGCACCTTTGCAACCGATTCAGTGTTTGCCAGGATTACCCGTTAATGCCCCGGTTCGTCGAATTTATCTTAGCTCTCATTGCGCTCATTCTAGTGAGCCCTCTATTGATCATTCTTGCTATTGCCATCTTCATCGATTCCCCTGGTAATCCTCTTTTCAGGGCTTTGAGAATTGGACAGAACGGAAAACTCTTTGGCATGTGGAAGTTCCGCACAATGGTAAAAAACGCTTCCTTGCAGGGTCCACCAATTACCGGCCACAAGGATCCCCGAGTACTTCGCGTTGGGCATTTCCTGCGCCGCACAAAACTCGACGAACTCCCTCAATTCTGGAACGTTGTAATGGGCGACATGAGCTTGGTTGGTCCTCGCCCAGAGGCCCCGGAAATCGTAGCACTCTACTCCAAAGCTCAGCGGAAGATCCTTTCCTTCAAACCTGGAATGACAGGCAAAGTGCAATTGGATACAGGTGATGAATCCCTGAGCTTCCCTGCCGGCTCGCAGGCTGATGACTATTACGTTCAGCACATGATGGACGGTAAACTCCGTTCCGATCTTAATTATCTAAGCAATCGCAGCGCCCTATCGGATATGCGAATTCTTTTCTCCACTGCAGCATTCGTGGTTCGGGCGTTCGTCCGCAAGTAAATTCTAAAAACAAAACGAGGTGTATCAAAATGTCGAATCCTCTTAGCATTCCTTATCACAGAGCAAGTATCGGTCAGGAAGAAATTGATGAAGTGGTGGCCACCTTGCAGTCTGGCTGGCTAACTACAGGAGCACGAACTGCTCAATTTGAAAAGGAGTTCCGAGAGTACGTCGGTGTTCCCCATGCCATGGGAGTGAATTCATGCACTGCTGGATTGCACTTGGCGCTTGCTGCATTGAATATGGGTAAGGGTGCAGAGGTAATCACTACGCCTCTAACTTTCTGCGCCACTGTGAACGTTATTCTCCACGTTGGGGCAACACCAGTACTTGCTGATATTGGGCCCGACGGAAACATTGACCCAGCCTCTATTGAATCGCGAATCACCGAAAAGACCCGTGCCATTATTCCCGTACATCTTGCAGGATTGCCTTGCGATATGGATGCCATATGGGCATTGGCTCGCAAATACCGGCTTCATGTGGTTGAGGATTGTGCCCACGCGATTGGTGCAACTTACAAAGGCTGGCCAGTCGGCGGCGGTAACCCTGAGACAGGCACTCATAGCGATGCATCCGCTTATAGTTTCTACGCCACCAAAAACATAACTACCGGCGAAGGCGGCATGGTCACCTCGCACACCGAAAGTCTCGCTGAGAAAATGAAGGTCCTCTGTTTGCACGGCATCAGCAAGGATGCTTGGCAGCGATACTCGGCAACCGGGAAATGGTATTACGAAGTACTTGAGGCAGGATTCAAATACAACCTGAGCGACATTCAGTCCTCACTAGGCATCCATCAACTTCGAAAACTTCCCGCTTTCATTGAAACACGGAAACGCTATGCCGACATCTATAACCAGATGTTTTCCGATGTGGAAGAAATCGAAGCACCGCAGGACAAAGCTGAATGTGAGCATGCATGGCACCTTTACACCATTCGTTTAAATTTGGACAAGCTATCAGTTAATCGCGATGAATTCATTAAGTTACTTCAGGAACGCGGAGTAGGCACCAGCGTCCACTTCATTCCGATTCCTCTGCACCCGTTCTTTGTTTCCTATGCCAACCTCCCTCAGAATCAATGTCCCAAAGCGCTGGCATTGTATCCACGCATTATTTCCCTTCCGCTTTACCCTGCAATGGCTGAATCAGACGTCGTTCGTGTGGCTGAAGTAGTCAAAGATCTCGCTTATTCCGTTCGCAAAATTAAGTCGTTTGCAGCAGCTGGAGGTTACTGATGCCCAAACCTGTTGTATTTCGGCGTTGGCGGGCCTACGCTGTATTAGGTCAACTGGTCATCGTTTCAGTTGCCTTCCTCGTCGCTTGGCTCCTTCGCTTCGACTTTGTAATTCCCCGCGCCGAACTGCCCAATTTCTATCAAGGATTGGCCATTACAATCATTGTGAAAACGGTTATTTGCGTGGCAATCGGTATGCAGATGATGCGCTTCTGGGAGTATCAGAGTTTCCCGGAACTCGTTAAGTTGTTTGAGTATAATCTGTTGACATCGCTCGCATCAGGACTGGTCCTTGTCATCGTCCTGGGCGGAGCATTTCCTCGCTCCATCTATTTTCTCGACTTCATTTTGTGCTTCATGCTTGGCGGGGCAGCCAGGTTCGCGGTTCGACTCAAAGGCGAAATAGTAAGCCGTTCCTTACATCATCGTGACCAACGCGGCATTTTGATTTACGGTGCCGGAGTTGCAGGCATTTCCCTCGCGCGGGAAATTCGCGACAACCCGAAACTCCGCTATCGCGTCGTTGGTTTTTTGGATGATGACCCGCGCAAAGAAGGAGCTCGCCTCGCAGGAATTCCTGTCCTTGGAACTGGCGCCGATGCCTTAAAACTACGCGTCCGGCAGGAAAGCCTCGGCACTCCAATTACAGAAATTGTGGTGGCTATGCCTTCAGCAAGTGGAAAAGCCATTCGTGCCGCAGTAGCCAAAGGAAAGCAGGCTGGAATTCCTTGTCGCATAGTACCGGGGTTGGGCGAACTCATTAGCGGAAAATTAGCAATCCGTCGCATGCGCGAAATTTCTGTTAGTGATCTGTTAGGACGGGAAGCGGTGGAAATGGACATGGGATCTGTCCGGCGCTCAACCGAAGGACGATCCATTCTAGTTACCGGCGCGGCCGGTTCCATCGGCAGCGAACTTTGCAACCAGATTGCTCAATATGGCCCCAGGCAACTCATCGCCCTTGACCAGGCAGAAAGCGAATTGTTTCGCTTGGAATCCGATTTAAGAAGACTTTATCCAGAGCTGACTCTTATTGTAGAAGTTGGTGATATCCGCGATCCACGTCATGTGGAAATGGTCATCGAACATTATGCGATCAACTCAATCTTTCACGCAGCAGCCTATAAACATGTGCCGATCATGCAGCGGCAAGCTTGTGAGGCTGTCCGCAATAACATTCTAGGAACCTGGAATTTGGCCCAAGCGGCATGGCGATTGAACGTTTCCAGCTTCTTGATGATTTCAACCGACAAGGCAGTCAACCCAACCAGCATTATGGGACTTACCAAACGGGTAGCAGAACTGATCGTTTGCGCCCACCGTTCTCTCCTGGCTTCCGGTCACCAAACCAAATTCGTATGTGTTCGATTCGGGAATGTGCTTGTCAGCAACGGTAGTGTTGTTCCAATATTTCAAAAGCAAATAGCCGCAGGCGGCCCCGTCACTGTGACCGACCCCGAAATGCGCCGCTATTTCATGACTGTTCAAGAAGCCGTTCAATTAGTGCTGCAAGCTTCAACCATGGGAAAAAAGTCCGAGATCCTGGTATTAGACATGGGAAAGCCCGTCAAAATTGTTGACCTTGCAAAGGACATGATCACCTTAGCTGGCTTCGTCGCGGGTGAGGATATTGAAATCAAATTCACAGGCTTGCGTCCGGGCGAAAAACTGTTTGAGGAAATTAGTTTAGAAGGGGAGAATATTCTGCCAACAGCCCATCCGAAGATAAGGACCTTTCAAGGTAGACAAATTGCTTTTGACCAACTCGCTCCGTGGGTATCGAATCTTCAAAACCTGCTTTGGCGAAGAGATGAAGCTGCTGTCATTGAACACTTGAAGATCCTTGTCCCTGAATATCAATCATCGTTTGAACCATCCATACCTGTTAGCGAGACTCATCCCTCTGTTCTTCGCACGCTCAAAACCGCCGCTGGTTAAGCAATGCAGCAGATTCTACAAAACACGGTTGCAACATCCACAAGGCAGGTGGATAGACCCATCCGTGTGTTCATGATGGATCTTTTGTCCATAGTTCCTTACTACACTGGCCACCTCTGCGCGGCTCTTAGAGATGTTGAGGAGCTACGAGTGGACATTGGTTCCATCACTTATCATTTGGATCCGGACTTTTTCCAACGCAAGCAGCTTCAAACCAATCCCGGCGCACTTGATCTAATTTCCAGAATCAGAATTCATTCCCCAATGCTTCGCCGCGTCTTAAAGACAGGCGAGTGGTTGATCAACATGGCGGCGCTGGCACTTCGATTCATACTCTCAAAACCTGACCTCATTCATGTGCAGTTCCTGCCCATGTTGAAACTTGGAGTTCCACTGGAATTTTGGCTTCTAAAGCTAGCCCGTAAACGCGGCATCAAAGTTGTCTATACC
>JAYUSZ010000322.1:0-8670 GCA_043755435.1 Bryobacterales bacterium | reverse complement strand
GCGGCTATCACATTCGGGAAGCGGGATCCACCGCTGCTCAGGAACTGGCCTTCACTCTTCGCGATGGCATTGAGTACGCCGAATGGCTGTGTGCGCGTGGGCTTGCGATTGACGATTTCGCGCATCGCTTAAGTTTTTTCTTCAACTCGCATAACGATTTTTTCGAGGAGATCGCGAAGTTCCGTGCTGCCCGGCGGATGTGGGCCAACACTATGCGGAATCGTTTCGGAGCCAAACAGGAGCGCAGTTGGAAGCTGCGTTTCCATGCTCAGACGGCGGGTTGTTCGCTTACATGGCAGCAGCCCTACAACAATGTTGTCCGCACGGCATTGCAAGCCATGGCGGCGGTGTTAGGCGGAACGCAATCATTGCATACGAATTCGTTGGACGAAGCTTACGCACTGCCCAGTGAACATGCGGTGATCACAGCATTGCGCACGCAGCAAGTGATCGCCCATGAAACCGGATTGGCCGATGTGCCTGATCCGTTCGGTGGCAGTGAGTTTGTGGAAAGGCGGACGGACGAAATAGAGCGCGAGGCGATGGCTATTATGGATCGGATTGACGCCCTGGGCGGCATGATTCCGGCAATTGAGCAAGGCTACCCCATGGCGCAAATCAATGAAGCCAGTTATCGTTTCCAAAGAAAAGTGGAAAACGAAGAGGCCGTAATTGTTGGTGTGAATAAGTTCCGAGTAAGTGAAGAACACCCCATTCCGTTGTTGCGAATCAACCCTGCGGTGGAGCAAGGGCAGCGCGAAAAACTGGCTGATTTGCGTGGCCGCCGCGATGTTGCGCAAGCAGCAAAGATGCTGGCTAACCTGCAAGCTGCGGCGCGAACTGAAACAAATTTGATGCCTCTTGTTTTGGACGCAGTCCGGGCCCTCGCAACTGTGGGTGAGATTTGCGATACGCTAAGAGAAGCCTGGGGCACCCATCAAGAGGCGCCCTCAGTCTAGATTCAGTAAGGACGTAATTTGCAGCGAATAGACGATCGCATTCGGGTGTTGATCGCAAAACCGGGGCTCGACGGTCACGACCGTGGTGCCAAGGTAATTGCGCGCGCCCTGCGTGACGCCGGGATGGAAGTCATTTACACGGGTCTGCGTCAGACACCGGAGATGATTGTTTCCGCCGCACTTCAGGAAGATGTACAAGTGATTGGCTTGTCCATTCTTTCAGGAGCCCACTCCGTCATAGTTCCACGCCTCATGAAGTTACTTGCCGAAAAAGAAATGACTGATGTAATGGTCATCCTTGGTGGCATTATTCCTGATGAGGATTTGGAAATAATGAAGCAGTTGGGCGTTGCGGCAGTATTTCAACCAGGAGCCCCGCTTGAGGAAATCGTTCGATTTATTCGAGGCAACATGAAACAACCTGTAGGAAACAGCCACTAAGTGGAAAAGAACAATAAAATGCAAGATAAAATTAAAATCGCCGTGTTTGTCGATTACGACAACATTGAAATCGGTGTGAAATCGACACTCCGCCGGGAGTTCGATGTCTCCATGTGTCTGGAAGCGCTGAAGGAGCGGGGAGACATTGTCGCCAAATTTGCTTACGCCAATTGGGGACGTCAGGAAGAAGCCACGCGTCAAATGGCCCAGAACGCTGTGCAGATGGTGCAACGGCTGCCCTCCCCTCGCGGAGATAAAAATGGAGCGGATATCAATCTTGCTATAGACGCTTTGGTAATGGCGTTTACCCATTCTCACGTTGAGGCTTTTACCATCATCAGCGGTGATAGCGATTTCATCCCGCTTGTGAACAAATTGAAGGAGTACGGCAAAACCGTTTACGTGGTGGGAGGCAAGGCGTTCACTTCTACGATTTTGCAACAGAACTGCCACGAGTTCATCAGTTATGAATCGTTGCTGGACGACCCGAAGAATGCAGGCCGCGAGCAGCGTGAATTCCGTGATCGCGAAAAGCGGGAATTTGACAAGCCACGTGACCCACAACAGCCACCGCCACCAAGAAAGGAATTCCGCCCACGTCCGGCGCCGTTGGAACTTCCGCAGGCCATGCCCTTGGTTGAGCGTGCTCTGCAGGTTTTGGAACGCCGCGAAGTACAGCCTCAATTAGGTCTGTTGAAGAGCACGATGCTGCAATTGGATCCCAGTTTCAGCGAAAAAGCCTATGGCTGTTCAAGCTTTTCCGACTTTGTGGATAAGCTGAAAAAAGCCGACCTTGTAAATGTTGGCGGCAGCGAAGGCCGCTACACCATTCAACGCAAGGGGCATGGTGCAGCAACTAAGGATCGCTTTGCACCAAGGCCGGAAGAGGCGCTGCAGCCTTTGCGGGAAGTACTGGAAATCCATCGTCTGGAAATGGAGGAGGGCGAGCCTTCAGAGAACCTTAACAAGTGGATGGTTGAAGAATTCCAAAGCTTCGATCACAAGAAATACGGCTTCCAGGAATTCACTGAATTTCTGAACTTTGCCCAGGACAAGACAGTGGTCCGGCTGGAACCACATCCTGAAAGGGGTCTTATTGTAACGCTGGGTGCAGAGTTTTATCCACCTGCTGCGCCCCCAGCTGCACCTGAGCCAGAACCGTCAGTAGAGGAAGAGGAAGACGAGAAGCAGCCCATCGTCATTGGACAGCCCAGCCGGTTTGGTCCAACACCGGAAGCTGAGCCCGCCCCGAAAGCCAAGCGTCCGGTCCGCCGCAAGATGGCCGGTGGTCCTGGCACTAAGCCTCAAGGAGATCGTCCGCGTCCAACGCGGCGGCCACGCAAAAAGGAATAGCCTTCATGATTGAACGATTGATTCCAGAAGGATACGTTTCACCGCGCGGACCCTACAGCCATGTAGTCCGCGCGGGCGGTTTCTTGTTTGTTTCGGGGCAAACGCCCATTGATCCAGCGACGGATCAGATGTCCTACGGCACCATTGAGCATGAAACCCGGCTAGTGTTAAACAACATTAAAGGCTTGTTGGAAGGCACTGGCGCAAGCTTATCTGATGTGGTGAAGGTTTCCGTGTTCCTGCGCGATGGCGACGATTTTGCTGCCATGAATGCTGTTTACGCGGAGTTCTTCGGCGCAGCCAAACCAGCACGCACAACCGTGGAAGCGAAGTTCGCCAATAAGCAGATGAAAGTGGAGATCGATTGCATCGCTTTTAAACCGTAATGATCACACAAGACCAATTGTTGGAGCTGTTATCGGATCTTGAATCAGATCGGGTGGAATGCAAAGAATCGAGCAAGAACACCGACAAATTGTCCGAGGCTGTCACCGCATTTGCAAACGATCTGCCTGGACATCAACTTCCCGGCTATTTGATTATTGGTGTGGATGATAATAGAAACTTTGTCGGTTTGAATGTTTCCGATGAGCTTTTGACTAGTTTAGGTGGATTGCGTTCTGACGGAAACATCCAACCTCTCCCTTTAATCAATGTTGCGAAGTTTGTTTTTCTGGAAGGTGAAGTTGCAGTTGTGGAAGTGTTCCCCTCCAAACTTCCGCCAGTTCGTTACAAAGGCCGCGTATGGATTCGAGTTGGTCCACGCCGCGCCTCAGCCAGCGAACAGGAAGAGCGGACCTTAACGGAGCGTCGTGTTTCACACGCTTCCACATTCGATGCGCAACCTTGCCTGGATGCCACCATTCAAGATTTAGCGGTGAACCAATTTCAGAACAGTTACTTGAGCTTTGCCGTTAATGAAGAAGTGATCCGGGAAAACCACCGCGATACCAAGCAGCAATTGGCTTCGCTGCGTTTTTTCGATTTGAAGAATGATTGCTCCACCAATGCTGGAATACTATTGTTTGGCAAGAACCCATTAGTTTGGATCCCTGGTGCCTACATTCAATTCTTAAGGCTGGACGGCAACACACTTAGCGATGAGGTGTTTTCGGAACGGACCGTTTCTGGAGATCTGGCATCGTCACTGCGTGAGCTTGAGACTTTGACCAGGCTGCAAATTGAACAGCACCCTGAGCGTGAGTCTCTCATGCGCGAGCGGCTGGAATGGACCTATCCTGAAATCGCTCTTCGTGAGCTATTTTCCAATGCAGTGCTGCATCGTTCGTATGATTCCACTGCACCAATTCGATTCTATTGGTTTTCTGATCGCATCGAAATCCAAAGTCCAGGTGGACTTTACGGTGAGGCATCGAAGGAGAATTTTCCAAACCAGAACAGTTATCGCAATCCAGTTCTTGCAGAAGCAATGAAGAATCTAGGATTCGTAAATAAGTTTGGCCGAGGCGTCGCTCGCGCGCAAGATGCGCTAATGAAGAACGGAAATCCCCCAGCAAGCTTTGATTTTGACAACAATTATGTCCGCGTAACCGTTTGGGCAAAGTCATGATCACGATTGCGTTTTTCAATTGCAGGGGAGGCGGGGGGACCACGACGCTTGTCTATCATCTTGCATGGATGTTCCGGGAATTGGGACTGCGCGTAGTTGCCGCTGATTACGACCCTCAGGCGAATCTTACCAGCATGTTCCTCAACGAGGATCGTTTAGAGGAATTGTGGCCTGAAGGAAAACACCCACTGACTATTAAGGCCGTAATTGATCCGATCATTCGTGGTTTAGGCGACATTCAACCGCCACATGTAGAAGTAGTTTCAAAGAACCTTGGTTTGATTGCTGGTGATCTTGAGCTTTCAGGTTTCGAGGACAAGCTCTCTGAGGCTTGGCCAAAGTGCCACAACAGAGATGAGGCTGCTTTCCGTGTGATGACTGCGCTTTATAGGGCAGCACTACTGGCGGCCACTCGTCAGGCCGCCGATGTTGTTCTTATCGACGTTGGGCCAAATCTTGGAGCGATCAACCGTTCTGCACTCATAGGCGCAGACTATGTGGTTATCCCATTGGCATCTGATCTTTTCTCACTACAGGGACTCAGAAATCTTGGGCCAAAACTAGGCGAGTGGCGACAAGCTTGGGAGGAATTGAAGAAGAAGAGTCCGGAAGTTGAGCTGCCTCTGCCTTCCGGCCGGATGCATCCCACAGGTTATGTCGTGATGCAGCACGCAATCCGTTCCGACAGGCCTGTGAAGGCCCATCTTCGTTGGATGGGGAAAATTCCCACTGAATTCCACACATCGGTTCTGAATGATGGCCAGGATTTGCCGGAGCCGCAGGACGTCAATTCAGATACATATTGTCTGGCAACCTTAAAGCACTACCGCAGCCTTATGCCACTTGCGATGGAAAGCAGGAAGCCAATGTTCTTCTTGAGACCCGCTGATGGGGCCATTGGTGCTCATATTGAAGCCGTCAAAGATTGTTATCAGGATTTCAAAAGGCTTGCTATTCGAATTGCAGAACGCACACAATTGAAGCTCCCCTAGCAACCTCTTAAACCGGTACAAATTCCGTCCTGCCCTCACATCCAAATCGCCATCAACAATCGCCGGAGTCGCATAGCACTCCTCATCCAAATCGTTAACCCTTAGCACTTCCCAATCCTTTCCCGCCGTAACCATCCTGCGCGATGGCGACGATTTTTCTGCCATGAATGCTGTTTGTGCTGAGTTCTTCGGCGCAGCTAAACCAGCACGCACAACCGTGGAAGCGAAGTTCGCCAATAAGCAGATGAAGATTGAGATTGACTGCATCGCTTTTAAGCCGTAATGTAATCCGAAGTGTTCCGCAATCACGCTCCTACCAAACTTGGGGATGGCGGCTGATTTTTTATTCGCGCCTTTGTCCCTAACTCGCCGCGACTGCCATATCCTTCTCCTAGGGTTTGACAGCGCTATTTCCCGGCCCCTACCTGCTACCGTTCCCGCGCAAGCAGGGCATGAAAAACCTAGTGCAGTTTTACGAGAAATCCCGAAAACTACGCAATCGAACGGGATAGAGAACGTTCCAAACGGTGTAGTCATTTGCCTACCAACTTGCGCTGACGTGTTGTCCCCAAATCCACAATCAGGAAAACTAGCTGACGCGGCGACGCCGCACATTCTGAACGTCAACAAACCGGGGCCAGCGCAACTGGTTTCGGTCCCGAAATCTGCCACTGCGCGACCGGCCGCTAATTTTTAACGGTTGCCGGGTCCGCATCGGCTTTCCTGATCGCCGTCATGATTCTTGGCGCGGGGGAAGTCGAAGAGAATGTCCTGAAGCGGACCTGACCACAGGCAGACAGATGTCGGTCACATTCAACTGCAGGCGGGAATTCACGCGCACCGCCTGATAGATTTCCACTGCTGGCAAGCCGATCAGTTGGTGCTTCGGCAATTGAGTAACGCGCGGGAAGATCGCCGCGTATGCTGCGGGCAACGTGACGAAAGGCCCGGCATGCGTCGTCACGGCAAATTCCCCGCCCGCGAACATTTGGTGCCCTATAGGGTCTCTTGGAGTGAAGGCTTCTGGAACGACTACCGCCGCGTCAAATCGCAGGTGCTCCGGGCGGGTCGTACTTGGGGCATCATGGCCGATACCCATCCAGATGCGCGGTCCAACAAGACCTTGGTTTAGTGGCCCACTCTTCGAGCGTGTCGAACAAAGTCTCGGGCACCGCTTCATATGGACCGACATGACGAATGAAAGCTAGATGCGCCTGATTCAGCCGCCGAATCTTCGTTCCGGAAATGGAGTACGCATCATCCGGCTGTTCGGCCGCGGTTTCTTGGCGCGGCTGCGCCTGCGTGCGCACCCAGGCGCGGTACCTGCTGGGCGGCATGCAAAAGCGGCGACGAAAGGCGCGGCTGAACGTTTCATGATTCCGGAAACCACAATCGAGGGCGATGTTTAGCAGCGTCGTGTCATGGATCAAAAGCCGGAACGCGGCCCGCTCCAGCCGGAGCCGCGCAACGTAGTTCCTGGGTGTCTCGCCAACCACTGCCTGGAAGGTGCGTTGGAAGTGGGCGGGCGAAAGCAATGCCTTCCCGCTCAGCACCTCAAGGCTCAGATCCTCGTCGAGATGCGCCTGAATGTGGACGAGAAGCGCAGGATTCATCCGTGGCTTCCACCGACTGCGCATGCACACAGTTTAGTGACATAACTGAGTCCGATCATGACAAAGGGAGCCACGGTCCAACTTTCCGTCATGCCGACCAGCAGCGCCCCATCGATCACAAAAAATACGCCGAACAGTGCAAGGGCGCTGGGCCGCGATCTCGCGATCCAGCGGCTGGCAGCGTAGAAAATGGGCGCGCCGGCGAGGACGGAAACCCACGGACCCGATTCTTGAGCGTATGCCTGGTACGTTGCCAACGGCTGCCCGGGATTGATGAGGTAGCTGTAGATAGCGACCCATCCAAAGGCTGCGGCGATTTGCGTGATTTCGGCGATCAAGGCCCCCGCGCAAGCCCGTCCCCAATTGATTTTCATGCATTCACTTTACACAAAGCGGGCTGCTGTGTCTTGACGATTCTTGCGATCTGAGCCGCGTGGTGATCCTCAACGGCGTTGTAAAGGTCCTTCATGGCGTCCACCCGCACAGAGAAACTCCAAATTCCGTTGTTTCCAATATCGTCTGTCGGTCGGGCACGATCGGTGTATTCAAATCCACATCTGGGAATTGATTACTTCGTCTCTGGCGAGTTAACCCCAACCAGTGCAACCCCGCCTCGGGGTCTCTCCTCCGAAAAAACGAGCGAAGTTACTACACGCGCCTCCGACGGACAGCCGCAACGACCGCCACAACGCCCGAAACGCACGTCAGTAACAAAGCTGGAGCCACAACGCCCGCTATGTCGCCGTCGTCCCCTGTTTTCCCACGGGCCAGGAACATCAAAGTCAAGATTCCGGCCACCAGCACGACGCTAACAGCGGTGGCGGTATACCTGACAGTGTTCAGGAAACGGATGTCGTCTCTCATGGTTCTCCTTATAAGTGCCCTCAATCAATGGGGGAGCAGCACGGTCGGCATAACAGCTTGCCCTGAGAGTACTTTATAATGAAAAGTGATTGTGCGTCAAGCCAAATGATGCAAAAGCAGCATAGATTCCCAAATAAGTATTCTGCTTTCCAAAGGTCTAGGAAGCCCAATGTGATCGTTTGGACAAGAATTGTAAAAGCAAGCAGTTAAACCAAAACCGAAAAAATCGCTCGCAAAGGTGAAGGGACAGTTCTGATTGGCTGTCCCATAAAACACTGGACTTGGCGTTGGTGGGGTGGGTGCTTTCGCCCACCTTCTTACCAAACCTCAAGGAGTAATATCGCGGCTAGGCGCTTTCTACCCGGATTTGTCACTATGGTTTGTTCCAACCGCGTTCGGGCTGGCAATCTTGCTCTTTGCCGCCAACTGTTGCTGGGGCCACGTTACCAACTCCCCAACAGTTGGAACTCCTCAAGCCGCCCCCAACGACAAAAGAACAAATCGTTCAAAATGCCGCTCGTTGCCCTCAATGCAAGATAGGCGTGATGATTCGTTTCTTACCGATTCTAGTCATACCCTGGCGAGTGCCAAAAGGATTCACACCCTCTGGAGTTGTGCCAGATACTCTTGATCCATCCATGCCTCGAATCTCTATGTCGCTGGCCCGGCTTTGCTGACTGATGCGAACTTTATCATTCACCAAGCATCAAAATAATTTGCTTTCCTCTAACTCCTCATCCCTCAACAACTTCCGTCCCCCCATCCGGCGCAACCCACCTGCCCGCCAAATCTCGCTAGTACCTTTTAACCAAAGCGAATGCAAGGAAATCATCATCAACCGCGAAAGCTCTCCCCTTTCGATAACCTGATCCTCGCCT
>JAYUSZ010000321.1:0-23596 GCA_043755435.1 Bryobacterales bacterium | reverse complement strand
CCAGGCTGCATGAACACAAGATTCACCGGATTGCGGCCACGGCTGCCGACGATCGGCAAATCCATGAGAGCTTTTTGAGAGATGAGGTTGCCGTAGTTGCCGGATGTAGAAGTTTGCACGGCTTCATACGAGCCATCCACGGTTACTTGTTCGGTGACAGCACCAATCTCCATTTTGATATTGACGGTGGCGGGTTGGCCGATGGAAATTGGAATTTTGCGTGCTGCGAACCGGCGGAAACCAGCCGCTTCAGCGGAGATTTCGTAAGTTCCTGGTTGCACTGCTTCGAACACATAAGTTCCTGCAGTGGAAGTGGTGGTGCTGAAGGAAACTTTGGTTCCTTCGTTGGTAAGCTTAATGGCCGCGCCGGGCACGGACGAGCCTGTTGGATCCAGTACAGTGCCCAAAATTCTGGAAGTAGTTCCTTGTCCAAAAGCAACAGTGCAGGCGCAAAGGAACGCCGTAAGGTGGAGAAGCCCCTTGTATTTCATAATATTTATCCTAACTTAATAATGCATCTGAGGTTGGTCGATAATGGTTGGAGCGAACAATATGAAGATCACTCTTTTGCAATTCCTCTTCTTGTCAGGCAGTTTCCTTCTGGCTCAGTCACCCCGTTGGTCTGAAAAGCGTGCCAATGATTGGTATGCCAAGCAGCCTTGGCTGGCGGGTGCGAACTACATTCCAGCTTCCTCTATTAATGAACTGGAAATGTGGCAGGCTGAAACTTTCGACCCGAAGCGCATTGACTTGGAGCTGGGTTGGGCGCAATCCATCGGCATGAACACAATGCGGGTGTTCCTTCACGACTTGCCGTGGCAACAGGACGCTGCTGGATTTCGCAAGCGCATTGATCAATTCCTGACGATCGCAGCGAAGCACAAAATCAAACCTATGTTTGTGCTGTTCGATTCCTGTTGGGACCCGTTTCCGAAACTTGGTCTGCAACGCGCTCCAACTCCAGGCGTGCATAACTCTGGATGGGTGCAGGCGCCGGGGTCGCATGCGTTGACAGATAAGTCGCAATACCCAAGGTTGGAAACTTACGTGAAAGGCGTGGTTGCCGCATTTGCGAACGACCAGCGAGTGCTTGCCTGGGACATGTGGAATGAGCCGGATAACTTGAATGGCTCAAGCTACAAAGCGAAAGAACCGGAAGGGAAGGTGCAACTGGTGGAGGCGTTGCTCCCGAAAGTTTTCGAATGGGCACGATCGGCGAAACCTACCCAACCCTTGACCAGTGGCATTTGGAAAGGTGGCTGGGATGGAGACGCGAAGATGAATGCCATGGAGCGAATTCAAATGGAACAATCGGATGTGATCTCATTTCACAACTATGGTGCAGCTGCTGAATTTGAACGCATTATTGTTGAGTTGCAGCGGCACAAGCGGCCGATTTTGTGTACCGAATATATGGCACGCGGAAATAACAGCACCTTTGAAGGAAGCATGCCGGTGGCGAAGAAATACAAAGTGGCGGCTTACAACTGGGGGCTAGTGGCTGGCAAGACGCAGACGTTCCTGCCATGGGATTCATGGAAGACACCATATGTGAATCGCGAGCCAGCGATTTGGTTTCACGAGGTGTTTAAGACCGATGGGTCAGCTTACAAGCCTGCGGAAGTGGCACTGATCAAGGGACTAACGCAGAACAAGTAATCTCCTTAAAACTGGATGCGTGCCTGCACTTGATAAAACCTGTTCAGCGAAGAAGTCTGGCTGGTGACGCGGCCAAAGTTCGTCGATGTAGGATTCAATTCCGGGGCGCTCATTTGCGAGCGATTCTGCAAGTTAATCACATCCGCACGCACTTGCAGCTTGAATCGCTCAAACACCCGGAATTCGCGCAATAGATTGGCGTTCCATTGGTTCAAACCATCGGCGCGCAGTCCATTGAAGAATCGCGGAAAAATACGCGTATGGAATGCTGCGGGCTGATTGTTGGCAATCCGTTCAAACGCCACACCTGTGTTGAACCATTGGTTGAGCGTCTTGGGAGTTGAAGTTGCATCTGCCTCGAAATTGTTCACGTCCCCGTAGTAGAAGTTGTTCCCCCAGGCGAGCAACGGTCCTGGTTGGAATTCATAGGTCAATGCGGATTGCCATCCGCCCAACAAGTGATTTAAGACGCCAGTCTTTAAGAAGGAGCGACCCTTTCCAAACGGCAGTTCGATGATAGCTGTGGCTGTCAACCGGTGTGGGCGGGCAGTGTCGCTGGCCCACCAAATCGTCGGTGATGTATTGAATTCGTTTTCCAGAATTGTTTTGTTGCCTTGGAACATACGCGTATACGATGCATTCACGTTAACGCCCTTTGACATTCGTTTTTGAAAGTTGAATTCAAACGCATTGGTGCGCGCCAATCCGGTGGGAGTGGCATTGTTGAACAGCCCATTCATTTGTGAGAGCGGCCTTAGCAACCGGTTTTTGGCGATGGTTGCACTTTGGAACGACCCAAGCGTGGAAATCTGCTGGTAAAGCACCGGATCGCTTTGTTGGAGTGATGAAAAGTTGCCAATTAAGTATGGGTTCGGCACTTGCCGGTTGAGTTCATTAGCAATCGTATTGTTCCGCACATTACCGGTGGCAAAGTACGATTCCGGCAATGCATCTTCGCGAGCGTTCAGTCCAATCCGATCAGCCCATTGCCCCCAGTAGGAAGCCTCAACCAACATGTTGCTGGATAGCTCCCTTTGCACGCCAACACGCCAACGCTGCACGCGCGGATGGCGGCGATTGTAGTCCGTGTAAGTAAAGCCCTGACCAGCTCTGGCCATCAATCCCAGACTATTGCGGAAAGGCGTATCGAAACGTGTGCTATCACTTCGCACAGGGAACGGATCCCTCAACGGGGAAACTCCATTTTGAGGATCACCTGCGCGCCACGTTTGTCCAAAGTCGTTGGTTAGAACAGTATTCGTAGTGCGGGAATAGCCATACTGATCCGGCCCCTGGTTAAGCGCATTCAGTGTGTCGAAATAAATTCCGTACCCGCCGCGTATCACCGTCTTCGAGTTTATCTGCCAGGTTGCAGCTAGCCGCGGAAGCCACATCAACTCGTTTCGCCACAACTGCCGGTCCGCTCCATTCACTCCGGCGTAAAGGTTTCCACCCCTCACTACGAACTGGCTGGCGGGTACCTCTGTCAGGGGGTTGCGTGCATAAGCGGCTTGCGCTGCAGCTGAAATAGGTAGAGCTAAGGTTGGATCAAAGGAAGTGATCGCGCGGTTGTAACGTTCCGTTGATCCTTTCTCATATTCAGCGCGCAGCCCCAAAGTCAGAGTGATATTGCGAGTCACACGCCACGTATCTTGGGCGTACCATCCGTAGTAAGGGCTCATCAGGGCGAACGTGTCATTGGTATCCACAGACATGCCACTTGGAATTCCTAGTGCAAATGCTGCCCATGTAAGACCCAGTGTTCCCGCCGCGTTGAAACCGTCTTCATCCTTGCGCACGTAGGTATTCGCGAAAGTGAATTGTCCCGAAGTGAAGCCGCCGTTTTGGATGTTGGTGCGGTAGTGTTGGCGGAAGTCGATTCCAGCGCGCAGCGAATGAGATCCGCGCACATGGGAAACGTTGTACTTCAATCCCTGTTGCAGTCCGATTGGACCAGGATCGACGTTGGTGCTCATGATCATGTCACCACCCCAGTAGGTCATCCCTGGCCAGTTGACTCGCGGCAGCACGCAGCTTGTTCCGCATTTTTGATCCATGTAGGCAGGCAGCCCGACGTCGGAGGGTTTGTACTTCCTCGTACCCAGCCGCTGGTTCTGAATCAGAAATTGCGTCGCATCCACGCTGAGGTTCATTACGGTGGACGCACTCGTTGTAAACGTCCAATCAGCAGCAGCAGACTTTGAAGGACGTTTTTCGTTCCAAGCCATCAACCCCGGTTCGGTTTGATAAGTGAAGTCCTGTGCATCTTCCAGGTAGCTGCTTTTCAGCCAACGGAAAAAGAAGCGATGCTTGGTGGATGCCTGATAATCAATGCGATTATTCCAGGAACTGTAAGTCACATTGTTCGGCATGCCGGTGGCTAAGTAGTTATTCAACGGCTCCTGCCTTGGATCCGTCGGATCGTTGTTTGGAAGCGGCATGCGCTTTGTATAGAAGTCATACATCGGGTTTTGGAACCGCTGTCTGGGAAGAATATTCCCGGCGAAAGGTGTGCGCACCACATGTCCTGCTCTGGTTGGATCGGGCCGCGTGGTTAGCGGATCATACACTTGATAGCGCGATGGATTGGAGGCGACTTGCAGCAGTTGCGAAAAGTCTCCGTTACGCATTGCCACTGTGGGGACTGTATAGTTGATCTCGCTTGGTCGCGCTGCCTGCTGATTCTTCAATCCAGAATAACCCAGGAAAAAGAAAAGCTTGTTGCGACCGTTTAACAATTTTGGAATCACCACAGGGCCGCTGATGGTCCCGTGATAGTTGTTGGTATGCCCAGCAGGTAGCATCGGCTGGCCTGCCAGAGCATCGGCTGCGGCGATGTTTCCCGCACCGCGCAACGTTGCAATCTGCGCATAGCGGCTCTGCTTCACAAAGAACGATGCCGCATTCCAGCGCTGATTGAAATACTGATATGTGGCAGAACCATGGAGAGTATTCGCGCCACCTTTCGTGGACATGGAAATATTCAGCCCGGTGGAATGCCCGAAGGAAGCGTCGAAATTGGAAGTTTCAATTTTGAACTCATCAATAATATCCGGGCTGGGCATGATCGCTGTCCGTCTGTCGGTGCCGTTCGTTGATGCTCCATCCATGGACCACTCATTGCCGCCAACACCACCTGGCATGCTGTAGGCCGAGCCACCGCCCACTTGCCCTTGCAGCAGCGATTGCGTAGTGCCTGGCACTTGGACGCCCGGCGCCAAGCGCGCCAGCATGGAAACATTGTTACCCAACACCGGCAGGTCCATAACTTCGCGATGGGTCACTGAGCGCCCGGTTGTAACGGCATTGGTATCCAGCATTGGTGCCTCAGCTGTCACTGTTACCGAGTCAGCGGTCGCACCAACTTCGAGTTGCACATCAATCTGAAGGCGGTCCCCAATTCCCAAGGAGATTCCCGAATGCACGGATTTCTTGAATCCGGCATTTTCTACGGTTACACGATAATCTCCTGGCAAAAGCAAAGGTGCTTCGTAGTAGCCACTGGTGTTTGTGGTGAGCCGCGTGGTGGTGCCCGTTCCGGTGTTGGCGATTAAGACTGCTGCTCCCGCAACCGTGGCCTTCTGGGCATCCATAACAGTTCCGGCTATGCTTCCGCGCGTATCTTGCGCGTTGGACAGATTGGCAGCGAACAACAGACACATACAAAATTTAAGTAGTCGCACAATAAACCCCTTTAACGTTTCCGAGAGGTCTTCATTTATATAACATGCGAATAGAGGACGCAAGCCAGCTTGAACTCTCAGCCTTTCAACCAACGGTCAAACCAGGCAAACGCATCCTTCTGCATCGGCGCATCGAACTTATGCGGACCTTCATAGAAGTTGCCTTTATAGCGCTCGGCCGCACCAGCCTTCTTGTAAACGTCCCCTAGGATCCGGTCAGCGCGTTGCATTTCTGGCAGCGTGAACAACCCGTCCTGATTGTTGTTCAGCACCAGCACTGCGTTTGGAGCACTCAGACCTAAAATTTCCGGATAGTCCAATTCCTTGGGCAATCCTGGGATGTAACACATCCATGTATGCGTGTGCGATTTACTCAATGCATAATCACGCCAAGTGGTCATCATGCCCGCGCAACAGGAACAGCGAATCCGCTCATCGGCTCCAGCCAGCATCACAGTCCTCAGTCCACCGCCCGATAAGCCGCAGCAGCCTAGCCGCGTCGGGTCCACATCTTTACGAGATGCCAAATAGTCCAGAGCTCGCTGATCATCCGAAACAAATACGCCGGGCCAAGTCATTCCCGCGCTGAAAAGGCTTTTGGCAATGATATGTTCGTGCGCACCGGCGAATTGGTTATAGCGCGCAATCTCTTCTTCCGATTCAGGATTTGCCTCAACCATGTTGTTGCGGATATTGGCGGGCAGATCGGCCAGCATCATCCGCCTGCTACCGAATGTGAAGGCATCGTGAACCAACACTACATAGCCGCGCTTGGCCAGTTCGTTTGCCCAAGCTAAGCCGCCGTAATAGCGTTCCTGATGGCGGATCATCAACGGATGAGGGTCCTTCGACATCTGCGTGATTTTGCGATATCCAAAATACTTGTTGCCGCCATGATCATGCAGCGCCACAACACCAGGAAGTTTTCCAGTTGCCTTT
Organism: Bryobacterales bacterium; assembly: GCA_043755435.1. Classification (GTDB taxonomy): domain Bacteria; phylum Acidobacteriota; class Terriglobia; order Bryobacterales; family Bryobacteraceae; genus JANXSF01. Next base: position 17,315 of record JAYUSZ010000321.1, on the reverse strand, counting down.
GCAGGCTTCAGCACCAATGCATCCGTGGCTGGGCCGTAAGGTAGTTGCCATTGTAGATGTTCAATGGAAAGCCCATCGAATTCCACTTGATGTTGAACCGCTGGAATTGGAGTTGGTGCAGCCGCCGGGCCAGCCAGTAGTTCCCTGAACCTTGCTCGAGCCACGGATCGCCACGCATCCACATTGTTGAACATCGGTTGACGAAACGAGAGCCGAGGCGGATCCTGCATGCCTTGCACCGCCCATTCGCCATAGGCTCCCAGCATGTTCGGCGTCATTGCTTATTCCTCTCTCCTTGGTTGCGGTTGCGGAGGCATCGGCTGCATTGGGGGGCGAGGTCCTTCCAATTGCGTACCGCGGATTTGCTGTGGACCTTGATTCCCATTGCTTCGATTCACACCCCCGGGACTTCCCATTGTCAACCCCATCCGAATGGCATCCCGCGTAGCTTCAGGCAGCAGTGCCGCATCTTCTATGGCCTTGAATTTCGTACGCTGCTCCGGTGTCAACACCGCTAATGCACTCTTCCGCGCGCCATCGTGGACTTCGGCAATCTGCTTCTCAACGGCCCGCAATTCCAGCACTGCTTTGCCCAGCATTGTAGGATCTGGATTTTTGCCGCCTAGCAATTGTTGAACGGTCATCCGTTTCTGTTCCAACTGGGGCTGCATTGCACGGACTTTTTCATTGGCCGATTGGTGAGCTTCCTCGCCAGCTTTTCGCATCTGCATCAACTGATCATCGGTCAGCCCCAGGTAGGCTTTCAACGCTCGCGGTTCATCCGGGAGGCGATTCGGATCTGGCGAATTCGGCCCCTGCTGCGCATTAGCCATTCCGGCTATCAAAAACAATAAGCAACGAATATTCATTGTGTGCACTCCTAATGGTCCGATTGTACCCGCAAACAAAGGAAACAAACAATTCCTGGAACCTTTCCGCTGGTTGCCGTATATTCGAACATGTTGAATGATTTTATGAAGCAAAACACTTTTCGCCTCTCTCGTCGAACCACAATGGCGTGCCTCGCTGCAGGTCTGGTGAATGCACAGAATGCTCCTGCTGCCCGGAAAGCATTCGAGGTTATTTCCATTAAACCCGGCGACCCCACTTCTCATGCGGTACGCATACAAATCGCCCCAGGCGGCCGTTTCGTTTGCCAGAACGTCAACGTCAGGTTCCTGATTGAGCAGGCGCTGGGTGTTCGGCAATTCCAGATTACAGGCGGCCCTAGTTGGATGGGCACAGAGCGTTTCGACGTCAATGCCAAGGCTGATGGAACGGAGCAGATCGATAGAGATAAGCTGCAGCCCATGATTCTGTCCTTGCTGGAAGACCGCTTCAAGATGAAGTTCCATCGCGAAACCAAGGAGCTTCCTGTCTATGCTCTAGTGCCTGGCAAGGGCGGAGCCAAGATGAAAGTTGCGGAAACCCAAGGCCAGGAAGTGCGAGGCATGATCAGAATGGGTCGCGGCCAAGTGAATGGCAAGCAAATGGACATGGGTATGCTGGCCAACAACTTGTCAAACCAGTTGGGCCGGCAGGTGATTGATAAAACCGGTCTCACTGAAAAGTACGATTTCGAATTGAACTGGACGCCAGACGAATCGCAAGCAGGCTTTGGGCCATTCGGAGGACCACCAGCGCCTCCACCGCCACCATCTGATGCTCCTGGTCCTTCCATCTTTACCGCTCTTCAGGAACAGCTTGGACTGAAGTTAGAATCGCAGAAAGGACCTGTGCCGATGATTGTTGTCGACAGTATTGAAAAACCGACCGAGAATTAATTTGGTGAGCGAGGCTTGATGATTGCCACGCCTGTTGGCAGTTTGAATTGGCTGTCGTTGATGGGCTCATTGATCTTTACAGATTCAGAGAACAACTCGAAGATCTTTTCACCGTTACGATGGCGTGTGATGTTGAATGGCCACTTCACACCCCCGCCCACGTTTCGGTACTTTGTGAATAGCGATACTTCCTCATTCAATTCGCGAGTTTCAGGATTCCGCCGTTCATACACTTGCCGCAATGGGAAATGCGTTGACAGGTGAAAGTACACCTTCACCACGCGGTTTTCATCATCAGTGATATCCACCACCTCCACAGGAAGATTATCCAGTGTAGTCGTCTCCCTGTACTCGAAGATCATGCCCTTCTCCGTGCGACGATGCTTCAAAATGTAAAAAATATTCCGCAGCGCCGAATCGCGATACCGGTCATAAACATCCTTGGGAATCGGAGAAGCTCCTCGATAGCCCAAATCATAAGCTTCCAATTCGTTGAAGATTACGGCACGTTCTTCCTTATCTTTCTTGGATACGAACGACTGGCGTTCCCGTTGTCCAAAGAATCCAGCAGCAGCCCCTTCCGGCCTGGAAATATAGGCCGTGTAGAGCTTTGCACGAGCTGCTCCCGTGGTCCGGTCATTGTGGAAAGAATACAGTCGTCCCTGTTCTGTGCGGCTGGTTACCGCAAGAAATTGGGCACCTCCCAAGGCTTCCAAGGCCGTTTCCACCACTCTGCGGCCCCGCTGTTGAATGGCCGTTTCCTGGGCAGCCGCGCCCAGCGCGAAGATCACCAACAGACTGAGAACTTTCATGGCTTGGCGCTTAATGCCTCTTTGGTGAGACCAGTATTGATCTTATAGTCGCTCAGCACGGAAGTTGCCTTCTGTCCCGATTGCGTTACGCTTTGCTTGAAGTACATTTTCAGACCACCGCCAATGTCGCGAAAATCGTCCAATTCCTCTTCCACATCCACCATTCCCTGCATGCCAGCCGAAGCGTAACTCACTTTGTTGGGCAAGCCAGTTTTTGCATCGAACCGCAGTTTCATGGAAGGATTCCCGGGTTCGGAAATTTCCACAGTGCTGTCGTCAACCAGGGAAATGGTACGAGACGCCATGCGGTCACTCAACACCAAACTCGGCAGTAACTTCATCATCTGTCCTCTTACTTGCGTCAGGAATTCAGGAGGCATGGGGATTTCACCTTGCGGCGTTTTCATCCATCCCGTGGTGCCGTCCGAGTAAACAAACACTTTGCCGAATGGCAACTCCTGTTCCTGCCGGAACTGATTGGGAACGCGGAAGAGATTTTTGGACTTTAGCGATGTGCCAGCCATGTTCATATCCACGTTCCACGTCATGTCCTTAATTCCAGCCAAAGCCTCGGTTCCGCCCATTGCCTGCTGTGCGCGTGCTAATAACTGTTTGGCTTTGTCGGCGCTGGCAGCATCGGTTTTACCCGTCGACTTCTTTTTCGGCTCGGGTATGGTGAGGTCAATCTTACTAATGGGCAGTTTCAAATCGGACAACGGCCTGCCGAACTCTGAGGTTTTGCCCACCACCACATACACCAGTTTGTCTACTTGTAAGTTGCGTTTGGCAGCCGCCAGCACATCCGCCTTCGTTACTGCTGCAATGGCCTTTTGATAGCTCAATAAGTGGTTAGAAGGATAGCCGTAGTAGCTGTAAGTCACCATCCGTGTAAGAGTTTTTCGAGGCTGATCAAAATTAAATATGAAACTGTTTAATACTCGCGACTTAGCCGATTCCAACTCCTGGTCAGTAACTTCTTCCCTGCCCATCCTTCCAATTTCGCTCCGGATGATTTCCAGAGTATCGGTGGTCCTGTTCAGCGAAGCGGAACCAGAAATGTTCAGCAGCCGTTCATTCAAGTATCCGGCACCCCAACTCCCGCTGACGTTGTAGGCGTAGCCTTTGTCCGTGCGGATGATGTTAAACAATCTACCCGAAAAACTGGAGCCAAGGATACTCAGCGCCACCTCAGTGGCTGGATAATCTTTGTCGTTCAACTTACCACCCAAATGCCCCACTTCAAAAAAGGTCTGCTCGACGTTTTCTTTCTCCGCCACGTAAATGCCGGGCTTACTCTTTGTGCGATCAACCTTTGGAAACACCGGGACTGGCGGGCGTGTTTCTTTCCAATCAGCAAACAAGGCTTCCACTTTCTGTTTCATGTCGGCGGCTGAAAAATCCCCCTGAATAATTAGCATGGTGTTCGCTGGGAAATAGTAGCGGGCGTGGAATGCCACCAGATCCTGACGAGTAATCGCGTCCACATGTTCATACTCAATTTGCCGGCCGAATACGGTATCGCGCCCGTAGACAATCTGTTCCATCTCTCGCGATGCAATCGCGTCGGCATCGTCATTTCGTCGGCCAATCGCGCTGCGGAACTGATTCTTCAGTAAGTCGATTTTTTCCTGGCGGAATTCCGGCTGCGTTAAGACGTCTTTAAATACAGCCATCACTTCAGCGACATTTTCTTTTAGGGTTGTAAACGTGACGCTTGCTTCAGTGTCACCCATGCCCGCCTCAACGGTTGCCGCAATATTTTCCAACTGCTCATCCAACTGATCGCCTGTTTTAGTTTTGGTACCACCGCTGCGCAGAATGGATGCACCCATCTCCGCTACACCCACCTTTCCCGCAGGATCGAAGAGGCTTCCCGTGCGCACAATCGCGGTGCCATATACAAGAGGCAGCGCATGGTTTTCCATCAAATACAACTTGATCCCATTTGGCAGCGTTGCAGTTTCAATCTCCGGAGTCTTCACTTGCTCCAACGGTGGATAAACCAGCTTTTCAGCCGGGGACTTCACGGGTTGTGCTAACAAACTGCCCGCCACAAAAATAAATAACAATGCGGTCTTCATTACTTTGTTTCTCCCTTGGCTGGTTCTACTGCGGGAGGAACAATCCAGGCAACGGTCCGTGTTTTCTCCACCAAGTAAGTTTTGGCCACTCGCTGCACATCGGCCGCAGTTACTTTTTCAATGTCTTCTAGTGCGGTGAACATTTTCCGCCAATCTCCGTAAGTGGCATGATACTGTGCCAACTGCGAGGCAAGCCCCACATTGTCGTCCAACTGGCTGATCATCCCGGTACGCATCTTTGTCTTCACCCGTTTCAGCGTCGCCGAATCCACTGGCGCAGTTTTCAATTTGTCCACAATTTCATACCAGGCTTTTTCGTTCTCCTCCACAGTCTTTCCCTGATTGGGCACAGTGAAGAACAGGAACAGATTCGGATAGCGGCTGGCGGGAAAGTTCGTCACAGTTTGTGCCTGCAAGGCCACCTGTTTATCCCGAATCAGTTCCTTGTAAATCATTCCGGTTCGTCCGCCGGAAACAATGCCGTCCAGAACATCGAAGGCTGCATCATCAGGGTCCATTTCTGACGGACGCTTATAAGCGATTAGCAGAAATGGCTGACTTGCGTCCTCCACTTTCACTCTCTTTTCTCCCATCTGCGGAGGCTCTGTCGTAGTAACTCGCGAAGGCGGAGGACCAGGAGTCATGTCGCCAAAATACTTCATAGCCATACGCTTGGCTTCAGCCGCTGTAATATCGCCAGAAATCCCCACTGTGATGTTACTGGGAACATAGTGCTCCTTCCAGAAAGCTTCAGCATCACGAGCTCGCAGGGCAACAATATCACTAGCCCATCCAGCTGCTACTCGATAAGGATGCGCCGCAAATGCGCTAGTAATTGCCACGTCCAGCAGCTTTCCTAATGGTGAGGATTCCAATCGCATTTTCCGCTCTTCGCGCACCACGTCGCGCTCTTTGTAGAACTCGCGAAACACTGGGCGCTTCACCCATTCCGCTTGCAGCAAAAACCACAATTCAGCACGGTTGGAAGGTAGGCTGTAAAAGTAGTTGGTGTAATCCATGGACGTGCTGGCGTTGAATCCCTTCGCTCCGTTGTCCTGAATCAAACGGACAAACGCGTTTTGATCCACATACTCGCCGGCAAGTTCAATGTACTTTTTCAGCGTGGATTCGTATCGTTCCAATTTGCCCTTATCCGCACGTGGACCCTTACGCCGCTCTGCTTCCAAAGTGTCGTAAGCACCCTCAATGGCTGAGAGCGCCTTTTCTTCATCGGCCCAATTCTTGCTGCCAACGGTAGTTGTTCCTTTGCCAATCATGTGTTCAAACATGTGGGCCATGCCAGTGCGGCCACCAGGATCGTTCACCGCGCCGGAATTTACGTGCATGTAAAAACTGGCTACTGGTGCCTGATGCCGCTCCAGCAAAATGAAATGCATTCCGTTTGGCAAGTCGAATTCAGTAACGTTCTTTTCAAAGTCTTTAAGGGATTGCCCGAATGCTGCCACTGCGAGCAAGGCTCCGGCCAAGTGTACAAATCGAAGGTTCATGGTGTCTCTCTTAATTCTAACCGCCAAAGCAGTTGTAAGCTTAAGCTAATGAATTATTGGACGCTCCTGACACTGTTTGGGTTGCTGTTCGGCTCATCACAACTTTCCGCTGCGTCCAGGCGGACACCACGGATGCGCCGCCAGTCTGCTTCCTTCCGAAATAGGCTGACAATTTCCCCTCTGATCGCAGCTCCCGGAACGTTTGAATTAGATGTATTGAACGGCTTCACAGCAAGTGGTTGCTACTGGATACCCATCACGTTGCGCTTCACGCCGGATTCAGACAATGCTTATTTGAAGCATACCGAGTGGGGGATCAATGCTGATTTTGTAGACAGCTTCGTCACTGACGGCAACCGTCTTACCCAAGCCAGCGATCACATTACTTTCACCAGCGCCACGGCCCTAAAATGGAGCGGCATCAATGTGGGAATTGCGCCCACCATGACCGTTCAAACCCGAGGTGAAGGTGGATTTCGCGGCGGTGGAAGCGCTCTGTTTCGCGTTGATCCAGGGTTGAATAGCTTCGGCGGAAGCGTCAGTTGGACCGGCGCAACGAAATCGAGCGATACCAATCCGGCAGGCATTTTCGATGTAACTTTCGGCTACGGTCGAAAACTGGGGCAACATGGATTGCTGCAGAAACTAACAGCGCACGGCAATATTACGGTTGAAAAGCAAACCTCACTGAACCGGTTTTTCACCATGCTCGAAGGCCTGGAATATCAGCTTACGGACCGCTTCAGCCTCGATCTTTCCGCTCAGCACGTGGGGATTTCAACAGGTACTGTGGATCACCAAATCTTGTTGGGCGTGAACTGGACAATTAGAGCAGCAAAGTGAAATAGTTGAAATTTGACCACCCATAAAATCCCTCCCGCTCAACCAATGTAGCCGCTCAATTCGGACCCTTCCCACAGGCAACCGCATGTGGTAGACTCCCTGAAAATAACGCTAACGTTAATGGAGAAAAACCCAATGCGAACAATACTGCTTTTCTTGATGGCTTCCATTATTGGCTACTCACAGGCCATAACCGCTACTCTACTGGGAAGAATATTGGATCCTTCTGGTGCCGTGGTCCCGGATGCCAGAGTAGTGATTACCGAGCAGGATACGGGCTTGAAACGAACCCTTGTCAGCACCGAAGAAGGAATGTTCAATCAACCCTTCCTTCCGCCGGGGCAATATCTGGTGGAAGTAGAAAAGCAAGGGTTCAAGAAAAGTACTCGCGCAAATATTCAGATCACAGTGGCCTCTACGGTACGTGTCGATTTCGCTCTGGAAACTGGCGCATTGACGGAGACGGTACAAGTGACCGCGGAATCTCCACTGCTGCAAACTGACCGTTCCGACGTCAATCGGACCATCACCTCTCAGGCCGTAAGGGAACTTCCGGTGGCGAACCGGAGTTTCCAGGCACTTGTAGGATTGCTGCCAGGAGTCACTCCACCACTGGCTAATTTCACCGCTCTTGAAGATCCGCAGCGCACTACGTTTTATCAGGCCAACGGTCAAGGCAATAGCGCAAACAACGTCCAGGTGGATGGTGTGGATAACAACAATCCCACGCTGGGGTTGACCATTTACATTCCGCCGGCCGAGTCGGTTCAGGAAGTGAATATCTCCACGTCGAACTTCAATGCGGAGTTCGGTCGCGCTGGGGGCGCAGTGTTGAACGTTGTCACCCGCGGTGGCAACAACCAGTTTCACGGCAGCGCATTTGAGTTCAATCGAGTGGCGGCACTACGCGCGCGTAACTTCTTCAATTTCGTACCGCAACCCAAGCCTGCACTCACCCGCAATCAGTTTGGCGGCACCTTGGGCGGACCAATCCGCAGGAACAAGACATTTTTCTTTGGTTCTTACCAGGCCACCAAAATTCGCCAAGCGACAACTCAGCTAAATACTATTCCCGTTGCAGCCTGGCGTGACGGCAACTTCAACGGTGTTGCTGGTCTTAATCTTTATGATCCAGCTACGGGACCCGATGGAGCAGGCCGCACTCTCTTCCCCAACAACGTGATTCCCCCCAGCCGCATTCATCCCTTAGCTCGGAAGCTCAACGGCTTCCTGCCGGCAACCAACCAGTCGGGTTTGGTGAACAATATCGTTGCAAACGTGCCGTTCCGATACGACAGTTACAATTACGATGGCCGCATTGATCACACAGTCAACGAACGGAATTCGTTCTTCGTGAAGTACAACTTCACGCCCTCCACGGTTTCACAGGATGCTCTTTTAGGCTTCAAGCTGGGTGACGGGGTGGCAAGCAAAGGTGGCAATCATACTGTTGCTTTGAACTACACTCGCCAGTGGAGCCCCACCATGTTGATGGAAGCCCGCTTCGGTTACAACCGCTATTTCGTTGATGTAAATGGAAACAACATTGACGATCCTTTGTCCAAAGAATTGGGATTGATCAATGTTTTCCCCGATCCTCTTTCCACGCGCGGACTGCCCCGTTACGACATTTCCGGCATGCCCGGAATTGGGACACCGGTGACGTATCCTTTGATCAACTCCGACAATCTTTTCAACTGGGTGAATGTTTGGAGCAAAAACCTAAACCGGCACACCGTGAAATGGGGTGCCGATTTGCGCCGCATCCGTGCGGATCGCTTTCAGCCACAGGGGCTGAACTTCGGGCCACGTGGGCGGTTTCAATTCAACCCTGGCACAACCGCATTGCCTGGAGTCGCACTGGGGTCTTTCGGGACGGCGGGAAATTCTTATGCGGCGTTTCTGATCAATGCGCCTGATGTTTCTTCGCGCACTTTCCAAACAGTGACACCCACCAACCGAATGACGCAGGCCTTCTTCTTTTTCCACGACTCCTGGCAGGTGAATACTAAACTCACCCTGGACCTTGGCCTGCGCTACGAGGCGCATTCCACTGTGAAACCTCGCTACAAAGGCGGTGCATCGAACTATGATCCGACAAACAATAGTCTGGTGGTTGCAGGTTATGGCAATATCGACCTCAGCACGAACGTAGATTTCGATGCCAACAATTGGGCACCCCGCCTGGGCTTTGCCTACAAGGTCTCGCCGAAATCAGTGCTGCGCGGCGGTTATGGAACCTCATATTATACGGGCCGCTTCGGTTTCACAGGCGGAACACTTTCCACTCAGTTCCCCGTGATCTACAACGTCCAACAAGGTGTAGCTAACGACTTTCGCGTGGACGGTTCCATGGATACGATTGTTCCCGTGCCGGTGTTGCCTATACCTACTAACGGAGTAATCTCACCCGCGCCAAACCAGGCTTTCTTCACCATTCCAAGATCGAACCCCGTGCCCTTTGTGCACAGCTTCAGCATGACCTACCAGCGTGATTTGGGCTTCGGCACTGTGCTTGATTTAAGCTACGTTGGTTCACTGGGCCGCCGCCTTCCCAGTCAGCGTGAGTTGAACTTTGCGCTGCCGGGCACCGGTACGGCTGGCTTGGCGTTCAACAAACTTTTCGGCCGCACGGCCAGCGTGGCAGAAAGAGCAAATGCTTACAACAACAATTACAATTCGCTGCAAGTGAACTTACAGCGCCGCTTCTCTAATGGCTTCGCATTCGGAGCGGCCTACACATGGAGCAAGTCGCTTAGTGTACAAGATGATCAGGGTGGTTTCGTCATTGTGGCCGACATTCGCCGCAATTATGGTCCCACGTCATTCGACCGGCGGCAGATGCTTGTGCTCAATCACATCTACGAATTGCCCTTTGGAGAAGGTAAAAAGTATCTCACCAACGGTCCAGGTCGTTGGCTTCTTGGTGGATGGCAATTGAACGGCATCATGCGAATCGTCAGTGGCGCACCCTTCAATATTACCGCTGACGCAGGTGCATGCAATTGTCCGGGAAACGGCCAGTTTGCTGATGTGGTTGGCAAATACCAAAAGCTTGGAGGCGTAGGACCCGGCCAGCGCTTTTTTGATACAACTGCCTTCGCTGCCCCTGGTCCGAACCGGTTTGGAAACGCGGGCCGAAATATTGGCCGCGGTGCCGTGCTGCCGAACTATGATTTTTCTGTGTTCCGCAATTTCACGATTCGGGAAGGGTGGAAGCTGGAGCTCCGTTCGGAGTTCTACAATCTGACCAACACGCCGCAGTTTGCAAATCCTGTGGGCAACGTGAACGCGGGCAACTTTGGACAGGTTACCGGCACCTTTGGCGGAGCCGGCGAACGCGAGGTGCAGCTGGCGCTAAGGCTCCGCTTCTGATTAATACTTGTTCTCGCAAGTCAGAGGCGCTCACTTTTTTCGATCGCGCTCTATTCGCGACCCGGAAATTAGTAGTACCGAAAGCTTATAGGCGCGTAAAAAGACGGGCCTGTGGATGCTGGAAGGACTCCATTACCAGGTAATCCGGGCCGACATCGTAAAGCTGGCAGATGTTCGTGTGATTCAGCGCTGCGACCGCGCGAGCTTCGCGCTCGAAGCGTTCACTGAACTAGGCTGCGGAAGTCTTGATGGCGACAATGCGGTCCAGACGCGTATCGCGCGCCTTCCACACCTGCCCCATGCCGCCCGCGCCGATTGGCGCAAGGATTTCGTAGGGGCCGAGTTTGTCGCCGGGAGAGATCGCCATATGCAGGGTTCAGTTTAACGCATCACAAGACAGTTAGGCAGTCTTACGAGACATCTGGAAACGTGCTTCGACTCCAGCCGGATACGAGGTCGTCGCTGTTCGGCACCAGATGTCCGTAGAGAACATCGGGATCGAGATCCGCGCCATTTGGCCACGAGACAGTACCGAGTTCGGGATCCACTCGCACCTGGGAAAAGTAAGCCGGATCTTTGAGCGGTGCAAATACGCCGTGAAAACCGCCGCGAGAACAGATGATGGCTCCCAGATCGACTATGCCTTCGACGCCGTCTTCATAGCGAATGCTGAGGCGGTAACCGTCCAGTGGACTTGCAAAAACGATATCTTTCAACATAAGAGTTACTCCAACGGCGCAATCGGCTTGAGTTCCGCTTCTTCCCGCGCCAGCGCCCAGTCTTCCAGTAATTCAGCCCGGTGCAAAGTAGCCCATTCGGTCACAAGCGCCAGAGCACGAGGCGAAAGAGTGCCTCGCAAAAGAGTTAGTGTTTCAATCGCAAAAAGGGCCTTTTGCCCGGCATACCGGACGTGAAAATGCGGCGGATCATGATCCGCGTAGTACATCTGCACAACAATACCGAAGAAACGGCTGATCTCAGGCACGCAGGTTCCTTCCTGACAGTAACAGATGGAGCGACTGCCCTGCTGAGGGTAAATCTACGGCTGCGCAAACCCTTCCAGCATCCACAGGCCCGTCTTGGTGCCGTATGTCGGGTAAAGGATACTCTGGCCTTCGGGGCTCACGCTGAAGCGGATGCCGGGATTCAGGTAGCTACGCGGGGCGAACTCGCTGCCCACGTCGCCGATGGTTTTCATCTGACCGGTGGCGATGGTCAACGAAAACAGGTACTGGTGGTCGCCCTCGGCACGAATGCCATAGAGTGTCTTGCCGTCTTTGGAAAAGGTCAGGTGCTGGGTAGCGATCTTGCCGAGGTCGCGCTTGGCATTTCCATCTTTGCCGTCGGGCGAGATGAGAGCCCAAGTGCCGGGTTCGCTGGCATAGACAATCCACTCGCCGGTCGGCGACCAGTCGGGCAGCAGGTCCCTGGCCTTCGAGACCAGTTCGACCGGCGTCGCCTGACCGCTGGTCTTCGCGATCGTGATCGAAAGGACTCCCTCTTTGATCCGCCGATAAACGATGCGTGCGCCGTCCGGTGACCAGGCTCCCATCGCCTCGGTGGAGGAATCATCATTGGTGAGGCGTACAGGAGTGCCGCCCGCCACGGACGCGATCCAGATCGAGGCCGAGCCCTTCGGAGGAATCCGCATCACGGCCAACCGGCCCCCATCCGGGGAAAGAGCGGGGTTCATAAACCGGCTGCCAGTTCCCGGGGGAAAGGCGGACTGGGTCAGTATCGGGCGTTCGGAGCCATCGCTTTCGCGCAGCCAGATCTCGGCTTCTCCGTGCGAGGAAGTGGCGTATACGAAGCGTTCCCCCTTGGCGGCCCACAGCGGCATTCCCGTCCTTAATTGCGAGCGGACCCGCGTGCGCAGGGAAGCGTCTTTCAGCGACGCGGCCACAATCCGGTAATCGCTGGTCGATTCCAGGAAAAGCATCCGCCGGCCATCGGAAGAGACGGCGGGGGACGACTGGTTGACCATGCCGCCGGTAATCGGCTTGCCCTCTGTGCCTTCAGTATCGAGCAACCGGAGAAACCGCCGATCACCCCCTGCGGTGTTGGCCGCGATATGCCGGCTGTCGGGAAACCAGGAAAAGCTGATGCTCGTACCCAAATCACCGTCCAGTATCCTTTTCGGTGTGCCCGAACCCGGGGGGAAGGGCAAGAGCCATGCCTGGTTTTCGCCGTTGTTGGTTAGAAAATAGACAATCTTCTTACCATCGGGGGAAAGGTTGAAGGAAAGTTGATTCGAAACCTGCTTCGATTCGAACGGCGCCGGGGCGTAGCGCTTCCAGGGGCTTCCCACCGGCGAGGAAGTGTTAAGCGAATAGGTTCCATCGGATTCCCAGCGGAGCGCCAGCAGAACCTTCCCGTCGGGGGAAACGCGCGCCATCAGCCTCACGTCAAGCGGCATCATCAACTCGGGTTCGCCGCCGGCGATGGAGACTGAAAACAGAGATCGCTCCGGCTGGCCGTCCGCCGGGCTCGCGGCTGCGAGGAAGATGCGTTTGCCATCGGGCGCCCAGCCGAGAGGGTACACATCGCTGGAAAGATTGGTGAGCCGGGTGGAAAGCGATGCATTCAGGTAGCGCACGAAGACCTGCCGTTTCCCCTCGAAGATTGCTGAGTAGGTGAAGGCCTTCCCATCCGGCGACCATGCGGGATTGGAGGGATTTTCGAGCGACGTCTCGATTGGGGTGTAGCGATCGTTCGCCGCGTTATGTGGCTTGGGGGCGAAGAAAAGTGTTCCGAGTGCGCCGGCGGCGACGACGATCGCAGTGATGAGTGCAAAGCCAAGCCAATTGCGGCGGCTGCGCTGGGGGACGGCGACCTCGACCGCCGCAACCGCGCTCGCCGACGCTGATTCCAAAAGCCGGTCCCGCACTTTGCGAAGCTCCCGGTACAAATCGCGCGTCGAATCGTAGCGATCTGCTGGTTCCTTGGAAAGCAGTTGCTCCACGATCCAGCGAAAAGGCGCAGGCACGCTCGACGGCAGCGGTTCGGCATCTTCGCGGATGATGGCGACCATGATCTCGGCCCCACTCCCCCGCTGGAATGCCTTCTTGCCCGCCGCCAATTCATACAGCACCAGGCCCAGCGAAAACTGGTCTGACTGCGCCGTCAGATTTACCTCACCGCGCGCCTGCTCCGGGCTCATATGGGCGATGGTGCCGAGGGTGGTGCCGGGATCGGTGAGATTGGCTGGAGCGGCAATGGTTGCATCCTCAGAACCGATTTTTGAAAGCGCCGCTTTCGCCAGACCGAAATCAAGAATCTTCACCCGGCCATCGCGCGTGATCAGGATGTTATCCGGCTTCAGGTCGCGATGGACGATCCCCGCGGCGTGGGCGGCGGCGAGTCCTTCGCTCATCTGCACGGCCATATCGAGCAGCTTGCGTGGGGAATCGGGCGGCGAAACCGGCACGCCTTCCACAAACTCCATGACCAGATAGTTCGGACCGACATCGTAAAGCTGGCAGATGTTCGTGTGATTCAGCGCCGCGACAGCACGGGCTTCCCGTTCGAAGCGTTCGCTGAACTGGGCTGCGGAAGTCTTGATGGCGACGATGCGGTCCAGACGCGTATCGCGCGCCTTCCAGACCTGCCCCATGCCGCCCGCGCCGATGGGCGCAAGGATTTCGTAGGGGCCGAGTTTGTCGCCAGGAGAGATCGCCATATGCAGGAGTCAGTTTAGTTTAGCCGATTGAGAACTGCAGAGGGACGCAACGGCGCTACAATGATTTTGCCGGGCGAACGGTCGCAACCATGCTGAGCGATAGCTTGGCGGGCTCATGGAGACGATGAAAAAAGCGCGGCTTCGCTTCTGTGCTCTTCACGAAGACCACATCGGATCGTTAGACCTTCATGCCTTGAAAATCCTCGCCCGAAGGGCGGAATACTCATTAACGGAGAGCGCCTTCTCTCCATTTCAGGCTCAACCAACACATTGCATTATCTGGAACGGCGCCAGTGAGAACAGCCAGGAAGATCAAGTGATTTCGCAAACCAATCATGGTCTCAGCATATTTCACGTGCCCTACTTTCCCACTCAATAGCAATCGTCATACAAACATCAAACAATCATTAATTCCTGAAATATATTGCCTTAGCGCTGGTTATTAACCTGCTTTTCTTGTACTTTGGTAAATAGCTGAATGTCTGCTGCAAACCCGTTACTGCTCCCTCAATTTGATATCCCGTTCGATAAAATTCAAGCCCAACATGTTGAGCCGGGGCTGGATGAACTCGTCGAAAAAGCCAAATTGAACATCGATCGGATCATCAAACAACCATCCCCGCGAACTTGGAATAACACCATGGCTGCCTATGACGTGGCCACCGAAGGTTTGGATTGGGCCATCGCAATTGTTCGGCATCTTGAATCTGTGGCCACTACTCCTGAGATGCGCGCCGCTGTCAACATTTCACAGCCCAAAGTCAGTGCCTTCTATTCCAGTATTTCTCTGAATGAAGGGCTCTATCAGGCACTAAAGGACTATGCTGCAACCGCTGAAGCCTCCACTCTTACTGGAGTCCGCAAGCGCTATGTTGAAAAAACGTTGGATGGCTTCCAGCGTGCCGGCGCTGAACTGGGTTCAGCAGGCAAGGCACGGTTAGCTGAAATCGATGTTGAGTTGTCTAAACTCACCATGAAGTTTTCGGAAAATGTTCTGGATGCGACTAACGATTTTGAACTTGTTGTTACCGATGAAACCCAGTTGGCCGGTCTGCCGCCTTCAGCCATTGCGGCCGCTAAACAGAGTGCCGAATCAAAGGGTGTTGAGGGCTGGCGTTTCACGCTGCAAGCACCCAGCTTCACTGCAGTCACCAATTATCTTGACAATCGTCAGATTCGCGAAAAAGTTGCTCGGGGGTTTTATTCCAGAGCCACCCACGGGGATCGCGATAACCGCCCAATCATATCTCGCATTCTTGAACTGCGCCGAGAAAAGGCGAACCTGCTCAGCTACAAAAATTTTGCCGATTTGGTCATTGCCGACCGCATGGCCAAAAACGGCGATTCCGCCCTGGCCTTTATTGAATCGCTGCAAGCGCGGACTCGTCTTTTTTGGGAACTGGAAAATCGCGAGTTGGAAGCCTTCCGCGCTGAACTAACAAATGGAACCGAAGGCCCCATGCAGTTATGGGATGTTTCTTACTTTGCCGAGAAAATGCGGGCGGAGCAGATGGATTTCAACGAAGAGGATTTGCGTCCGTACTTCCCTCTACCGCAGGTGCTCAAAGGCATGTTCGAAATCTGCGGTGAACTCTTCGGCATCAACGTGGTGCGCCGCGAAAATGTCCCAACCTGGCACCCTGACGTGGAAAGTTACGCAATTCATGACCGAGCTTCCGGTGAATTGATGGGCTGCTTCTATTCCGACCTTTTCCCCCGCGAAACCAAGCGCGGAGGAGCATGGATGGATGGTTTTGCGCTAGGACGCCCAACCGCCAGTGGTTGGACTCCGCACCTGGGATTGATCTGCGGCAACATGACTCCTCCCTTGGATGGCAAGCCGGCCCTGCTTACTCACCGCGAGGTTGAAACTGTGTTCCATGAATTCGGCCACCTGTTGCATCATTGCCTCACGCGTGTAGAAGTGCGTGGGTTGGCCGGCACCAACGTTGCTTGGGATTTCGTTGAACTTCCTTCGCAAATTCTAGAAAACTGGTGCGTTGAAGAAAAGGCTTTGGATTTGTTTGCCCGGCATTATGAAACCGGTGAGCCTCTGCCCGTTGCTCTATTAAAGAAGCTTCAGGATTCAAAGAAATTCCGCTCAGCCTCTGCTCAAATGCGACAAGTCTGTTTTTCCACTATTGATTTATCTCTGCATATGAAGTTCAGTCCTGAAGTTCATGGTGACCCCATAACTTATTCAAGCAGCATTCTGGCTGAATGCCTGCCCGTGCCTTTGCCAAAAGACCATGCGATGATTGCCTCCTTCACACACTTGTTTTCCAGCCCAGTTGGGTATGGTGCAGGTTACTATTCCTACAAGTGGGCCGAACTGCTGGATGCCGATGCCTTTAGCCGGTTCCATAAGGAAGGCGTGCTCAACTCGCAAACTGGCCTTGCTTTCCGCGAGCAAATCCTATCGAAAGGAAACAGTGAAGAGCCGATTCAGCTCTATCAACAATTCATGGGCCGCAAACCTGACCCTGAAGCAATGTTGGTACGTCTTGGCTTGACACCCTGAAATCTATTGTTAAGTCGTTCTGGACACAACTGTTACGTAATTTGGTAGAGGATTTGGGCCGTTGTTGTGTTGCGCTACAATTTTTGGTAGGATTTCCCCAAGGGCATGCAACCTCAGTCCCCTATTTCGCGTCTGTAACTTTGTAGGAATCTAATTGGATGGCGATGACTCCGGTAAACCCGACGCAGCAAGACGAAGACATTCATTTGGCGCGTCTTCTGACGCCAGAAACCAACACGCCTTGGTTTTTCACCATTGTTGATTCTATTAAGGAATTCATCAATCCGCCAAAGCTCCCGCCGCTTGAATTAACTTCCAAGCCTGTTGCGGTGAAAGATATTTGGGAAGTTGATGATAAGTCCAAAAAAACGAAAGCAGCATCTGTGGTCCTTCATGGTCTTGCTGTTGCTCTTGTACTGTTTCTAAGCACAAACGAAACAATTCAGCAGAAAGTTAAGGACATGGTTCCGTTGATTGCTCCTGATCTGGCGGCGTACAAACCGGAACCGATCAAGAAACAAACCAGCGCCGGCGGTGGCGGTGGTGGTGATCGTAGTTTGGTTCAAGCGAGCAAGGGAAAACTCCCAAAAATTTCGCCGCGACAATTTACTCCGCCCATGGCAGTTGTAAACAATACAGCTCCAAAACTGATCATGGAGCCCACCATTCAGTTGGATACAGCCGTACCCAATGTAAACATGCCCAATTTCGG
>JAYUSZ010000320.1:0-8748 GCA_043755435.1 Bryobacterales bacterium | reverse complement strand
GGAGCTGTTGTGCGGAATTGAAAGGCGAAGTTTCAGGATTTTTGATCCTGAATTCTACGTGCCACTTTGCGCTTCGATCCGAAAGATCAGGAACGGTGGGAACAATTCCGAGCCAACGTGATAGGTTCCTGAAATCAAGTCCGGGGCGAATTGTTACTACCGTCTTGGATCTGCGGAATCCCTTTAATTCAATCACCGCTCCCTTGCGGTCACGGCTCGGTTTAGCGTACCACTGCGTTCGGATTTTCGCGATTGTTTAGAAGCTCGCGATGCCCTGGTGCGCTTGTTCGACTGTTTAATTGGCTAAACGGAGTTTTCCGATTTGATCCAGAATTCGGCTGGCCACTTCACGCTTTGATGCTTTTTCAATTTCCAGAACTTCGCCGGTGCGCAGAACTAAGGTGACAGCGTTTTCATCTGCGCCAAAACCGGTTCCTGGTTGATTTACAAAGTTACCCACTACCATATCGCAATGCTTCACTTGCATTTTGCGCTTGGCTTCGGCCAGCATGTTTTCCGTTTCGGCAGCAAAGCCAATCAGGATTCGGTCCCCTTTTTGGCGGCCGACTTCGGCAAGAATGTCGGGGTTGGGTTCCAGGTCCAATGTTAGCCGAGCTGCGGTCTTTTTGATTTTCTGGTTGGAGGCGTTCAGCACGTGGTAATCGGCCACCGCGGCGGACTTGATGACAATAGTTGCACCATCCAGCTTGGCCATAACTGCTTCGCGCATTTCCATGGCTGAACCAACGGGGATGAACTCCACGCCTACCGGAACAGGAATATGAGTGGGGCCGGAAACCAGAATAACGCGAGCTCCACGTCGCAGGGCGGCTTCGGCAATGGCATAGCCCATTTTGCCGCTGGAACGATTACCGATGAAACGGACCGGATCAATGGGTTCTTCCGTTGGACCAGCGGTGACCAGTACAACATCGCCTTCCAGATCTTTCGGGCCAAACAGAAGTCGGGAAACTTCCTGGGCAATGGCGATGGGTTCGGCGAGCCTTCCTGGACCAGTAGTTCCGCAGGCGAGCAGCCCTTCACCGGGCTCAACAATGACGTGACCTCTGGCGCGCAGTGTTTCAACATTCTTGGTGACAGCTGGATGGTTCCACATGGCTGTGTTCATTGCAGGTGCAACTACAACTTGGCCGGTGAACGCTAAATACAGGGTGGAAAGAAAATCATCGGCATGACCCTGAGCCATTTTGGCGATCAGGTCGGCGGTGGCCGGAGCAATCAATAGGAGCTGGTTATCCTGAGCGACTCTGATGTGTTCAACGGCGCTGGAAAGCACTTCGTCCCCACCGCGATCTGAAAACAGATCGGTGATCACCTTGCGATTGGTGAGTGCGGCAAATGTGAGGGGAGTGATGAATTTTTGGGCAGCGGAGGTCATCACCACTTGGACGGCGATGCCCCGTTCCTGAAGCAGGCGGGAAAGTTCAGCAGCTTTGTAAGCTGCAATTCCTCCCCCGACGCCCAGGACAACGTTCATGGAATTGGAGACCTATTCTTCGGCTAGAAGGCGTGCGGCGGTTGCGGCCAAAGCGGCGTCGCGAATTGGATCTTCGTACTTCACTAGACCACGCTTCACTTCTTCAAGAGCGGTGACGGTTGGCTTCTTTGAAGTGGTGGGGAGGAAGGAGCGGGATCCTGCCTGAAGTTGACGCGCGCGTTTGGCGGCAACAATGATATAGCGATAGGTGCTCGCTTCTGGGTCATCAGGAATCGCGAAATTCACATTGCGGGGCATGCTATCAGCCATAACTAAATACTCCTTGGTCATCATCATACTTACAAAATCAAACTAGCCTTCAAACGTCTTCAAAATTGCGCCCACTCTGGAATCCATCCGCTGGCGTCTTACCCGTTCGGCTCTAACAATGGACCGCAAATTTCGCGCGCTTTCATCGACGCGATCATTCACAATCACATAATCATAGGCGCTGTAGTTGCGGATTTCCGCTGCGGCCTCTTCAAGCCGTCGGCGAATCACAGCATCGGAATCCTCCGAGCGGGACCGCAACCGCAGCTCTAATTCAGTCCGGCTTGGTGCGAGTATGAAAATACTGACCGCACCCGCAATCTTCTCTTTTAATTGTCGCGCACCCTGGACGTCTATGTCGAGCACCAAGTCTTTACCCAACCCTTCCGCCCGGGCAAGTTCCTGGCGGCTGGTACCGTAATAATTGTCAAAAACTTTGGCCCATTCCAGGAATTCACCGGCTTGAATGCGCCGTTCAAACTCTTCCCGGGAAATGAAAAAGTATTCTTTGCCGTCTTCTTCCTGGCCACGGGGCTTTCTGGTGGTGCAGGAAATCGAAAATTCCAGATTCGATTCCTTAGCCATCAACTGACTTACCAGCGTTGTTTTTCCCGACCCAGAGGGGGCGGAAATTATGAAAACGTTGCTCATTCCAAGTTCAGGGACTGTTCCCGAATCCGTTCCACTTCGGACTTCACACCCAAAGCGAGTTCGGTGATTGTTAACCCCAATTCCCCTATGCCATTTGTTTTGGACAAAATCGTATTGGTTTCCCGATTCATCTCTTGCAGAAGAAAATCTAATTTCTTGCCAACTTCGCCACCGGTGTTCAGCAGAATTCCCAACTGCTGGGAATGGATGCCAAGCCGGGTGATTTCTTCGCCAATATCGCTGCGGTCGGCGAGCATGGCTGCTTCCTGCGCCAGTCTTTGTGGTTCTACGTTGCCACCGCTAAGCAACTCGCCTAACCGTTCGCGCAATCTTGCCTGATAGAGCGGAGTGGCGCGTCCGCGGATCTCTGCAATTTTTTTTGCGGCATCTTGAATGGCGGCGTTTCGCTCAAGTAAAGATACCGAAGTATCGCCTCCTTCCCGCTCGCGAAAGAGGTTCAATTCTTCCAGGGCCTGGGTCATCATGGAGGCAAGAGTGCTTTCCATCTCTGCAGGGAATTCGGTTTGCCGGTCACCCTCAAACATTGCTGGAATACGGAAGGCAGTGGCGATGTCGGGCTTTATTTCTATGCCGGCAAGAGACGATGCTTCGCGGTGGGCGGCAAGGTACGATTCGAACAACCCGCGATTCAGTGTTGGGCCGCCGCTATCACTGCCACCGCGTGCCAGGAAGACGCGAATATCCAGATGGCCGCGGGAAACCATTTTTTTGGCTACTCCGCGTAGAACTGCTTCAAAGGGATCGAATTCCGAAGACATGTGGAAGTGCAGATCCAAGCCCCGGTGATTTACAGCTTTTACGCTTAAGCTTAGTTCGCCATCGCCCATACTGCGGCGGACTTTTGCGAACCCTGTCATTGATCTAATCTTCATGCTTCGATTTCGCCTTCCAGATACTGCAATTCATGCAGCCGCTGATAAATGCCTCCGCCCGAAACCAATTCTTCGTGCGATCCAATTTCTGAAACTTGTCCACGATCCAGAACTACTATCTTATCCGCACGCCGGATGGTGGAAAGCCGATGGGCGATGACAATCACGGTGCGATTTTCCATTAAATTCGCCAAGGCCTTTTGCACTAGCATTTCAGACTCGGTGTCTAAATGCGAAGTTGCCTCATCCAAAATCAAGATTGGAGCGTTCTTCAACAGTGCCCGGGCGATGGCTAGACGCTGCCTTTGGCCTCCGCTGAGCCGGGCTCCACGCTCCCCAATAATGGTCTCAAACCCTTGCGGAAGTGCGTTGATAAATTCTTCAGCCAACGCATTCTGGGCGGCAGCCTTTACGGTTTCCATGGGTGCGTCAAAGTGGCCATAGCGAATATTATTGGCCACGGAATCGTTGAACAAGAAAGTATCCTGGGCCACAATGCCGATTTTTTCACGGAGCGAGCGCAAGGTTAGATCGCGGATATCTATTCCGTCGATTAGAACGGCACCGGAAGTAGCTTCGTAAAAACGGGGCAATAGATTTGCAAGGGTGGTCTTCCCTGCCCCGCTTGGCCCAACCAGAGCCGCAATTTCGCCGGCCTTCACCGTAAGCTGAACGCCGTTTAAAACCGGCGTGCTGGATGAGCGATACAGGAAATGGACATCGCGCCATTCAATGGAGCTACTGAATTTTTCCAATTTGCGGGCGTTGGGTTTCTCTTCGATGGACCGGCGCTCATCAAGGTACTGAAAAACTTTTTGCGAAGCGCCTAAGCCCTGCTGGAAAATATTGAAGATACCGACCAGCCGCTTAGCAGGCTCATAGAGCAGCAGCAATGCCAGGAGGAAACTAATAAAGGCTCCAGCGGTCATCGTTTGATTTTGAATCTGGATGCGGGCATAGGTCAGTAACATCACGATGGTGACTGCACCGAAAAATTCAATCAATGGAGATGCTATGGATTGTTGGGCAACATACTTTAAACTGCTGTTGCGAACGCGATCGGCTGCTGCTAGAAAGCGGGCGGATTCATGATTTTCACCGGCGAAACTCTTAACGACTTGCTGCCCGCTGAGTGCTTCCTGCATCACCTGATTCAGTTCGGCAGTATGATCCTGCGCGCGGCGTGTTGACCGGCGAATGCGGCGGCCCAGCTTGATGGTGGGAATCACAACGATGGGAAGAACTGTTAGGCTGAACAACGCCATTTTCCAATCCTGGCTGAAAACAACGGCAAGCAGGGCCAGGGCTGCGAACATCTGGCGGAACCAATCGGCAAGAATGTGTGCGGCGGCAACTTGAATTTTATCGATGTCGTTCAGAATAGAACTCATCAACTGGCCGGTTGTGTTTTGTTCAAAGAACGCTGTGTCCTGGTGCAGAACATGATCGAACACTTGGGTACGGATGTCGGTGACCACTTGCAGGCCGACGCGATTGATGAGGTAATTGCCGAGGTAATCGGAAATGCCACGGATGAGAAATGCAAGGAGTATGGCGACGCCGACAAGGCTCCAAACTTCATGCAGGTTAAAGGGCAGAATATCGTTCAGGAAAATAGTGTGCCCGGCGAATTCGAAAAGCTTCACGGCTTGGTCAGCCTGATTGGGATTTAAGACATGATCGATGACGGGTTGACCCAGCTTAACGATTAGTCCGAAAGTGAAGCCAGCGATTGCCATTAAAATGACACTGACAAATAGGGTTGGCCAATAGCGGACGGAATAACTCAGCAGGCGGCGCAGTTCACTTCTCACGCGGCATTCCTCAGTTTGTCAATGGCTGCTGTGACACGTTCCACTGTGATTTGCGATAAGCCATTGGGTGAGTGGACGACCTCTGCTCTTGTGCGCCAAGGAGCCCATATACAAGGGTTGGATGGACCGAATAAAACTACGGAAGGCACGCCAAACGCCGCCGCAGTGTGGGCAGGGCCACTATCGTTACCAACAAATAGAGTAGCCGATTGCATAAGGGAAAAGATTTGATCTAGTGGAGCACCGGCGTGGCATTCAAAACTGGAAAATGCTGAAAGATCCTCACCCGGTCCACCAATGAAGACGGGGACTAAACCTTGCAAGCGATTGGCAATTTTCACGAAGCGTTCCGCAGGCCAAGCCTTTGAGGCGGCTGAAGCGGTGGGATGGAAAATGGCATAAGGCAGGCGCGAGGGATTCTGCTGGCAGAACAACTGTGCCTGGGGAATTTCCTGGCGTGGGACGCCTAGATAGAACATTGCTGATGCCATATGTTCCGCGGTATGCACGATTCGTTCTTCGCCGAAAATCTGTTGCGCCCGCGGAATTGGAACATTGTACAGCCAACTGCCGGTGTGATGAGCGAAACCCGCGCGCAAGCCTGCAAGCGACGCCGCGGTCATCCATTGGCTCCGCGTACCGCCGTGAAAATTGAGAGTCAATTGCGGACGAAAGCGGGCAATAGAACCCAGTTCCGCGGGAAGAGTATTCATCACAACAGGGCTTTGTTCAAACACGCGCCGGAACCGATCTTCTACAACCACAGCAATTTTCAAATCCGGTCTGGATTCCTTCAACAAAGCCAAGGCGGGCGTGGTTAACACGCAATCCCCTAAGGATCGTAACCGGATTACTGCCACGCGGGCACCTTCGGGCAGCCGGTCTAGAACACTAGCCATCCACCCGCGCTTCGTCAATCAACATCACTGGGATGTCGTCACGAATAGGGTAGACTCGGCGGCATTGAGTGCATTTCAAGCCGTTCTCATCTGCCTTCAACTCCACCGGTGCTTTGCACAGTGGGCACACCAGAATATCTAGCAATTCCTTGCTAATGGCCATTTGTTCTCCTCATTGCATTTCTGCCCGGGCCTTAGCTACAGCGGCCAGGTATTGACGTGAGCGATCCTCGAAAACTTCGTAGCGGCCTTCCTTGATGGTTTTAGCATCAATCAATTCGCCACCCACTGCTACAGCCGAAGCGCCAGCCTTTAAAAACTCACCAATTGTTTCCAGATTCACACCGCCGGTGGGAATCATGTCAATTTGCGGAAAGGGCCCTTTGAGAGCCTTGATATATTTCGGCCCGCCCATATTTCCGCAGGGGAAAACTTTGACAAAATCCGCACCTGCCTCCCAGGCGGTTAAGACCTCAGTGGGAGTTAGGGCACCTGGGCAAATCACCACGGAATAGCGCTTGGCCATTTCAATGGTTGCCAGCTTCAAGGCTGGGGTGACTAAGAATTGTGCGCCAGCCAACATGCAGGCCCGGGCAGTTTCGGGGTCAAGAACGGTGCCTGCGCCAAGAACCATTTTGTCGCCGAAGGCATCGGCTAACTTTTCCAGAGCTTTGATGGCACCGGGAACAGTCATGGTGATCTCTGCGGAGCGGATGCCCCCGCGATAGACTGCCTCAATGGCTTTGATTGCGCTTTCTGCGGAATCTGTACGGACAATGGGCACAATGCCGATATCCAGGATGGCGGACATGATTTGCTGTTTCTTCATTGCAAACTGTCATTTTAGAACATTGGAGGCGCGGGCACATCAGAATTTCGGGGAGAACTAGGGTCTTCACTTGGTTGACCCACTGCGAGGAAACGCTCAGAATCAAAGCAGTATGGTACGGAATAGTCTTCTTACGCTTAGTTTTCTGGCTTGCGCCATCAATGCAAGTGGCCAGTTCTCACCGGATATGTTCGGAAAAGAGCCCAAGGCAGTGCCGGTGCAATTGGGTGCCGGGACGGATAAGTGGCGCTTTGCCCATGCGAATGCGGC
Source organism: Bryobacterales bacterium (assembly GCA_043755435.1). Taxonomy (GTDB): domain Bacteria; phylum Acidobacteriota; class Terriglobia; order Bryobacterales; family Bryobacteraceae; genus JANXSF01. The sequence goes on along the minus strand of JAYUSZ010000320.1, from coordinate 1,624 downwards.
GGCTTTGGGCCATGTAAATTTGAAGGTGATGCGGGAATCTCCATTGTGGGGCGAATTCATGCGAGAGGCTGGGGCGAAGATGCCGGTGGGCCTGCTGGATGACATTGATGAAATCTGGATTTCAGCACCGGCTGTTCCGCAGACTAAGTTAGCGGCAGGAGCCCCTGCTCCGAAGCAGCCACAACCCTTAGTATTGATGACTGGCAAATTCCAAAATTCCGAGTGGAAGAATATTTTCAAGAATCAACCGGGTGTGGCGAATGCAAGCGCACTGCTTGTGGGCGAGTTGCCGGTTATCGCACTGGCAAAGCGGCGTATGCTATTGCCATCTGCGCAGGCAAGTGTGTTGCGTAAGCGGGCGATCGCTATGGGTGCCGAGAACGACATGTTTTTCACAATGAATAGTCTGGCAATGGCGCCAACTCCTGGTGGGGGCGGACCCATGGCGATGTTTGGCGAGGTGAAAGGCGTGGAACTTGGCATGAGCCTTCGTGACAATTTCAAAACAGAAATTCGTATGATTGCGGCCAAGCAGGCAGCGGATTCCATCCTGGGAATGTTCGAGATGATGCGCGGCCAAATTGGCAAGGGTGCGGATGGGCAAAAGCAGCTTGTTGACATGGCAAAGAATATCCAAGTGGACCGGACGGATGAGGGTGTGAGTTTCAAGTTCGTGATGTCAGCGAATGAAATTCGGGAAGCCATCGCCAAGCAGAAGGATACAAAGCCATCTGTGACGCTGGATGAGACAACGAAAATCAAAGTGTCCGAACCGGCGGTTATGCCACAGCCCGTGAAGCCTGGAAAGATTGTGATTCAGGGACTGGAAGAGGGAACAAAAGAAATCCCTTACAACAAAAAATAAACCTCGTTACATTGCTAGCAGAGCGGCCATGGTGACAATGCCGTCCCACAAATTCTGCAGACGGATATTCTCGTTATGGCCATGTTGATTGTTATCGTGATTGGCAATGGGGACGACGATCAATGGAGTGGCAAGTTCCTGTTCAAAAATTGACAGCGGCAGACTGCCGCCTAACATTGGAAGGCGCAGCACTTTTCCACGAGCCGCTTCGACCACGGCAACAACTTTCAAGGCGAGTGGGTGGTCCATTGCGATGCGTGCGGCGTTGTAGCCATCGCTGACGACCACCTTAACAACGCGGCTATGAGTCTTACGTTCTCCCTCGGTAGGCTCACGCTTTTCGACAACGAAATAGCCCTGACCGCGAAGGTGATCCAGAACGCGGGAATGGGTTACGTTTGAATCCAACCCTTTTACTAAACGGATGTCCAGCGAGGCGGTTGCGGTTGTTGGAATGACGTTCCTGGAATCGGCACCGACGTTAGCACTTTCAAGGCCGCGGATGTTTAAGGACGGCAAGCCGATTCGCTCTTCCAAACGCCCGCTGCCTTCGGTTGTGTTTAGCCATAGTTCGTCTTTCAGTTCTTTATCGAAATTCGGGTTTTCTGAAATGGCCTTCAGTTCCAGCGGGCCATAGGGTTCAACGCCTTTGTAAAAATCCTTGATAAGAACCTTGCCTTCCATGTCCTTCATGGATGCCAATAAATGGGTGAGCGTCCAGGCGGGATTGGGGGCCCAGTTGCCGTAGTGTCCACTGTG
>JAYUSZ010000319.1:0-8763 GCA_043755435.1 Bryobacterales bacterium | reverse complement strand
TTACAGCGTGCAGTGGGCCGCGAAGGAGGTACGTTCCTACTTGGCAAGCCGGGCAGGCTGTCGCTGGAACGCATGGTCAGTGGCCCACTCACCGAAGTAGAATTGCCGTCGCCCTGGTTTTTGGATCCAGCTTTGCCTCCCACCATCGCCGCCGATGCCGAAGGTCATTCCGGCGGTCTCGCTCTGATGGCCTTCGCACTTCGCGAGCTCTACGATCTCGCAAAGCCGAATTGCCGCATGGACCTGGCAACCTATCGCAGTGCAGCCTTCGGAGGCCTCGGCGGAGCAATTGCCCGCCGCGCCGATGCCACTCTAAAATCCCTGGGCGAAGGAAGTTCGGCAACCCTGGAACGTGTGTTTGTCCGGCTGGTGAGGGTGAATCAGGATGATTCGGCCACCCGTCTTCGCGAGCACCGGTCTGCTTGGAAAGATGACCCAAAGGCCAGCGAACTGATTACCGCGTTCGAGAAAGCCCGGTTGTTGGTATCGGACCAGAACGTGAGTGGCGATCCCACCATTGAAGTGGCCCATGAAGCCCTGCTGCGCGAATGGCCCACACTGGCCGGTTGGATCAATCAGCGCCGCGAAGCTTTCCGGCTAGCCGACCGCGTCAAGACCGAAGCGCTCGCCTGGCAAAAAACGGACCCGCAGTTTTTAAGCCGGCCCTGGGCTGCGCACGTGATTGAAGATATCCGCAATAGGCTGGTCCACTATTTGCTGAACGATCCAGTAGTTGCAAAGCTCCTCATGCGCGAAGAGGATTGGATCCTCGGCGAAATTGCCCGGGAGACGACCACCCATGCGCGCCGCCGCGACATCGGCCAGCGTCTGGCGGAAATCGGCGATCCGCGTCGCGGCGTTGGAGCCATCAATGGTTTGCCCGATATCTTGTGGCGTCCCATTCCCGGCGGACCAGTGGAACCCTTTCACATGGCGGCCTACCCCGTGACCTTCATCCAGTTCCGCGCATTTCTGGATGCCAAGGATGGGTTCAACAACAAGAAATGGTGGAAAGATCTGAAGCGCGAAAACCCCGATGATGCATGGCAAAGCCCTTTGGGGAATCATCCCGTTACAGATGTGTCGTGGTTCGATGCAACTGCATTTTGCCTCTGGCTCTCTGCTAGGCTCGGTTACACCGTTCGTCTTCCTGATGAATACGAGTGGCAATGGGCAGCTAGAAGCGCTCGCAAGGACTTCGATTATCCTTGGGGTTCAAAGTGGCGGAGTGATGCGGCGAATACCGATGAGTCTGAAATCCGGCGCACCACCGCTGTTGGCATGTATCCCCAGGGAGCTAGCCTTTCCCCAATGATCGTGTCGGACCTGGCAGGTAATGTTTGGGAATGGTGTATTAACGAATACAAAAAGGGTGAAGAGTCTCGCGTGTTGCGCGGTGGTTCCTGGGTCAATGGTCAGGAGGGCGCGCGCGCGGAGTGTCGCTTCAACTTCCTTCCGCAGTTCCGTAGCTACTATTTCGGGTTTCGGGTAGTGAGTTTGTCCCCATCACGCTGAACGCTGAATCGCTGGCCACTGTTCGCTGTTGCGCTGTTCACTGACCGCGCGCCAGCGCGGTCCGCCCCAGTTTTCCAATGCCCTTCAAGCCCGGTCCCCATCGAAAAAACAAAATAATCCCCTCATAATCAATACCTTATGCAAACCCCTGGTTCGGAATCGACCCTTCGTGCTGTACTGTGTAACCAGGAAGAACAACTCGCAGGCCTGCAAGCTTCTCACAGAAAAGTCCGCGCGGTATCTATTCATTAAACGCATCATCGGCTGCCAAACAATCCAATGCTTTCCTACCTGGGCGGGTAGGGAGGCGGAAACAATGGTGGCCGGTGGTTTGTTCATTACTATCGAATGCAAAACTTGCCTTAAGGTAGTAGTGTGCCTCTTCGTTTGGCATTTTGAACTTCACTCCAAACAAAGTTTTCTAAGACATGTTTCCTCAAGCCCCAGGTATCGCCATACCGGACATGGTTAATCCACCCCCGCACGCTGGCGGCGAATTCTACGAAACGGATTTCCCTCGCTTGCCAAGCCTCGAACTTTTCGTTCAACCGCCGCGTAGCCTCAACCGCTTTGCGCGCCTTCAAAAGCCGATGCGCAGGGTGCACAATGAATCCAAGCCACGGGATTCCCGCAGTCACCGGTTGCACCTGCGCCGATTCTTCATGGATCGTCAGCCGCAGTGATTCCAGCCGCTCGACGATAGCGGACTTCCACTCCCACAACTCGTGCTTGCTATTGGAAAACAGCGCCATGTCGTCCACATAGCGCAGGTATGCGGGGCAGCGCAGTTCCCGCTTGATGAACTGATCCAGCGGGTTCATATAACAGTTGGACCAGAATTGCGAAGTCAGATTGCCGATGGGTAAACCGCGAGGCCTGCAGACAGCAAAAAGGTCGTCACCCGGAAACCACACCATTTCATATTCGTGCTCCAGCACCCGGTCTCCGCTGGCGATGATTGTATTGATCAAGCCAAGGATGCGCTGATCACGAATGGGACCGCGCAGAGTCTCCATAAGAATGGCGTGATCGATAGACGGAAAATGTTTCACCACATCGAGGCGCAACGCAAAACGATATTGTTTGGCGTAGTGCTGCACCCGGTCCACTGCGCGGTGTGTGCCTTTGCCAGTGCGGTTAGCATAGCTGTCAGGAATGAATCGTCGTTCAAAAACCGGTGCGATAACGTTGCACAAGGCATGGTGGACAACCCGGTCGGCAAAAGGTGCTGCGCTGATCTGGCGTGTCTTCGGGGAGTGAATCTGGAAATGAACATATTCACCCGGCTGCCAGGTTCCATTTCGCAACTGGGCTTGGATCTCCAGAAGATGATCGGCGGATTGATGTTCAAAGGCGGCAACTGATGGCTTGCCGCGCTTCCCGCGCGCCGCGTTGTGCCAGGCCTTCAGCAGGTTCGGCCAATCGCAAACCTGCTCAAACGTAACCTTGGAATTAGGAGGAATTGTGGAAGACTTAGTCATACTCAGCCGTGTTTTCGATTTGTTGGAATGGCTGGTGCCAAAAGGTGAGGCGTTCCCTCGTGCCTTCCGGGCAACCGTTACAGCCCGGCTTCTTGGTTCCGCCTTGGACCTTGCCGAGCAAATTCTTGACGCCCAATCCCGCCGAGGAGCGGCACGGCGAGACCGGCTGGCACAGGCCGATGCCACATTGAACAAACTGCGCCTCTATCTCCGGCTGGCGCACAGTTGGCGCTGGCTTTCTGACGGACAGTACGAACACGTCAGCCGCATGGTGGCCGAAATTGGCAAACTGCTGGGCGGCTGGATTCGGCAAGCAGGAAACGAAAAAACCTAGGGTTAAAATCCAGGAACTTAAGAAGGGTAATTTCATTATCCCGGCGATTGCACTCCCTAACGGTCGCGCCTCTGTAAATTCATGCGCTTACAGAGGCGCGACCGTTAGGGAGTGACACACTGGAGGAGGTGACTGCCACCGCCGTTTCTTAGGTTAAGAAGTTGTCAAGACGCCGTGGGGCGTTTACCCAGACGGCGTCTCGCTTTTGTATATGCCTGACGCCAAAAACCAACGTGCAGACTGGACGTACCCGCGCCATCCAACGACTCTCCGCCGCATCCCTCCAGCCTTAACTGGCGGGACATGCCGGCATCATGGAGAGCGAAGGTGGATGTGGACAAACTCACTACCCGAAACCCGATATTGTTGTTACGGTTCTGCGGATGGTTGTTGTTGCGATACTCCGCGCGCGCGTTCTCCTGATTATTGTTCCAGGAACCACCGCGCAACACGCGAGACTCGGTCCCGGGACGCCCAACCGGTTTCCCGGCAAAGGTAAGAGTATCAGACTTGTTTGCGCTATGCTGAAAAAATTTTCCCCGCGCTACGCGCGGTCAGTGAACAGCGCAACAGCGAACAGTGTTCAGTGTTTCAGTGTTCAGCGGGATGGGGACAAACTCACTACCCGAAACCCGATATAGTTGATACGGTACTGCGGACGGTAGCTGACGCGAAACTCCGCGCGCGCGAACTCCTGAAAAAAGACCCAGGAACCACCGCGCAACACGCGAGACTGCTCGCCACCTGGCTTTGTTCGATCAGGCTTGTCATATTCGTTGAGGCACCATTCCCAAACATTGCCGCTGAGGTCTAAGACTCCCTCGCTCGACGCACCCTCAGGATAGATGCCGACGGGGCTGGTCCTCGCCAAATAGTGAGGCCCCGCGTGCTGGTAAGTCTCATTGATGTTGGCGCAGCCGCTGCGGAATTCGTTGCCCCACGGATAGACTTTTCCGTCGGTCCCCCGCGCTGCTCGCTCCCATTGCCATTCGGTGGGTAGACTCGCTTCGCGTCCAAGTTTTTCAGTTAGCCATGCACAAAACGCCATTGCCTCATGCCAACTCACCGTTTCGCGTGGATGGTTCGATTCTGACCAACGGGGGGGCTCTGCCGATTGGTCTGGATTGCTGGAAAGAAACGCCTGGTATTGGGCATTGGTCACCGGGTAGCGTGAAATAAAGAAGCGGTCCATTTTACGGCGCTGACCTTTCTGATAAATGAATTCGCCTCCGGAAATTTCCACCCAATCGATGTCTGGCAACCCATCTGGCGTCAGGCCCACGCCCTTGCGTGTGTCAAGGTTAAGCTGACCCAGCGCTCTCCCGATAGCCGCGCGCGCTTCGGGTTGAGGTTCACTTTGAAGACGAGGCTCCCACAATGCTTTGAGTTGAAGCAGTAAGCCGGGCCGGTCCACAATCTCCGCACCACTCTCCAGAATGCATTGCCCGGCTACTTCCGGCTGCGCTTCTGCCAACCAGTGGATTACCGAAGTGCAATCTCCAGCATGGAACCCGGCCATCAGCACCGCAGTTTCTTCCCAGCCGCTGCGTTCCCACCAACGTTCTGGTGGCCAAAGTTCGGAAGCTTCCTTATCTTGGAGGTGTGACTGCAAGGCTTGGGCAGTAAAGTATTCCTGCAGCAGTTGATGCCGGAAACGGAGTTCGTCTCCACCTTCAAGCAAAGTGCAATCCAGCGCAGTCTTCAGTCCACCATCACCAAGAAATTGAATTACTGTGGAACGGGGGAACCGGGTGAGCACCCCGTCTCGAACTTGCTGCACTTCCCAGGCCAGACCCGTGAGGCCCTTCAACAGACTGTGGCCCTCCGGCTCCAACCGCCATTCGTTCGATGCCGCGTGGTGAACCAGCAATCCTTCGCGGCTCAACAGGCGATTGATAAATCGGCTAAACAGATCACCCCGGTTGCGAGGTAATTCGCCTTCATTCACCCGCACCTGGAATAGCATGGTGAGCATAAATGGGTTGGATGCCAGTTTTAGCAAGCTTCGCTGGTTGGGAACATGGCGACGCCAAAGTTCGTCATCTGGGCCGCTGGTTTTTCCGTAGGCTTCCTTGTGATCCTTCGGATCAGCAGCGGACCAAAAAATGTCTTCAGTAGCCCCGGCGTCCTTCCATTTTTGAAACACCTTGGCCAACTGCTCGTCCCCGGCGAGTTGCCAAAAAATACTCTCGGCCAGTTCTGGAGATTCTCCGCTATTGGCCACCCAAAGACTCAGCGCCTGTCGAATGCGCAGCGGGGTCAATGGCTCAAGCGTAAGCGTATCGAGCCCCAAATCCAGATCGCCGGTATAATCTTCGCGGCGGCAGGATATGAATATCGGCGTATCCTTATGGAGTTGATCCTGAAGTTTGCGGACTCCGTTTGCTTTATCCTTCCACTTGGCCGTGGGGACCTCATTGAGTCCGTCCAGCAACAGAACCAGCCGGCCGGTGCGGCTTAACGCTTTGATGGCCCAGCCAATTTCCGGAGCAGTGTGGTCCAGAAACGTTTCCAGGGATTCGTCGCCGTTCCAATTGCCGAGAGCGGCCAGCAAGGGAATAGCGGAGTCTTGATTGTCCCTGGCTTCGATAGCCAATTCGACGGCTAGCTTTCTCAAAGTGGTGCTTTTGCCGGAGCCGGGTGCGCCCAGCAACGCCGCTCGCCGCACTTTGGTGAAGGCGTCCAAAATGTTGGGAAAGTTGCGAGTGTCCGGTTTTTCCTGGATCTCGGACTTACGGGAATGGTACGTCAGCAGCGCAATTTCCCGATCATCCTGCCAAGGTTTCAACATGGCCGAGGGGTTGGCTCGCCGGCTGATGGCAGCAGAACCTTGCAATGGAGAGAAAAGGCGTGCTTTCTCCTGAGTTTCGTCAATCAGGCGATTGATATAGAGCAGCTCCTCACCGCGAGTCGGCAATTCGCAGCTTGAATTCAGCAGCAGTGGCAGTTCGTAGTAATCAGGATCGGATTGGCGTCCGCGGATCTCAGCCATGGTTTCCAGCAGCAAGGAGAGGCAATGTTTTCCTCTGCCGGAGCAACCAAAGGCCAGTAATTTCTCCACTGCATGATCCGCAAAATCGCCGGAGGACAGGGAGAATACGATTTGATTGCGGGGATCGTGGGACTCCCCACTGAAAGCCTGATTAAATACGGTTATGCGTTGCCGTTCGCCGTCGCTTTCAAAGAAAGTTTGAAGCAGCCGCACAGCGCGGCGGCGGGCAACCCCGTGCAAGGACATATAGGGACAAGTCTATCATCGAAATGCAGATTCATTTTTTTTCGTACACGAACCCCCTTGCACTTTGTATACTCGAATGGTATCTATTTTAAGTTCGAGCAGGGTGTCGTAGGTCGCACCCCAGCCGTCCCTACGCATGGAGGAGTGAATGAGTGTTCAAATTTCGAGTCGCACCGCAGGCGATGTGACTATTGTTGATGTTGCCGGTAAGATTACGCTGGGCGAAGGCTCCAGCGCTCTGCGCGACAAAGTGAAAGAACTTTCCGCGTCTGGCAGTAAGAAGATGCTCATCAATCTGGGTGACGTCAATTATATTGACAGCTCCGGGATTGGTGAATTGGTAAGCGCGTTTACCACCGTTTCCAACTCTGGTGGCGCTTTGAAGCTGCTGAACCTGACCAAGCGCGTTCAGGATTTGCTGCAGATTACCAAGTTGTATACCGTGTTCGAAGTGTTCGACAGCGAAGATGCTGCGCTTAAGAGCTACTGAGAATCCGGATTGAATCCTTTCAGGGGCGGGCTTTTAGCTATCGCAGCGTACCAAGGCTTTGAAGACCGCTCCCTTGCGGTCACGGCTCTGTAGAATCAGCGCGTTACAGAGCAGTGACCGCAAGGGAGCGGTCTTTTAACCACAGGGAGGGATGAGGGAAGCCTGCCCCTATAATTTTCATGGAAATAGAAAAACTGAAGCGGGAACGTGCGGTTGACGCGGTTTACAAAGTATTGCGTCAAGCCATTCTAAGCTCGTCTATTAAGCCCGGAGAGCGTCTTCACATGGATGAACTCTCTGAAAAGCTCGGCGTGAGCTTAACGCCCGTGCGCAACGCCATTCAACAACTGGCAACAGAAGGGCTGGTGGAGGTTCGTCCCCGCAGCGGAACTTTTGTCGCGAGTTTGTCTCCCAAGGATATTGAAGAGACCTTCGACATTCGCTGCGCCCTGGAATGCCTGGCTGCTGAAAGGGCAGTGGAGAATGTTACTGGGGCCGATTTGAAGCGGCTGAAGTTAGTAATCCAATCGCTGAAGAAACCAGTCCGGACTGAAGAAGATCGTGTGCAGCATGAGAAAGACAATAGTGATTTGCATCTTTCCCTAATGCAGATTTCCGGCAACAGCCGTTTGATGGAAGTCTACAACAGCCTGAATGCGCACTTGAAGATTGCCCGGATTCACATGGGCTACGATTCAGGACTTTCGCGCTTGAAGGCGGAGCAGGCTGAACATGAAGCTATTTTCGACGCGTTGGAAGCACGCGATGCCGCCAAGTTGACTGATGCTATTCGGCGGCATATTACCAGGGCGAGGGATTCCCTGATCGCCAGTTTGAAAGAGTAGTTTCTTGAAAAAAAACTGGCACCGGCCTCTGAAGTTTCTGGAACTTGATGGAGGAGATCGGCCGGTACCAGGTTGGCGAGTAATTCTACCGCGTCTTGATTAACATGCGGCAGCGGCCATAGGAACAACATTCTGTTTCTTCAACTTTTCGGAACGGCGCATCAGGTCCACAATTCTAGGACCAGTCCGGCCGCAAGCGCAGCGTTCATCCACCAGCTTCCCGCTAAGTCCGGAAACCAGGCGGAAAACGGGTTGATAGGGGTTTCCAATAAGGCTGACCAAAAGTTCGGCGCGGCTTCCTTCCTCAAAAACGGCGTTTTTCGAGTTGATATGCAAACCCTGATGCGCTTCACATTCCCACGCTAAAAGTTCACCGCCGAAGCCGTAAAATTGTTCGTGAACGGGAACCTTGAAAACATTCCAGAACAGGTCAAGGTCCTCTTCCGATATCGGGCCTTCCAGCAGCCCGGCGAAGGCTACAACGGAATGCCGCAGTTTGGGGATCCACAAATTGCCCGATTCAATGCCGCGGGCGAGAGCCCGGAGCGTATCGAGAGGGCCGGCAATGGATTCCGGCTTGATGCGGGCCAGCCGGGGATTCCGGTAATCGTCAATGCGGTGATAGCGCATGCTGAATCGAAACCCTTCCGCTAGCAGTGCTGTTCGAGGGCGGCTAAGGGAGGGGTGCTGAAATGTGCGTTTACGGGCGCGGGGAGGCTTCTCATTGTCGAAACGCGTGCTGAACTTAAGGAAATCGACCAATTCCACTTTGGGAAGCCTGGCCAGCCAAGTGGCTGGTTCGCTGAATTCCAATTGACTCAACATCTCTGCCGAAGCCCTGTAATGCCGCGTATTGGCCA
>JAYUSZ010000318.1:0-23701 GCA_043755435.1 Bryobacterales bacterium | reverse complement strand
CGGCCGTATCCTGGATTGCCTTGCCAGCCGGCGTGTAGTACTTGGCCACAGTAAGAATCACGGCAGCACCGTCATCCATGGTCACAGCCTTGCGCAGGCCTGCGTCCCCGTAGGTACGCTCTCCCACAACTTCAGCACGCTTTGATTCCATCAACGCAGCCGCTGCCACCTCAGCACCACCAGCAGTTCCACGATTGGTGATCACCACTAATCCGTCTTTCCAAATTTGCTTGCTCGCATCGGCATCAAAATTCTGCCGGGCGTTCTTCTGTCCCATCAGATAAGTGATGGTTCCTTTGTCCATGAACAAGTTCGCTAATGCCGCACCTTCAACTGGGCTGCCTGCAGCACAATGCCGCAAGTCAAGCACAAGCTTCTTCGCACCTTGCTTAGCCAAGCTTTGCACTGCGCTCGCAATTTCAGCCACACGACCGTCACCCAAGCTATTTGTGCGGATCAGCCCAACCCCGTTGTCCAGCATCTTCGAGGTAACAGGAGGCATAGCGAACATTGCCCGGGTAAGAGTGATCTTCTGCGGTTCTGGCTTGCGGAAACGCAACACTGTCAACTCAATGGTTGAACCCGGTTCACCTTGAAACATAATGTCGGCATAAGCCAATGGCATGTCTCTTGTGGAAACACCGTTGATGGCTTCCACCATGTCACCCGTTCCCAATCCAGCTTTCGCCGCCGGTGATCCAGGAACCGAGTCGATGATAGAGAACATACTGTACCGCTTGGCCATCCGCATTCCAAGATTGGCTTTCTTCGCGTTTAACTCGTTCTGATACTTTTTGTATTGATCGGCGCTCATATAGCTGGCATAAGGATCCAGCGATTCAAGCAGCCCATTAATTGCACCCAGGTTGACCACACTCATGTTGGGTTCCTCAACGTACTCGCTCTTAATGCGGCTGAGCACTTCGCTGAACACACCCATATGCCGGTAAGTCTCTTCAGGGCTGGCAGTTTTGCTAGCCATGGCACCCGCAAGCAGGGCACTAACCAGCAGGAAAGAAAAAGCGATAACAATTAGTTTTAAGCGGCGATTCATGGGCAGTACAATCCCCTTCACTGGTTAGTATATCAGAGGCCGCAACCTGCTAGAGGTAAAGTGTTTAGGTTGCCGCTCCAAAGTAGAAGTTCTGACAGCTAACGACGGCAAGGCTGGATGGAATTGAAATGAGATCCGTTGGAATGGCGGAAGAAGGAGCAAGCCGGGGATCAGATGCGATTTCAGCCCACCACAGCCGATTCGCTAGCTAAGACAATTGAGCCCCAGCATGAGAGTCCAAATCATTTGTCCCAAACGGCCAGCGCTCTTTCAGCGCATCGATGTCGGTAAATAATAGCGAGCCGCTCACCCTGAGATTTCCCGTCATTCAAGTCAAGGCCTTCGGCCGTTTCCATTGAATGACTAACGGTCCTATGCCCGAACTTCTAGCCCAGTTGTAAGAAAGTTGAATATAGGACTTCTACCTGGACTTCTACCCTGGTACCAGAATCCATATTTACGGGTTTGAGTAGTTAGAATCGCTACGCACCGAGTTTGTTAAATTTCAAACTCGAAAGCAAACAAATTGGTTTTATTTGCATTGCGTTACATTGTGCATAACCGGAAGGGAGGAATATCTATAGGGTTATCTTCTTAGTAAAACATTTGCTTTGCTTTAAGTCTTGATAAAAAAAATCAAAAGTCATATAGTAGTCCTAGTACGCTAGACTACATCCGTAAAGTGTAGGGCCTAGAATGTTGAACTAAAGATTCAGGCGGCGCTACTAACTTTCGGAGGCGAACGTCCCACGATGAAAAAAATAACCTTAATCTTTACCCTGTCCGCCATAGGTACTGCTATGTCCTATGCTGGCGTCTGTGGTTCGGCTGGAAATCAAACCCTTAGCTCACTCGTAGGGAATACTTGTACTTTCTCCGATGCCGGTATCACCTGGACCCTTGGAAATTGGACGTTCAACGACACGAATAGTGCAGGATACAATGGAGCTCAGCCTGCCGCCACGGACATCACTGTTTCATTTTTTCAAATGTCCACATTTTCTTACAGTGGGCTTACCCTGCCTTCTAGCATCGCCGGTGTATTTGTGAGATACGATTACACTCCAACCGGTGCGAACCCCAATTTCTTTACAGCAACTACTTTGAACCCGGGTGCAGCACAAAAGAGCTCGTTTAAGACTGGTTTTGGATTTGAGCAATTAAACGTAAGCCCTGTGCCATTTTTCAACGGTATGTTTGGAATTATTAACGGCTACACAATTTCTAATTCCACAGGAAATGATGGCGTTCAGATGACTAAAAATTATCAGGACACGCTGTGCACTCTCTGTCCCACAGGCTTCCAAAATGTAGTGCTTGGTAAGAGTGGATCCAACGGAAATGCAGTTGCAGCAACTACATTGATTAGCGGCCACACCTTCTTCAATGTAAGTGACGACATCACCTTAAGTGCTGGGGGGGCAAACCCAGGAGTACCCGCCACTGCAAGGTTCAACTATTTTGGTAATGGCCAATATGTAGTTCTTGGCAATACGTCTTTGGAATCTCCCGAACCAGGAACGGTTGGTCTGATCGGTCTAGGTTTGTTAGCGCTCGGCGTTATGAAGCGCCGGTTGCAATAGCTCCCGGAAATTCGCCCCATTATTTTCGCCTCCGAAAGCCCAGCCTCTGCTGGGCTTTTCTTATTTAGAAGTTCGATACTTCAAAAGACCTGCCAACCACTCGCCGAGCCTCGGCCAAGTTCGAAATTTCCCCTGCTCCCAGGGCCTGCACCAGAACATTTCCAATAGCTGTTGCTTCAATAGGCCCGGCAACAACCCGGCATCCCGTTCTAAACGCTACCAGCCTGTTCAGCAGTTTGTTCTGCGATCCGCCGCCCACAATGTGGATGACCCTAATCTTTCGACCAGTAAGCGTCTCAATACTTTCCAGAACTTGACGATACCGTTCCGCCAGGCTCTCCAGAATCACACGAATCATTTGCCCAGGATTATCAGGAACCAGTTGACCATGATCCTTACACCAGGATTCGATTTTAGCGGGCATGTTGCCCGGATGCAGAAAGGCATCTACGTCGATCAGAGCTGTGCCTGGTTTGGCGGCTTCCGCCATGCTGGTTAGTTCCTCGTAGCTAAATGTTTGCCCAGATGCCATCCATGCCCTGCGGCATTCCTGCACCAACCAAAGTCCCATAATGTTCTTCAGCAAACGGACCTTACCGCCGTACCCAATCTCATTAGTGAGTGTCAGCGCCAGAGCGGCATCATTCACAATAGGTTGATCGATTTCAACACCCATAAGAGACCACGTGCCCGACGAAATATAACACCAATCGTCACCCGGTTCGGCGGGAACAGCTACCACCGCGCTCGCGGTGTCGTGCCCAGCGGCAGCATAAACCAGCGTCCCTTCCAGGTTGTTATCAGCAGACAACCAGGGAAGTAAGGGGCCAAGTTTTTCGCCAGGCTGGATAATTTCCGGCAAGATATGATTCGGCAAACCAAGTTTCGTTAACACCTCGGTAGCCCATCGCTTTTCAACCGGATTGTAAAATTGTGACGTACTGGCAATCGTTACTTCAGCACGCTGCACGCCGCTCAGCCAAAAGTTGAAAAGATCCGGCATGAACAACAGACGCGAGGCCGCAGCCAGAGCCGGTGAACCCAATTGCTTGGTCACATACAGCTGATTAAGCGAATTAATCTGCATGAACTGGATTCCAGAATTGCGAAAAATGAATTCCTTTCCAGCAACGTTGCAAATTCTCTCGACAGATCCGTCGTTACGGGCATCGCGATAGACACGTGGGTTATCCAGCAGGGAGCCATCCGGCCCCAACAATCCGAAATCGACGCCCCAAGTATCAACACCAATGCCGTCAATACACAAACCTCTTTCACGACCGGCAATATGCAGCGCCCGCTGAATTTCGTGAAATAGTCGCAGCGCGTCCCAATGCAACCCTGTATCCAGACGCACCGTGACGTTAGGGAAACGGTGAATTTCTTCCAACGTCAACCGGCCTTCCTCGATCGTGCCCACGATGGCCCGACCACTTTCCGCACCAAAATCGAAAGCCAAATAGCGCTTCATAGTTGGATGATCACCTTGCCCACTTGGTCGGTGTAATCCGTCAGCATCTGGAATGCTTCCGGTGTTTGTTCCAGCGCAAGATGATGCGTCACGAATGAGTCCGGTACCTTGCCGGCGGCCAGCAGTGCCAATGCCTGAGCATCGTTATGATTGGATCGCTTGATCATTTGCAGCGACACTTCCTTGGTCATGGCTGTATGGAGATCAATGTTCAAATTAAGTTCAGCCGGAATGCCAATCATGATAAAACGGCCTGCTGGACGCACTGCGGCAATGCCCTGATTGATGGTTTCCACGGCTGCTGCGGCGTCGAACACAATGTCCGCTCCGCGCCCATGCGTCAGGTCCTTCACTGCATCGCGAAAACTTTGGCGAGGCATTTCCACGGTGTTCGTGAATCCCATAGCTCGAGCCTGTTTCAAACGATGTGGAAGCCGATCACCAACGATAATTTCAGAGGCTCCGGCAAGCCGTGCCAGAGTAGCGGTAAGAAGGCCGATGGGTCCAGCACCAAGGATGGCCACTGTTTCGCCAAGGCGCACCGGGGTCAATTCCAACACATGAACAATTACCGCTAGAGGTTCAATGAGAGTAATCTGTGCCAGGCTGAACGAATCGGGAACAGGAAGGCAATTCTTCGCAGGAACATTCAGATAATCCTGGAAGAAACCTTCCGCTGCAATGCTGCCGTGGAACACAAGTTCATCGCAGTGGTTGTGGAAATTGGTTCGGCAGTATTCGCAAAGGCCGCAAGTGATTGCTGGTTCAATGGCAACTCGCTGGCCGATTTTCAAATTCGTAACCCCAGCCCCAAGAGCCGAAATTTCTCCGGCCGGTTCGTGGCCAAGCAGCCTTGGATATGGAGTCTGAATATGTCCAACGCGGCCATCCTGATACCAATGCAAATCACTGCCGCAGATGCCTACGGCAGTGATCCTTACAGTTACTTGACCTGGAGTTGGATCGGGAGGCTGTGGAACTTCGCGCACTTCCATGGTGCGATGGGCAATGAGTGGGACGGAACGCATTAGGTAGAAACTAGCATTGTACGATTTCCTGCCCGAGCTAATCTATTCGACAACTTTGCAGGAGACGACGAGGAAGAACGGATTGGATCCTGAATCCATACCGACTTTGCCTACAACCACCCGCTGCCCTTCTCTGACGTCAAGACCTGTTTGTATGCCCATCTCGCTAAATTGAAATTGTGTGTTGCCAGCAAAAGTTGTAGTAAAAGGGATCTTTGCATTGAAACGAAGGTCTCCAAGTCTCACCAACCTGCTCCCCTTCGTACCATTCGCAAAGGCATGTTTGATATTGATGCTGTAGGTGGCTTTCGGCGGGTTCGCATCGGCGGTCATTAGTGAGGGAAGCGCGCCATTTGCCCCGCTATCCTTGCCTTCCTGTATGCGGATGGTCATGGTATCTATTAGCGTTACGCTTTGAAAACCGAAGAGGGTCTTCATTTCCTTTGCAACGCCACCTAAGGCAGGTGGAAGATCAGTTGATTTTCCCGTTGTCTTTGAGCCAGCGATCAATTCAAAGGTGAACTCCAAATTGATTGGCGGGACATCGATCTTTTTAAGAACTT
Source organism: Bryobacterales bacterium (assembly GCA_043755435.1). GTDB lineage: Bacteria > Acidobacteriota > Terriglobia > Bryobacterales > Bryobacteraceae > JANXSF01. Next base: position 18,002 of record JAYUSZ010000318.1, on the reverse strand, counting down.
CTTCCAATACTTCCACTTCTTTTTGAATACCCTGAAAAACGATAAACTTTCCAGCAGGGTCTATCCGCATAGTAATCCCCTTGGACGGTACAAGCAATGTGTGCAGCCTGCTGGTGTCGCTATACCGAACTTCAACCACCTTGGTTACATTCACATCCTGGGCAAGCGCGAAGCCAGCCATTAAGACTACAAGTGCAAATCGCATTATTCTGTTCCTCCTTCACTGTTCACTAACAAGAAAACTACGTTTGGATCATCAGTCAATATCTTGATGTACGCAGGCGGGGGACCTTGCTTTACAATTTCCTTCACCGGTAAGACTCTCTGCTTGGCCGGCGCCGCTCTTTGCTGTGACGGCGAATTTGTGACACTTTGAGTCGTCTCAGTGACAACCGCCTTGCTCACCAAAACAGGTGTAGCTATTTGCGGAGCATTCGTCTCTTTCACCGGCATCCAAAGTACCAGGCACGCCACAGCAACACACACCACCGTTCCGCGTTTAGCCGCCCGTTGACGTTGCAACTTTCCCATTACTCCTTCCCGCACTTCCTCCAACGCTTTTGGAGTAATCATAAGATGCTCCTTAAAAATCGCTTCAACTTCGCTTTGGCATTCCACACCTGACTACGAACTGTCTCCTCCGTCACACCCAAGCGCGCCGCAACTTCCGCGCTCGATAATTCCTCTAATTCCCGCATCTCCAAAGCGGCACGCTCGCGCTCCGGCAAACTGGCAATCGCTTGCTTTAAGACCCCCCACTCCTCAGCGAATCTCGCCAGCGCTTCTGGATCCCGGGCCACATCAGTCAATGGCAAGTCGTCTAATTGGTCCATTGGCCGACGCGCTCGCAAGCGGTCACGGCAAAGATTTCGCACCACCGTCAGCAACCAGGGCGTAAACTCCCGCTCATAATTAAAGCTTCCGATTTGTTGATGCAATTTCAGAAACGTATCTTGAGCCGCATCCTTGGCATCTTCCAAGTTCCCCAGCACGTGATAACAAAGGCCTAAAACCTGCCTTTCATGCTTGCGAATCAGCCATTCAAACGCCTCCAAATCCCCCGCTTGAGCCTTTCGGACAATGGTAGTTGCGTCAGATTCGTCAATCACGCTTGGGGGAATCCCTTCGAGAGTTATAGTTTTTATGTCCACCGCGTTTGCGCTCTCATCATGTCATACGCGGACCAACTCCAATTCGTTGATCGTTATCTTTAAAATTTTGATACGATCCACTATTAGCCCTATGTTCACTCGTCTTGCACTCCTAGCCGCCATCATTACATCCGCGTTCGCAGACACGGTCGATTTCACAGATCAGTACAATCAGTCCCAACAGATAACCGGAGGCCAAATTGTGGAAATTTCGGTGGGCCTGCCGGAGCCCTCGAAACTCCCCGCCAATGGACGCGTTGCCGTTGAATGGGAAGGCTATCGCAAAGTGCTCCATGCCTTAGACCCCGATTTCTATATGCTATGGCGAGCACCGAAGACGGGCAACTACACTTTAAAAGTGACCAAGGTTGAGGACGAAGAGCCAATCTTCAATCTGCCCCGCTGGCGCGAAACTGGCATCATCTCCAAAATCACCGCCTCACCGCGGCGCACCATTTGGCCGGTAGGTATCAAAGCGAAACTGCGTACTAGCATTAAGCCTGTAAACTTCGGCGAATCGAAACGAGGAATGATCGTGGAAGTGGAACCAAACGATTCCATCGCCACTGCACAAGCTATTTCCATGGGAGCCAGCGGTGGCGAAGAAACTCTGCACGTCACCGGTTCAGCCGACGACATTGAATATTTCGACAACGGCAAGGTTGGGGAAACAGGCCTTGATTGGTTCCGTATTGAATTCAAAGGCACCACCCCGCGCCTGTTCACCGCCAACTTAACGGTGCCCGATCCGCTGGTGGTTCATCAGGTTTTGTTCTACACAGCAGATGGTAAGGAGTTCCGCCAAGGAGCCAATGCCAACGAACGCGTCCATCAACAGCAAGAATCGCATCGCACCGAAATCAGCCGCACATTGCAACCCGGTGGCGTCTACTTTTTGAAAGTGGAATCGAATTCACCTGGCTATGAGGTTGAACTTCGTCTGCGCGATTTGGCACCCTACTCAGATCCTCGCAAAGCGGTTCGTCAAGCCATGTACGATCACATGGCCCAGGTAGATGCTTGGCTGCTGAATCGTCCACGCGGCGCATCAGTTGAGCGGCGCATTCGTGATACCGGCAACCTCATGGGAACCCATTGCATGAGTTGTCATACGCAGTCTGGCGTTTGGGGTCCGGCAGTTGCCATCGCCAACGGATACAAGGTAGAAAACGTGGCCAACCTGCGCCACCTGATCACCGTGATGTATGAATGCTTGCGGCCCACTAACACGTTGAAAGATGCTGCCAACAACACTTCGCTTGCTCCTCTGGATTTGGGGGATGGTCCGGCAGGCACGCGCGCCGCTGGCTTCAACGTCAGCACCATTGAAAAACAGATAGCCCCCAAGCGCCTTCATTCGGCACAACAAATTCGCGCCGCAAATCACATTTTGCAATCAGCCGATCCCAGTGGCATCAACGCTGCCGGCCCTGGTTCGAACGTTGGCCAATCGGTGGTCTATCGCTTCGCGGGAACAATTTTGCGTACGGCTTTCGATAAGACACAGAACGACAAGTACCTCATAGCGCTGGAGGAAAAAGCACAAAGTATTTTGGGTGTTGTTCCACGGTACAACGACGATCTTTCCAATCGCATCCTGTTCTTCCAGGAAGTGTTCCCCAAGAATTATGCCGCACTAAAAGGAGATTCTGACGAAGCGAAAAACTTCATGGTGCGCGCAAGCGCTCAAGTTGCCGCAGATGAACGGCGTATTCGCCAAACGCAGCGTCCCGATGGTATGTGGCAATTTGATCCGGGCAAGACAGATGATATTGGCGTCAGTTGGAAGATTAAGCAGGATGAAAAAGATATCGATCCGGCTCCAACCGCTCTTGCCTTGACAGCGTTACAATCCCTCGGTTTCACCGATGCAGATCCAGTGGTGAAGCGCGGCGTAACCGCACTACTCAGCCATCAAGATACTTATGGCCGCTGGAACAATCATGCCCTCACTGGTTTCGTCACTACTGCATATACATTACATGCCCTGAGTCGCTTGTATCCAGACAACGCGGCGGCTCCTACATCGGCTGACTTTGCACCACGCGAACAGGAATCCATCGCCGATACCATCGCCCGATTCCGTGCCATGGCGCAACTAGGTTTCGCTGAAAACGATCGCGAGTTTCTACCGTTCATAATCCCCGGTGCCAAACACGAATCTCCTCAGGTGAGGTATTGGGCATACATCGCCCTGGGTGCAATCCACGACGAACGCGCGATTGAACATCAACTAAAAGGTCTTGGCGACCCAGTGAAAATGGTACGCGAAGCAGCACGCTGGGGTATGCGGCAAACTCTGATTGACGATAAAGGCTGGGACTACCTCTACCCGGTTTATCAGAATGGTGATGACCTGACTCGGGAATCCATTGCGGCGGCTCTGATCATGCGAACCGATGGCGTGATGACCCACACTAATGCGAACTACAGCAAACTGGGCACAACCATAAATCAAATGATGAACCGCGACCCGCACCCAGGAGTCCGTGCCTGGTCCAGTCGAGCAGCATGGAATTGGTGGATTTGGAATCAGCCCATCCGTCAAAGTTTGAACCAAGCGTTCTTGAATCTCCTGGAAACTCCTGAGACAAACGCTCTGGCAGAAACCGCGAAACGGTATCAAACGGAAGCATTGTTCATCGTCAACGGGCAGCGCGCGAATCCCAGTGGCGAGCACCAATATCCAGAACTCCGCCATTTGTTCGAAACCATTTCCAAACGCATTGACCAGCCCAATAATAAAGTTGTGGTGCGGCACTTAGTCAACATCGCTTCTACTTTCTACAATCAAGCGGGCGGTGATGGTGGCCCAGGGCAAATGGGTTACATCACGGGAAAGAGCGGTGAAATGATTGGCAAAGCTGTGCTCAGCTTTTGGCAGGGCAGCACCACGAAAGAGCAAGTTCGCTTAGCCGTGGAGGCGGCCGCGCTTGCCCCATATGAGCCGCTGCAAAAGAAGCTTCTCGACTTTTCTACAACTGGAGATGAAGAACTGCGTACCATTGCAGCCACTTCGATTTCCGATCCTCGGGTTATCACATTGCCGGGAACTCAAGAGTTTCTGGAGCCGCTATTGGAACAATTTCAACGGGGCGCAGGGGATGCCGAGCGTCGCGCGGAATTGACCCGTCCGCTGGAACGCTTGTTCAGTCGCGCCCGCTGGAATTTACCGAAAACAGAAGAACAGCAGCGGCTATTCTATTCGCTGATCATCCCCAAGTTCGCCCCGGAGCGCGGAGCACTGGAAGAAAATAGGCGCGAGATGAAACAGATGGACAAGGATTCCGCCGATTGGTTTCTGGCACGTTCCTTAGGCAAAGTGGTCCACGCGAATGCCGATTTGCAGACTGATCCGCTATTTGATTTCATGCCGCAGAAATTCAATACGCCGATGGAAGAAATGGTCTGGCTCCCAAGTATTTCCTGGATGATCAACTATAAAAAACCGCTTCCAGAGGTGGCCAGCAGCAAGCCTGTCGCAGATCCATACCAGAAGTATCGCGACCGAGCTGCTCAATTATTGATCAAGCAAATCACCACACCTCAAACCGATTCGCGTCTGAAATCTGAAGCTCTTCGTTTGGCCGCAGATGTCCACGTGCGTGACTTGCCTGAAGTAAAAGCGGTGCTTCAAAAACAACGGCCAAACTTCTACGAACCCCCGCCCGCTGAAGTTTCCGCGATGTCTCCAGAATGGAAAAGCAACTATGAGTACTTCAGAAAATGGGTAACGCCAGAATTAATGAAGCCTCAGCGCGAAGATGAAAATGCTTGCCTGAGTTGCCATGCAGTGCCTGGTCGCGTCCCGTCCATGGAGTTGCAAGATCAAAGTAACGGATTCATTTCGGAGAAGGCGGTTTACGCAAATTATAAAATCTTGCAGGAACGAATTAGCGAAACAAACGTTGAGCAAAGTAAACTGCTACGCAAGCCTTTGAACATCCAATCAGGAAAAGAGGACGGCCATCAAGGCGGCCGCCGATTCAATCCTGAGGATCGCGGATACCTGATTCTGCGCCGATGGGTGCTGGATACGGCACAATTAAGACAAGGCCAAAAATGAACAAACCGTCGCTGGACGACAGGTACACAAAAGAAAGTGGAACAGTCTATTTAACCGGCATTCAAGCACTGGTGCGTCTGCCCTTGGAACAGATGCGTCGCGACCGGGCCGCCGGACTCAACACCGCGTCGTTTATTTCCGGTTATGAAGGGTCGCCGTTGGGCGGCTATGACCTGACTTTGAATCGCGCCTCGAAATTATTGCTCGAAGCCAATGTTCACTTTGTACCTGGTGTGAATGAAGAGTTGGCAGCCACCGCAGTGTGGGGAAGCCAGATGATCCACTTGCTTGGAAAAAAGAAAGTAGATGGCGTTGTAGGTTTTTGGTATGGCAAAGGGCCTGGCGTGGATCGTGCTGGCGACGCGCTTCGCCATGCTAATCTTTCAGGAACTGGGCCTAATTCAGCCGCAATTGCATTAGCTGGGGACGACCACGCTTGCAAAAGTTCAACCATTCCTCATCAAAGTGATTTCAGTTTAATGAACCTGGGCATCCCCACTTTTTACCCAGGGACATCGCGCGAAATTCTTGAGTTCGGTTTGCACGCCATTGCACTTTCCCGATGGTCTGGAAACTGGGTCGGCATGAAAATGGTGACCAACGTTTGTGACGGCGGCAGCACCGTTACCCTTTCACCACAACTGCCGAACATCCAGTTGCCCGAAGGCTATGCAAAACATACTGACGAGAAAATGATTGCCCCCTTCACTTTGAAGTTGGAGTTGGAAGTGAACCGCAGGCGGCTGGAGGCTGCACGTGCCTATGCACGCCTGAACACTGTGAATCGCAGCTTTGGAGCAAAAGAAAATGCCAAGCTGGGCATTGTATCCGCCGGAAAAGCATTTTACGATTTAATGCAAGCGCTGGCCGATATCGGCATTGGCCGCCCGGAACTGGAGCAGCTTGGAATCCGCGTTGCACAGTTCGGCATGACCTTTCCGATTGAGCCAAATTTTGCACGCGAGTTCGCCGCCGGCTTAGAAACAATCTTAGTTGTGGAGGAAAAGCGCAGCTTTTTGGAATTGCAGTTGCGTGACGTTCTTTACAATCTCCCCAACCGTCCGCTGATCTTAGGCAAGGAAGATGAACGCGGGGAGGCTTTACTTTCTACTGGCGGAGAATTTGATGCCGATGTTGTGGCAAGGCTGCTGGCAGGCCGTTTGGAGCAATCCTCAGGTCTTCAAAGCATCAAGGCACGCCGGCAACTTTTGGAAGCAATCGGGATGCGGCCGTCTTCGCTTTCGCCGCCGCGCCGTCCTAACTATTGCAGTGGATGCCCGCACAACCGTTCCACATTATTGTTGGAAGGACAAATCGCTGGCGGCGGGATCGGCTGCAGCGGTATGGGTGTAATGCTCCACTCTGTAAATCGCGGTTACGATTTTGCTCCGCAGATGGGCGGCGAAGGTGCTATGTGGATCGGCATGCACCGCTTCGTTGACCAGAAACATATTTTCCAAAACATGGGTGATGGTACGCTGGCTCATTCCGGCCAGTTGGCAATCAATGCGGCCATTGCCAGCGGAGCCAACATCACTTTCAAGATTCTTTACAACTCAGCAGTAGCCATGACTGGAGGGCAGAAGGCCGAGGGACAACTTCCCATTCCCGCGCTCACAAGGAAATTAGCAGCCGAAGGCGTTGTTAAAATCGTGGTCCTGACAGAGTTCCTGGACAACTACGCGCAACTCGATTTAGCAGCGAACGCAGAGGCCCGTGATCGCCTGGAGCTGGAACGGACGCTGGCTGAAATGGAAAAGGTCCCGGGTGTTACGGCCATTATCTACGATCAGCAATGCGCCGCAGAGAAACGCAGGGAACGGTCGCGAGGAATTCAGGCTGAGCCAACCAAGCGTCTCGTAATCCACGAGGAAGTCTGCGAAGGTTGCGGCGATTGCGTGAAGCAATCCAACTGCATGAGCCTTCACCCAACAGAAACTCCGCTGGGCCAGAAGATGCGCATTCACCAATCTTCCTGCAACAAAGACTATTCATGCGCCCTCGGAGATTGTCCTTCGTTCGTCACCATAAATCTGAAAGCTGGCACTGGACTTCGTCGCAAAACACTTCCTGAACTTCCATCAATTGATGTTCCGCAGCCCAAACAATTTGCCGAAATCGGCAATAACGGATATCGCATCCTTGGCCCCGGTATTGGCGGAACCGGCGTGGTGACGGTGAACGCGCTGCTTGCTCAGGCAGCGTTGCTCGATGGCCTTCATGTGCTGACGCTGGACCAAACGGGCTTGGCCCAAAAAGGTGGCGCGGTTGTTTCCCACATCCTCATCGGTAAGCAGCATCTGGAAGGGTCAAACAAAACTAACGCCGCCAATTTGGATCTGCTATTGGGCTTCGACCTCCTGGGTGCGACCAGCAATGAAAATTTGAAAACAGCGCATCCCGACCGAACCACTGCGGTTGTCAACACTGCCGAAATCCCCACGGGAGATTCCATTCGAGCCCGTACTCATCTGATGGGCGATGGCCGGCTGGTGGATTTGATTGCGTCGTTAACCAAGCGCGGCCATAATGTTTTCTTCGATGCATCACGCCTGGCCGAACAACTTTTCGGATCGCACATTTACGTGAATATGTTGATGCTTGGAACAGCATGGCAAGCTGGATTAGTCCCTATTTCATTGCAGTCCATCGAAGAATCCATCCGCTTAAATGGCGTTACGATTGAAAAGAATTTGCTGGTGTTCCGTTGGGGCCGCAAGGTTTATCACGATGCCGCATGGGTAGAAAGCTTGTTGACTCCAGTTGAGAAATCAACGGCAGATGTGGATTACGTTGCACGTCTGACGGCTTACCAAAACAGCGCATACGCCGCAGACTTTCAGGCCTTCTGCAGCAGCGTTCCGGCCGACTTGCGAGCCGCTGTAGATCGCAACTTGTATAAGCTGATGGCTATTAAAGATGAATATGAAGTGGCCCGCTTGTTGACGTCGACAGAGTTCCAGGAGGGACTTCAGCAACAATGGGAGTCCATAGAGTCCATCGGCTTCAACCTCCACCCGCCACTGCTTCGCCGCTTTGGATTAAAGCATAAACTCAATGTCCCTATGTGGGCCCTGCGGATGCTGGCACCCTTGAAAACATTGCGTGGAACGCCTTTCGATCTGTTTGGATATGCCGAGTTGCGACGCCGGGAAAAAGCGCTAATCCCCTGGTACAAAAACCTAGTCAACGAGGCAATTGCCACCGGAGACATGAATCATGCCTTTGAAATGGCTTCCCTGCCCGATCAAATTCGTGGCTATGAAACTATTCGCGCAACAAGCATGGACCGCGTTCAGCAACTTGCCAAGACTATGTCCGCAGCTCGTAACCCGAATATTCCAACCCTCGGATAATGCGCTGGCGCACTTCGGTAACCTCTTCGCTAGTCAGTGTTCGATTCATTGCAACTAACGTGATTTTGAAACTGGCCGAAATCTTGTTGTCGGGCAATTGATATTGCCGCAGGTATTGCACCGATTCCAGCTCGTTTCCAACCAACAGAGATATTTGGTCCAGCAAAGTTCCGACCATTGTTCGCCGTTCGCACACAATGGAAAGATCGAACGCGCTGAATGGGAACCGTGCGATAGGTTTATACTTCCCATCATTGGTTGTGAGAGAAAACAGCTTTTCCAGATTGAGATCTAGAACAGAGGCGCGTCCCACTTCAACCATATTGGGATGAAACTCAAACAATCGGCCCACGACTATCTCGTCCCGCCAGCGAACTTCAGCAGTTCGCGCCGGATGTTCGTAGGAAAAAGCTTTTGTAGGATGCAGAACACATTTGAAAATCAAGTTTTCGGCCAGGCCTTTTAATTCAAACAGGCCCTTAGCTTCGTCATCATCCTTAATAAAACGTACTGCAGTAAGATGGGGAACCTCATCTGGTAAATCTTCGTACCGAGGGTGAATTTCCTTCCCAATTTCGAATAGTCGGAAATCGGGAGAATGCTTTGCGTTTTCACGGATGTTTCGCAGCATCCCCGGAAGTAAACTTGCCCGCAAAAGATCTTGACCTTGAACAATGGGGTTTAGTACACCCACATGATCCACTTCGGATAGTCCAAATGGTGCGACTTCAATTTTGGTCAAAAAGGAATAGTTATAGACTTCCGTGAATCCCTGAGCCCCGCACTGCTGCCGTAACCTTCGATGAAATAACCGTTCCGGCGACGCCGGAGGAACCACGGCTGGCGATGCAGGCGGAGTGGGTGGAATCGATTCATAACCAATCATCCTTCCTACTTCTTCAACCAGATCGTCTTTGATCGCAATGTCCTTGGTGGCACGCCACGAAGGGATTTCAACCTGCAAAATACCAGGGGATGTTTCAGTTACCCCAAACTGCAAGCGAGTCAGAATATCCACCACTTCGCCCAATGAAATTTCTCGGCCCAGTTTTGCTTCCAACCACTTCAACGAAAGCATAATTGGCGGGGGTGCGGCAGCTAGCTGCTTCAGATCCACCAAACCACCAACCAACTGAATTCCAGGACACACTTGTTCCAGTAATGGAATTGCACGGGCTAAGGCGCGTACAGTGTTGGCCGGATCCTGAGCCTTCTCAAATCGCATCGAAGCATCAGTCCGTAATTTTAACTTTGAAGAAGTCTTGCGAACACTTCCCGCATGAAAATTCGCCGATTCCAAAAGAATTCGCGTAGTCCCAGCATCCGTGGCAGAATCCGCCCCACCCATCACTCCAGCAATTGCCACAATGCCTTTAGGATCAGCAATCACTAGCGATGACTGATCCAAAGTATAAGTTTCCCCATTCAAGGCCTTCGCTTGTTCACCTTCAGTGGCGCGCCGAACAATGATTTTCAAGTCCTGGATCTTATCAGCGTCAAACGCGTGCATCGGCTGCGCCAATTCGGCAGCAATGTAATTCGTAACATCCACCACGTTGCTGATAGGATTCAATCCCACCGATTGCAACCTATACTGAAACCATAGCGGAGAAGGTTGAATTTTCACGTTCTCAAACAGCAAAGCACTGTAGCGTGGACACAACGTGAAATCTTCAATAGTCACCGAAACAGGAGAATCACCGCTAGGCAAAAGCGAAAGATCTACGGGATCTTTCAGCGGGCGGTTCAGGATCGCGGCAACTTCACGAGCCATCCCATAATGCCCCCACAAATCGGGGCGGTGCGTTAACGATTTATTGTCGATCTCCACCAGAATATCCGGCTCGCAATTCGTAATCGCCTCGCCGGGCCAAAGCCCATCAAGTTCAATAATCCCGTCGTGATTTCCATTGATCGAAAGTTCAGCAGCGCTGGCCAACATGCCATCGCTTTCCACTCCTGAAACCGTTTTCAGCCCAATAGGAAAATAGGCAGTCATCATCCCAACCCGGCAATTGGAGGCACCGCAGACTACCGTCTTCACACCGTAACGGCCAGTGTCCACCAACACCTTACGATTATGGCCACCCTCAATCGGCTCCACTGACATTACTTTTGCAGCACACACCGTTGCGAAATGCGCGCCATGCTCTTCCACGCCTTCGCATTCAGCAGTCTTGGTAGTGATCATGTGGCCAAGTTTGCCTGCATCCACATCCAGTGGACCCACAAACTCCGCCATCCAGTTACGAGAAAACTTCACTGTATTCAGGGCTCCTAAAACTGTTTTAAGAAACGCAGATCGCCGCTTTGCAGCCAACGAATATCGTCAATGGCATAGCGCATCATCACCAACCGCGTGAGACCCAAGCCGAAAGCAAACCCACCATATTCATCAGGATTAATTCCCGCTTTACGAAGTACATTGGGGTGCACTAATCCGCAGGGCAAAAGTTCCACCCATCCCGAATGCTTGCAAACCGCGCAACCAGGACCACCACAAATCAGACATTGAATATCCAGCTCAAAACCAGGTTCGACGAATGGAAAATATCCTGGACGCAGCCGAACCGTAACTTCACGCTTGAAAATGCCAGTGAGCAGCGTTTTCATGAAATAGGTCAAATTCGCAATGGAAACATTGCGGTCAATCATCATGCCTTCCAACTGATAAAAGGTGTGCTCATGGCTGGCGTCCACTTCTTCATTGCGGAACACGCGGCCAGGGGCGATCATACGCAGCGGTGGCCCTAGCTTCTTCATTCCTCTAACCTGCACCGGCGAAGTATGTGTTCGCAGCAAGTGGCCCCCAGTGAGCCAAAAAGTGTCTTGCATGTCCCGCGCCGGATGGTCAGCTGGAATGTTCAGCGCATCAAAATTGTTGTACTCGGTCTCAACTTCCGGGCCATCAAGAACGGTGAATCCCAAGGAGACAAAAAGATCCTCAATTTCCTGCTGCACTTGTGTACATGGGTGAATACTTCCAGGCCGCGTTCCCGCGGCAGGCAGCGTCAGGTCGATCCATTCCGATTCCAGCCGCGCGTCCAACGCCACCTTATCAAAGGCAGCTTTCCTGACATCAAAATCCTGTTCTAGCGAATTCTTCACCTGATTGAGCAGCTTCCCCACCGAGGCTTTTTCCTCAGGCTTGAGATTTTTCATCTCCTTGCTCAACCCGGCCAAAGCTCCATTTCGACCAAGATACTCAACCCTGACAACTTCAAGCGCATCAGCTGTTGCTGCCAAAGCAATCGCCTCTTGAGCCTTTCCAGCAATCTGTTGGAGATTTTCTTGAATCATGATTGGCTCAGTAATTCCACTATGTGCATATGACCTTTGTCGCGAGCCATGTCAATGGGCATCAAGCCTTTTTCGGTACCAGCAGACCGATCCGCTTCATGGGCAAGAAACATCCTCACCATCTGCTCGTCTCCGTTCGCCGCTGCGGCGTGAAGAGGAGCGTAGCCGCCGCTCTGCCGGGCATTCACGTCAGCCCCAGCAGCCAAAAGCATCGCCACAATTTCCCCGTGCCGTCCAGCCGCTGCCGCATGTAAAGGTTGATTGGCCATAGTATTTGCCGATTGATCATGGACGTTCGCTCCTTTTTCAAGCAGCATCTCTACGGTTTCTATTTGCCCGAAAAAGCAAGCCAAATGAAGAAGTGTCCAACCATCTGAAGAATGTTCCACCAGCTTCGCAGAATCGCTCGCCAGCATTTCCCTTAGTTTTGCGGTGTCCCCAATTGCCGCAGCAGCATAGCAATCCAAAGTTGCTCCATGTGCAATCAGCATTTTCGTAATAGCTACCTGCCTCATATAAATGGAAAGCATCAGTGGAGGCATCCCGGCAGCCCCGCCTCCGGCTAGCAAAGAAGCATCTGCGGAAACCAATTCGGAAGCCGCCGCCAAATCGCCCTTTTGAATGGCTTCATGGAGTTGTTGAGCAGTAGTCACGAAGGCTACATCCTTAGCTTTTAGAAATCAGGCGGACGGCTGGAACAAAACAGGATCTTTCGTAGATTCAAAGGCCAAGTGATTCAGGTAGAACGCCAGTACGTCCCGGTTGAGCTTGTCCTTAAAATTGTCGAAAGCACGTTTTTGCCAGCCCGCAGTTAAATAGGAATTCACGTCGGTCTCTTTAGCAAAAAAACCTTCTTCATGTGGAATGCCTAGAAAGTTCAGTACTTCTATGATCAAATCCAAGTGGCATACAAGAATGGATTGGGCTAAGTCTGTGGCTAGTTCCTGATCCTTCTCTTTCAGCCGCTCCCACAAGTGAGGTTGTGCCTTACGCAAAGTCTCCCCACTCAACTTCGAAAGGCGTAGTCGAAACTTCATCCTCTCAAAAAGTTGATAAGTCTTCAGTTTGCCTAGGGAAATCGAGCGCAGCAGTTGCCCGAAGGCCTCTTCGCCAAGGCCTTGGTAGATGTCAGAAAGCTCCATCAAATGAAGGGTAACATACTAACGGAGACCGACGACGAGGAAAGATGCCATCACTGTCTTGATCTCTAGCTGCCTTAAAGCCGCAGGGAGCCTTCTGAAAATGATACATTCTTAAGAGCATGCAAAAGACCAGTAATGTGACGGAATTGCAGGAAATCTGCCGCAAGATCCGCCGCCACATCGTAACGATGATTACAGAGGCCAAGAGCGGCCACCCGGGCGGATCGCTTTCCGCCGTGGAAATACTCACAACTCTTTATTTTGACGTGATGCGCCACGACCCGGCCAATACCACTTGGGTCGACCGCGACCGCTTCATTCTTTCCAAAGGCCACGCTGCACCAGTCCTCTATTCGGTTATGGCCGAATGCGGTTATACGCCCGTTGAGACGTTGAATACTCTGCGTACTATTGGTTCTATCTACCAGGGACATCCGGATCGCAGGTTCATCCCAGCGCTCGAAGCTTCCACCGGTTCTCTCGGCGTTGGCTTGAGTTTAGGACTAGGCATGGCCGAAGCAGCACGCCTCGATAAAAGCCCTACACGCGTTTTTGTAGTTCTGGGCGATGGTGAAATTCAAGAAGGACAAATTTGGGAAGCCGCCATGTATGGAGCCTTCCACAAGGTGGACAACATTGTTGCCATTCTTGACTACAACCGAATTCAGTTAGACGGTTGGGTGAAAGACATTATGGAGTTGGAACCTCTGGCCGATAAATGGCGATCTTTTGGATGGCACGTGATTGAAGTTGACGGACACGACATTCCTAAATTGCAGGCGGCCTTCGCAAATGCGGCAAGCACCAAAGGCAAGCCAAGCATTCTGCTGGCACATACAGTAAAGGGCAAAGGCGTTTCGTTCATGGAGAATAATCCGAAATTCCACGGCATGGCGCCGACGGAAGAACAGTTAGCAATGGCTTTGAAGGAGATCGGCTAATGGCGGCGAACGGGAAGTATGAGTTGAAATTGGGCGCTGCCACGCGCGAGGCCTTCGGCAAAGCATTGCTGGAATTAGGCAAAGAAAATCCGAACGTAGTATGTTGCGACGCCGACCTTTCTAAGTCCACCTACACTCACTGGTTTGGCCAGGAATTCCCCGGTCGTTTTTTCAGCTGTGGAATTGCAGAATCGAACATGGTCTCCATTGGTGCCGGCATGGCAGCCAGCGGAAAAATCGCATTTGTCGCCAGCTTTTCAGCCTTCGTAATGAATAAAGGCTTCGAGCAATTGCGTGTCAACGTTGCCTATCCCAAAGTGAATCTTAAAGTGGTTGGCACCCATAGCGGTATTTCAATTGGCGAAGATGGTCCTTCGCAGATGAGTGTTGAGGATATCGGCTTGGCCTGTTCGCTTGCCGGCTTCACAGTGCTTTGTCCATGCGACGAGGTTTCCACATTCGCCTTAGTGAAGGCCGCCGCTTATTTCGACGGACCCGTTTTTATTCGGGCCGGGCGTGTGAAAGTCGCTCACATTTATGATCCTGGCCAAGTATTCGAAATTGGCAAGGCCATTCAACTTACCGATGGGAATGATGTCACTATTATTTCTCATGGACTGATGGTCGCTGAGTCCCTGAAAGCTGTCGATGCACTTGCCGCTGAAGGCATTTCCGCACGTGTCATCGATATGCATACAATCAAGCCTATCGATCGCGACATAATTGCAAAAGCAGCCAAAGAAACCGGCGCGATTGCTGTAGTAGAAGAGCATTTCGTGGAAACCGGCCTCGGCGTTCGTGTTGCCCAGGTTGTTGCGGAAACAAATCCCTGCATCATGGAATTTCATGGAGTAGGTGATTTCTACGCGGAATCGGGAACTCCCGAACAAGTGTTAGAGAAATTTCATATGAACGCGGCCGCTGTTGTGGAAACGGCCCGTCGCGCAGTGCGGCGCAAAAGTAAGTAAATGGTTGAACAACCAACGGCCACTCAAAACCTGATCTCGCATATTCACCACAGGGAAGTGGAATCGGCCCGTATCGCCAGAATCTTGCACGATCAGGTTGGTCAAGTCTTGAGTGCCGTCGGCCTTCAACTTGCCGTGCTTCGAATGGATTTTATCGAAATAATCCCAGAGTTGGGGCCTCGCACAACGGAGATTCAGGAGATGCTGGAACAAGCCATGTCTCAAGTTCGTGAAGTTAGCTACGAGCTGAATCCGAATATCGTGGAACGGACGGGTATCGCATATGCCCTCGACAGACTAGCAGGCAGATACCGCCAGTCCATACCAGCCACCGTTCGGCTGAATGTCCACCCTGGCTTGCAACTAAGATTGCCTTTGGCTAATGCCTTTTATCGTATCGCTGATCTGGCCCTGGACAACGTCTCCAGGCACTCCAATGCAACCCAGGTTGAGGTGCTGCTTAAGGGTACGGCTAAGGGGCCAGTTTTAGAAATTCGCGACAACGGGAAGGGTTTCGATTCGGCCCTGCCATCATCTGGACTAGGAATCGAATTAATGAAAAATCACGCTGAACAATCAGATGGAACTTTTGTGCTACAAACTACCCCAGGAAAGGGTACAATAATAAAAGTTTGGAGTACTAGGACTTGCTAACTCCAGATATAGGACCCGGGAAAAACATTATGCAATATGATCTTCTTTTGGTAGACGATCACAAAATTATGAGGGATGGTATCAAAGCTATCCTCAAATTTACCGACGAGTTTCGAGTTGTTGGAGAGGCTGAAAATGGCACGGACGCCGTTCAAATGTGCAAGAAATCCAATCCGCACATTGTACTGATGGACATCGGCTTACCAGGACTAAACGGCATTGAAGCAACTACTGAAATCTTAAGACATTGCCCTGACGTGAAGATTATCGTCCTTTCCATGTTCGACGATGAACACTCCGTGGTTGGTGCCATTCGCGGTGGAGCGCGTGCCTTTGTTCTAAAGCGCGCTTCCGACAGCGACCTACTCGAAGCCTTGCGAACAGTAGCCAAGGGCGGATCTTATCTTAGCCCACAGGTTTCCGACCGGCTGCTAACCAGGATCCAGCGTGGAGACTTAGAAACTAAGCAATTACCGGGCGTTCTTGAAGGATTGTCTCCTCGGGAATTACAGGTGCTCCGTTTAGTAGCCGAAGGAAAAACCAGCAAGGAAATTGCTGTTCTTCTGGACCTTGGTCTACAAACGGTACGGAGCTATCGCAAGACAATGATGAAGAAACTCAACGTAAACAACGTTGCTGGTCTAACTCAACTTGCCCTGGCTGCAGGAGTCACACGCTTCCCTCCAGCGGAAGGCCTCGCTAGCGTAGCCTAAGTCATCATGCCGATCCAATCTCCTTGGGGTGAATTGGATCTCTATGATGCTCACGTTCATTTCTTTTCTCATCGTTTTCTGAAACTGCTAACCAACCGCGACCCACAAGAGGTAGCGGTTGAGTTATCCTGGCAGCCGCCCCCTGAGGAAGCGGAAGCTCTAGCCGCTTTATGGATTAACGAAATGAAGCGCCACGGCATTCAGCGCGCCGCACTAATTGCCAGCATTCCTGGCGACGAGGACTCTGTTGCCGCAGCTGTACAAGCACACCCGTCACGTTTCCGTGGCTGCTTTCTTTTGAACCCTCTTTCGGATACAGCGCCAGCAACCATCGACCAGGCATTTGCTTCTGGATTGCGCACTATTTGCCTGTTCCCTGCAATGCACCGCTACAGTCTTTCCGATCCGAAATTTGAGGCGGTGTACCAGAAGGCAGCCAGTCAACCCGGTGCAGCCATCTTTGCCCATTGCGGTGTTCTAAGTATTGGAGTTCGCAAACGGTTGGGACTTCCCTCCCCTTTCGATATGCGCTTTTCCAACCCCATCGATCTGCATGGTCCAGCACTCCGCCACCCTGAATTGAAGTTTGTTGTGCCCCACTTTGGAGCTGGTTATTTCCGCGAAGCACTAATGCTGGCCAGCTTATGCCCGAATGTCTATTTGGATACATCGTCCACCAATAGCTGGATGAAATACGAAGGCTTGAACCTGACCACAGTGTTTCGTCGGGCCCTGGACATTGCCGGACCCACACGCTTGTTGTTTGGAACAGATTCTTCTTTCTTCCCGCGTGGGTGGCACCGGGCGATCTTCGATCAACAAACCGCCGCCTTATTTGAAATTGGGATCAACACCGAAGACGCACAGAGCATCTTTGGCGGTAATTTAGTTCGATTTGACTAGCGCCGCATCTGTCGCTTCGCTTGCCGTGAAGTAAGCACAATCCGGATGGTGGAACACTAACGCGCTGACGCTCGCCTCAGGCTCCATCATCATGCCCTCCGTCAAGTTGACCCCGATTTCCTCAGGCCTCAGCAGTTTCCAAATTCCTTGCTGATCGTCAAGGTTAGGGCACGCTGGGTATCCAAAGCTATATCGTTTGCCGTGGTAGCGCGAGGTGAACCGCTCCTGCATCGATAACGTCGGAGCATCGGGATATCCCCAATCTTCCCGGATCCGCCGATGCAGCCACTCTGCGCAGCCCTCTGCTGTTTCAATCGCCAAAGCCTGCAATGCGTGGGCTCGGAAATACTCCCCGTCTTGCTTGGCTTTTTCTGAATGTTCCCGAACGCCTTCACCAGCCGTAACTACGAAAAGGCAGATTTGATCACGCCGATCTCCATCCGCAACAGGAAGCACATAGTCGCTCAAGCAAAGACCATCTTCCATCGGTTGACGGCCAAAACGAAACGTATGAACAGGCTTGGAAGCTCCTGCCTCAAACAAATGGATGGCGTTTTCATCCCGCTCTGCTTCGAAGAATTGCCAAACAGCGCGAACGTTCATAAACTTGGCCGCTTCTTCCTTCACAGCTTCCATGTTGTGGAATAAGGAAAGAGCCTTTTCATCCCGATCAGCCAGTAGCTTCTCGAAATTTCCCTTGAAACCCATATGACGTCCATAGAGCATGAACGGATTAATGTAGCTCCAAATCTCTGAAAGCTGCGGCACATTGCGGAGCTTCCTCTCAAGCGATGGTGCGGGCGGAACT
>JAYUSZ010000317.1:0-8766 GCA_043755435.1 Bryobacterales bacterium | reverse complement strand
TCGATGGCCGTCAACGGCCGATCCCGCGCACTTTTCAATATTCTTTTGGATTCCAAAGGCGCGTTTGGTGGGATGTGTTGTTGGATGCCTCTTATTCGGGCAGCATTACTAATCACGACAGCATGAGCTATAACAGCGACTATCTTCCAACCGATGTTTTCCTGCAAGGTCAGCAAACGCCTACCTATCTTACACGGACAGTAGCAAATCCTTTTTTTGGTATTCTACCTGCCAACACCACCTTTGGGGCTAGCGCAAACATAGCCGCGCAAAATTTGTTTTATCCCTATCCTTTGTTTAATGGCATCACCATGAGTACGAACCCATGGGCGAAGATTCGCTATGACTCGCTTCAGTTGAGTGCGCAAAAGCGTTTTGGTGGAAACCGTAACGTCAGTGGTGCACTGACTATGGTGTTTTCCTATACTTTCTCGAAAAACTTGCAAGCTTCCAACCGGTTGAACAATTGGAATCTTGCCGAAAAGCCAGTGCACGAATTGGTCAGTTACGATAAACCACAGAATATTTCTTATAGCGGTGTTTGGGATATTCCGTTTGGTAAGCGTCGGCATTTTGTGTCGAGACCCAACAAGGTGCTAGATCCAGTGATTAGTGGTTGGACGGTGAATTGGATTTATCGCTTTACTTCAGGAAATCCGGTGGCGGGCATTGATGCACAATCAAATTGTCCAGACTTGTTGGTGGAAAATCAAACCAAGGACCATTGGTTTAACAATGATAAGAGTTGCAACTATCGTGCTCGTGCTGCTTACACTTTGCGAACTACTCCGAACCGTTATGCGTGGCTTCGTCAAATGGATAATTTGACGATCAATTTGGCTGCGGCAAAGACATTTACTGTGACTGAGCGGTGGAGGTTTGAGCTTCGTGGTGAGGCATTCAATTTGATGAACCATCCGCTTTGGAAGGCACCTGACACTAGCATTACGAGTGTTCGCTTTGGAATGCTACCGCTGGAGCAACAAAACTTTCCGCGGGTAATGCAGATTTCTGCGAAGCTGAAGTTCTGATTACTTGGGCAGTGTTTTCAGTAACTCAGTGTATCGAGTGCCGGATTTCAACCGCCGGAATAGCCTGCTGTGTAGATTTGCTTTTCATCTATGGAGAAGCGTGAGAAAGCATCGTCCACATTGCCTCCATGGCGGCGCTAGTTTGGTTCCACACACCGTTAAGTGAATTTCAGGAACAGAAGACTACATAGCCGTATTTTTCGGCACCTTGACGGAATAGTTCGCATGTGGTTAATGCTCTGGCACCAGGATCGAAGACGAAGACCACGGGCCACTTCCTGGCTTCCGAATAGTTGGAAGGCAAGTAGAGGACATAGGATTGATCGGGATTGGATGCGCTGGTAACTTTTTCGTTGAACTGGCCAAGCTGAAGGGTTTCTGCCAACAGAACATAACCTGTGAGGGCGGCTAAGATTGGGAGGCTTGGTCTCATCCTTTTCTTAACCAATGCGGTGGTAGGTGACAATGCGCGATGGCCCGGCAAGCAATCCTGGGGCTATGGCGCGGAATGCCTGGATGTGAGCCGAAGCTGCGTGCTTTTCTAAAGCTGCTGCTGACGTCCAGTTTTCATAGAATACAAATTGTCCAGGAGTTGCTGTGCTTTCGTGCAAATCGTACTGCACGCAACCGTCTTCCTGAAGTGTGAAGCCAACCAACTGCAACAGTTCGCTTCGCAAATCTGCTTCGCATCCCGGCTTGGCTTGCATTTCAGCAACAACTGTTAATAGAGTCTCTGCATATTTTGTCATTAGATCTCCAGTTTACCCGCTAAACTAGGAAGTCTCCATGCCGACTGCTGTCTTAGCCGAAAAGCCGTCTGTGGCTCGCGACATTGCCAAAGTTTTAGGTGCCAATACCAAGGGAAAAAACTTTCTTCATGGGAATGGCTACGTGGTTACTTGGGCCATCGGCCATCTGGCTGCTTTGGCTCAGCCGCACGAAATCAATCCGGCCTGGCGAAGTTGGAGGCGGGAAACGCTTCCCATGCTGCCTGCTTCCTGGCCGTTGGTGGTTTACGACAAAACCAAAGAGCAGTTTGAAACTGTTCGGCAGATTCTGAACTCTCCTAAAATCGATCGGATTGTGTGTGCAACTGACGCGGGGCGTGAAGGGGAATTGATCTTTCGTTATGTTTACGAGGCGGCGAATTCTCAAAAACCTGTGGACCGGCTTTGGATATCTTCCCTTACGCCAGAAGCCATTCGCAAAGGCTTTGACACACTGAAACCAGCGGCCTCCTACGATGGCTTGGCAGATGCTGCACGCGGTCGTAGCCGTGCTGATTGGCTTGTAGGAATGAATCTTTCGCGAGCCTATACATTGGCATTTGGGGAAGAACTTTCGGTTGGACGAGTGCAGACTCCGACCCTGGCAATGGTTGCGGAACGTGAGCTATTGATTCGGGCATTTGTGCCTGAAGATTACCAGGAAGTGATTGCTACGTTTAGTCCTGCAATGAAGCCTAAGGATGGCGAGTACAAGGGCACGTGGTTCCGCCTTCAAGCCGCCGATGCTGCGGACAAAGAATCACTGCAGAAATCGATGCGCTTGGCTCCTGATGGGAAGGAGGCTGGGGAAATTGTAGCGCGCGCTAAGTCGGGTAAGGCAATAGTGGATTCGATGAAGCTGGAAACGCAGCGTATGCCGCCGCCGTTTCTTTACGACTTAACAGAGTTGCAGCGGCACGCCAATCGCTTGTTTGGGCTTTCTGCGCAAAAGACTTTGGATGTGGCTCAGGCTTTGTATGAAAAGCACAAGCTGATTAGTTACCCACGAACCGATAGCCGTCATTTGCCGCAGGATGTGGTTGGCACGCTTGTTGCGGTTGTCCGGCAATTGGAACCGCAATACGGCAAGTATTTCGCACCTGGGACCGGGGACCGCGCGTTGGGGCGCCGATACATTGACGATGCCAAGGTTAGCGATCATCATGCGATTATTCCGACAACTACACCGCCTGGTCGCGCGAACCTTACTCCGGATGAAGCCAAGATCTATGATCTGATTTGCAGACGGCTGCTGAGTGCTTGGCATGAAGATCATATTTCTGCTGTCACTACAGTGATCACAGTAATTGAAACACCTGGCTTGCTGGATCACTTCCATTCGTCCGGCACAGTTGTGCAACAGGTTGGCTGGAAGGTTTTGGACTTGCAAGTTGAGAAGAAGGCGAAGAAGGGGAAGACGGCGGCAGAGGAAAATACTGCTGAACAATTGCTTCCGGCGTCACTTGCAAAGGATCAACCTCAGGATGTTGAGAACGTCGAAGCGGCTAGTAAGAAGACTCGAGCCCCTCGCCGGTTTACTGAAGCAACCTTGTTGACGGCAATGGAAACTGCTGGCAAGACTTTGGATGAAAAGGAACTGTCGGACGCGATGAAGGAGAGTGGACTGGGAACTCCTGCGACGCGTGCATCCATTATTGAAGTGCTGTTGAAGCGTGAGTATATCGTCAGGGAAGGGAAGAGTCTTGCCGCCACGGATAAGGGAATTCACCTGATTGAAGTGGTCCACCCGGAAGTGAAGAGTCCTGCGATGACCGGTCAATGGGAAGCTTACTTGAAACGGATAGAGCGTGGTGTGGCAAAGCTTGGGGAATTCGTAATTGGGATAGAGAACTACGTAACGGAGGTGGTTGGGAAGACGGGGCTTGCCCGTACAGAAGCACGTCAAGTTGCGCAACAACCTGCGTCAGTTGCTCTACCACTCCCGCCTCCGCCGACTCGGGAATTCGAGAACATTGAGGATCTACTCACCAAGGGTTTTGGATTTCCGGGCTTTCGAGCGAATCAGGAAGCCGTTTGTAACGCTGTAATTGCCGGGCGGGATGTATTGTTGGTGATGCCTACTGGATCTGGAAAATCGCTTTGCTATCAATTGCCGGGAATTGCTAGAGGCGGGACGACACTTGTTATAAGCCCGTTGATTGCGTTGATGGAAGATCAGGTAGCCAAGTTGTCTGCTATGGGTTTTGCAGTTGGCCGAATTCATTCAGGGCGTGATCGTGCGGCTTCCCGACAAGCTTGCATTGACTATTTGAATGGCAGTCTTCAATTTCTATTTGTTGCTCCTGAGCGTCTTCGAGTGGGTGGCTTTCCAGAAATGTTGGCAAAGCGGAAGCCTTCGTTGATTGCCATTGACGAAGCGCATTGCATTTCTCAATGGGGTCACGACTTTCGTCCAGACTACCGAATGTTCGGCCAGCACCTGCCTAGCCTTCGTCCCGCGCCGGTGATCGCATTGACGGCTACGGCCACGGCGATTGTTCAAAAGGACATTGCGGAACAGTTGGGACTGACGGAAGCGTCGAAGTTTATTCACGGCTTCCGGCGTTCCAATCTTGCTATTGAGGTGGTGGAAGTCTCTCCGTCCGATCGTGCGAAGTTGGTTGTTGATCTATTGGAAAATGACGAACGTCGGCCAGCGATCGTTTATGCGCCTACGCGCAAAATGGTGGAGTTCGTGGCTGAATTGCTTTCTCGAACTTTTCCTACAGCCGCCTATCATGCAGGGCTGGACGCTGCTCATCGCAAGTCAGTGCAGGAAGGATTTTTGGAAGGCAAGATTGAAGTGATGGTGGCAACGATTGCGTTTGGTATGGGGATTGACAAGCCTGATGTGCGGACAGTGATCCACACTGCATTGCCGGGAAGTATTGAAGGGTACTATCAGGAAATTGGCCGTGCCGGACGCGATGGCGAGGCTAGCCGCGTTGTGTTGATGCACTCCTACGCCGACCGCTACACGCATGACTTTTTCTTTGAACGTGATTATCCGGATGTGGCGCATCTTGAAAAACTATTCAGCATGTTGAATGGTAATGCTCAGCCGAAAGAGGAGTTGCAGCGGCGCGCCAGACTTGAATCCGACCTGTTCGATAAGGTTTTGGAAAAGTTATGGATTCATGGTGGGGCGGTTTTGGACTTTGCTGAAAACTGTACGGTTGGCCAGGCGCACTGGCGCGCTTCCTACATTGCCCATGGGGAACAGAGGCGCGAGCAAATTGCCCATATGTTGCGCTTTGCTGAAGGTAACCAGTGCCGCATGTCGGCTTTGGTGCGCCACTTTGGCGATCTTTCCGATTCAAGAACGTCCTGTGGCATTTGCGATTTCTGCGCTCCGGAAACTTGCGAGGCACAATTGTTTCGCGCTGCCACCAATCAGGAGCGGAGGGCTTTTGATCGTGTCGTAAAACTGCTGAGGGATTATCCCGGCAAGTCTACCGGGAAACTTCATTCTGAACTTTTTCCAAACGGCGAAATGACGCGTGATGATTTTGAGCAAGTTGTGGGGGCAATGGTCCGGATGGGATTTGTCTTG
Source organism: Bryobacterales bacterium (assembly GCA_043755435.1). Classification (GTDB taxonomy): domain Bacteria; phylum Acidobacteriota; class Terriglobia; order Bryobacterales; family Bryobacteraceae; genus JANXSF01. The sequence continues at coordinate 3,415 of JAYUSZ010000317.1, read as the reverse complement.
CTGCAGGATGCAATTTTCGAGAAGGACGGCAAGCAGATTCCCTATCGTAAAGCTACTCTCACACGTGAAGCTGCGCATTTGGATGAGACCACTTCTGTGGAACTATTGGTGAAAACAGGGCCGGAGCGAATCGGTAAAGGCAAGACTGCATCAAAGGGTAAGAAAGCTGCGAAGAAGATCAAAGCTGCTGTCAATCCGGAGTTGGAGAAAAGGCTACGAGACTGGCGGTTGGCTGAGGCTAAGCGACGGAAGACTCCGGCGTTTCGCGTGTTTAGTGATCAAACCTTGCGGGCGCTGGCGGACGGTCGGCCACGCAGTGCGGCGGAACTGCTTAGGATTCCGGGTATTGGGAAAGGCACTGCAGAAAAGCATGGTGCTCAGATTCTGAAGCTGCTGCAGTAGTGGTTCGAAGCGAGCACTCCCTTACGGTCGCGCCTCTGTAACGGCATTGGGTATACTGAAGGCACTGTGGCCACCACATCACGGGCTTCCCAGCGTGCCACGCCTGGAGAGCTCGATCAGGCCGTCCGGCTACTTTTATCCAAAGCTCAACAACCTGTTCTTGAAGAACCCGGTGAAGAACCGTTTTCGCTTTTACCCGATCGATTCGCTTTGGAAATTGCATCAAGCTATCTAATGATTACGGTTTGGGATGATCAGCGAAATCTGACACGCCGGGTTATTGGGATTGAGGATCAACGAGCGGGAAGGCTGAAGCTCACTATTGAACGGTTTGGGGGCAAGCTGGGTTACATCACTTTGTACGACGCGGCGCGTCCGTCTAACCTTACGCTTCCGCGCCACGGTAGACGTCTTGTGTTTCGCGAGCAGTTCCGGTTGATGCTGCACCGCGAGATACCTGGTTGGAAACTGGAAGCGCTAAGCAGCGAAATTGATTTGCAGCATACGTTATCCCCCAAGTTTCCCAGGGCGCTGCTTCGGATGGCCCGCAACGCCTGGGCTGCCATTGCCTCGCCGCCTGATGCGGTGGATCCTGATGAAATCCTCACTTACGGACTTATTTGGCTGGACTATTTGCGGCGTCGGGAACCAAAGTTAACTGTCCATGGTTTGCTGATTTTCCTGCCGCCGGAGCAAGCGAAGGTTACTGCGTTGCGGTTGCAGTGGTTGGATGCCACCAAGGCGCAATACAAGATGTTTATCTACAATTCAGAATTCGCAGCGCAGCCGGCGGACTTAGCTGATTGGGGAAATCTTGCCACGCGTCTTGATGTTTGCCGCAGACCATTGGAGGAAACCCAGACGTCGATTACTTCGTTTGTTGAAACCATTCTTTCCCAACCAGAAGTGGAAGGCATTGAGACGGGATCAGGCACGTTGAGCCTGCGCGTTCGTGGTTTGGAATTTGCTGTATTCGCGGGAGGGCAATTGGATTTTGGATTGGACAAGAAGCATCCGGTGGACAGCCATCGGCAGGGGGAGATCCTGCGGACGGTAGAGATGCTGCATGCATTTCGCTCTCCGCAAGCCTCGGATAGACAGAATCCACTTTACTTGCGACGACCGGAATTGTGGCTGGAATCGCAGGTCCGCAAGCATATTCAACAGATTGAGCCCTGGCTTTACGCAACACCCGTCTACGGTCAAGTGCCTGCCTTTGCGGCGAATGACCGGGGGATCATTGACCTGCTTGCTGCCGATCGCCAAGGGCGGTTGATGGTTATTGAATTGAAAGCTTCTGAAGACCCCCATCTTCCATTGCAAGCCCTTGATTATTGGATGCGAGTGAATTGGCATGCTACTCGCGGGGAATTTGCACCGCTTGGTTATTTTCCTGGGATTCCGCTGCGACGGGAAGCTCCGCGAATGATGTTAATTGCCCCTGCATTCGAATTCCATCCAACAACGGAAACCATATTGCGGTTTTTCTCGTCGGAAGTACAGGTGGAGCGGTTAGGAGTCGGGTTAGAATGGCGACATAGGGTGCAAGTTTTGTTTCGGCTGGCTGGCGGCGAGCAAAGTTGCTCAATAGCGGAGACTACGTGAATCAGTTCTTGACGACGATTGGAAAAGCAATTTCGAAATTGAATCCCAATGAAGTTAGGGCCATTGCGGAAAAGCCTGTTCATGTTGGCCTTGCTGCGCAGCACGAATTTCGCAAGGCTGAAATGCGGCGTTTTCTGCTGGAAGACGGGATGAGCAAGGAACGCATGCTGGAATCGGCTCAGCATATTCACCAAATTGATCCGGCAATTGTTTTGCCCCAATTTGATGTCGACCTGTTTGAACAAGGAATCGGGACCCCGAAACACGGGTTCACTTTTTACCCTGGTGACATTAATAGAACTGTTGCTCATATTCTTGAAAAGAAGGAAGAGTTAGGTTTGCCCCTGGCTCGTCAGTTCCCAGTATTTAGGCCATTCGTAGTGGACAAAATCATAGCGGGAATTTGCCAGGAAAACGCTATGTTCGCTGTGGCAACTTCTCTTCCTGGTGTAATCCCTGGGCTTTCCCTGCCGCTGGCGGCAGGGGAATTTGCCAGTGACACAGCCATCCTAACGATGAACCAAATGCGCATGGCGTTCATGTTGGCTGCGGCTAGTGATCGTGCCATTGGTTACGGGGAACAGAAATCGGAAATCGCGTCGGTGATTGCCGGTGCTTTTGGATGGAGAGCGGTTGCCCGGGAACTGGTGGGAAAAATTCCATTCGGTGGAGGGATTGTTCCGAAGGCGGCCATTTCCTACGCTGGGACATGGGTGGTAGGCAAATCGCTGGAACGGCTTTATCGTTTCGGACATGGCTATTCGCGGCAAGAACGCCATCAGATTTACGATCAAGGTTTAGAACGCGGCAAGAAAGTTGCTGCGAAATTGCTGGAAAAAGTCCGAGGCAAAGCGAGTTGAAGACCCACCCAGGTCAGGGATCTTCTACAATTTAAAGACATGCCCTTGATCGAAGGACACGCCGATAGCCGGGTCCGTGCAGTAATTTATGACAATCTGCAATGTTCTGATTGTCTGACTCTCCACAACATGCTGCACGAAACGCTGCTTCCTACTTATGGGAATCGGGTTGCGTTCGAATATCGCGATTTTCCTTCAGTGAAGCACATTTGGGCTCGCCCATTGGCTGTCGCTTCGCGCTATTTGGCGGTGCAGGATCCCGGAATCGCGCTTCAGTTTCGAGGCGAAGCACTTAATGCGATTCAAGAAATCCGGAGCAATGGGTTGGAATCGTTTCTGCGTCAATTCGCCTTTGGGCATAGGATTGATGCCGGGCAAATGATAGAGGGAATGGCTGATTCGGCGCTTGCCTTAGCGGTGGATGCACATCACCAGGAAGGAGTGGCGCGCGGGGTTAGTAAGACTCCTACACTTTTTGTCGATGGACATGCGTTTATCGAACATTTCACGGCTGAGGAAGTAAGCAAAGCATTGGAAGAAAGTCTGAA
>JAYUSZ010000316.1:0-54755 GCA_043755435.1 Bryobacterales bacterium | reverse complement strand
TAGCTAGCCTTAGCGGTTGTACTTCGGCGCGACGCCGCGTAAGCGTTCCCAAACTTGATTCAATTGCGTTACGGTTTCCTCGTTGAGAGGACCGAGGGCGGCTTCCTTTAGATTGGACACAAGTTGATCCTTGCTGGAAGCGCCAAGGATGATTCCGGTTGCAGCAGTGTGGTGCAACAGCCAACAAAGGGAAATGCTGACCATGCTTCTTTTTGAGTGCAGGGAGATCCGCTTCAAATCAGCAACTGAGGTGAAGCACTGCTGATGCCAGTAGCGTTCCAGGTACATTGGATTGCTGTCAAATCGGGTGCCCTTAATTGGTTCTTCTGCGTTCTGTTTCCCTGTTAGCAAGCCACCGGCGAGGGGATTATAGACGAACGTTGAAATGTTGTATTCCTTGCACATGGGCAGAAATTCCTGCTCGATGCCGCGGGCAATCAGGTTGTACATGGGTTGGGTGATGGAAATGGGCTGGTAGCTTTTGGCCGCTGCAATGGCACGGCATTTGGCCACCTGCCAGGCGGCGTAATTGGAGCTTGCCACATAACGAACTTTGCCGGATTTCACCAGACTTTCCACCACTTCCAAGGTCTCTTCAACAGGGACATCGTAATCGGGCATATGGAGGTAGTAGATATCCAAGTAATCGGTGCCCAACCGGGACAACGACGCTTCGATGGCCTTGTGGATGGCTGCGCGGGAAAGGCCGACATCCTCAGGACGATCTCCCATGCTGCCGCGCACTTTGCTGGCTACGATAACATGCTTCCTGCGCGCCCCCAGGGCTTTTCCCAGTAGCATTTCTGAGGCACCGGCATTGTAGACATTCGCAGTGTCAAAGAAATTGATGCCACCCCCAATGGCGGCTTCAACCAGCCGGGTGGATTCCGCTTCTGAAGCCTGCTTGCCAAAAGTCATGGTTCCTAAACACAACCGGGAGACGTTAAGGTCTGTCCCGGGTAACTTGATCATTTCCATATTTTTCCTATTATTCCAAAACGGCAGATGACGCCCGCATGATTAGTGCAAAACTCCAGCAGTGTGTCACTTCCTGACGGTCGCGCCTCTGTAAGCATGAATCTACGAACTACCGTTTTTGGGATTATAAATCCCACGGACAGCCATCTTCAGGAAGTATTCTTAAGTCTGGTTCCACCCAATTCTTGCGTGCTTCCACTGATTTTGGCACGTCGTAAGAATAATATTCCGGGTAAAGACGTTTGCCGCTGTAACTCTCTACAGCCTTGCGAACAGCGGCAAGGCGTGGGGTTGGGTCCGGTAGGTTGTCAATAAAATCGGTTAGAACCCACAGCCAAAGAACGGTCAGTGTTTCATGATAGCCGCTGGTGTCTGTATTTTTACCACCACCACGCACATTGTAATTCTTGATATTGTGACGCACGGTGGGCAACAATTCGCTGCGCTTCAATTTGAAAATATAGCAGGATGCCATTGCAATGTGGGCGGTGTGCGTCCAATCGGAGAATGGGATTGCGGCGTTCTCAAAGTCCGTAATAAAACGGTCCAGAGAGTCCTCACTCTCTAAATAGGGCGTGTCCGTCATTTTGACAACCTGTTGAGGCCGTTTAGCGCTGAACCCGTCCGGAGCCGCCACCTTTGATTAACCCATTCACTTCTTCCGTTGTGAAACGGTTGAAGTCCCCCGGTATCGAATGCTTTAGGCAGGAAGCTGCCACCGCGAATTCAAGCGCTGCCTGATCATCTGCCAAAGTGTTCAAGCCGTATATCAAACCTCCGGCGAAACAATCGCCGCCGCCTACGCGATCCACAATATGTGTGATGTCGTAATGTTTGCTTAGTAGAAATTCCTTTCGATTATTCAAGCATGCAGACCAACCGTTGTGCGAGGCGCTGTGCGATTCCCGCAACGTTACCGCGATTTTTTGCAGGGTAGGATATTGAGCCAATACTTTGCTGGTTAGCTTTTCATATTGTGAATGATCGAGCGAGCCGGAATGCACGTCCACGTCGACTTGGATTCCTAATGCCATTTGGCAATCTTCTTCGTTAGCGATCCCGACGTCGACATGCTCAAACAAGCGCTGCATCACGTCTTTGGTGGGCTTACCCCATTTCCAAAGATTCTTTCTGTAGTTCAAGTCGCAAGATACAGTGATGCGTTTCGCGCGAGCGGCCTGAACACTTTCAAGGGCCAGGGCAGAGGCACCTTCGCTGATGGCTGGCGTAATGCCGGTGATGTGGAACCAGGTTGCGCCGTCCAAAACTTTGTTCCAGTCAATATCGCCGGGCTTTCCTAAAGCGATGGAGGAGTGGGCACGGTCATAAAGAACCTTGGAGGCCCGTTGGTTTGCGCCGGGCTCAACGAAGTAAATACCGAAACGGCCGCCGCCCTTGATCACGCCTGAGGAGTCCACGCCGAAGCGGCCCAATTCGCCAATGAAGGCGTCGGAGATGGGATTTTTGTCGGGTACCAGCGTCACATAACGGGCGGGCATTCCGAAGCCGGAAACGGCTACCGCGACATTTGCTTCACCGCCGCCAAACGTTGCTAAGAATTGAGGAGACTGCAGGAACCGTTCATAGCCAGGAGGTGCCAGGCGAAGCATAATTTCGCCAAAAGAAACCAGAAGTTTTGCCATAAAACTCTATTGTACTTGGTAGGACACGTTATGTTTAAGGAACCGCGACAAGTTCCATTGCCATGGACGCATCCATTCCCGGCAAACCTTCAAAAACAATCATCGTTGCCGCAGGAGGATGCTCTTTGTCAAAAAATTCAAACCGGACATTGCGTACTCTCTCAGCCATACCACCGGAGACTGGATAGATGCTGGAAAAGGCGATTTTGCGAATGCTGCCCTTATTCAGCTCAAGGACTTTTGCCATCCGCTGAAAGGCTAGGCGGACGTCTGCATCCTGGTAGTGGAACGCGAGTTGAGTGCCCGTAAAGATGATCCGGTCAGAACCCACTAGCGCTGCTTTTGAGTAATTTGGAGATGGGTTCATTTCCTTCGGACTGAGGTGGACCAATGGTCCCGCCGGCTTCTTCCTTAACCGGACAACTCCTTCGCATTCCGATAGTGCGCTGCCCATGGTCCTTTCCGATTGCACCATTGTGATGCTAGCGGCAGGGAACGCAGTAGACACTAGCCCGCGAATCTCGGAAAAATGGTCGAGCGAACTCACCAGGCAGGTGACGCGCAACATGTCTGAGGCTTCCGACCCAGCGAATCCTGCAGCTTGACGCAGGTCTGCGATAGCTTTGTTGGTTAGATCGTTCAGCTTTGCCAGAGGATCCTTGCCCGTTCCCCCCATGCCTGATAGAAACCCAAGCCCATTGGGGTTCACAGCCTTTTTCCCAGAGATAATGGCTTCGATTTGAACTTGAGATCCTTCCATGGGAAGCTGACCGATTTGAATTACGCTGATTGCGGGGATTGGAAGTTTCTTCTCAGTGAATAATTCACTGACGATGTTTCCCACGCGACGCAAGTCTCCTGAACCTGCTACGAAGGCCCTTAGTTTAACGACCGTGCCACCTCGCAAGGATCTCAGGATTTCCTTCAATGCATCCCTAGTCTGTTGTGAGAGCAATCCCTTATTGGAAAGTGGGGTGACGTGGAATTCCAAGCGGGCCGTTTCTGCCACAACAGCAGAGGGAGGGTCTGGCAGGATTTCGTGGACTTGAGTGATTTCTTCTTTTTTCTTCTTCTTGTCAGCTGCAACAGATAAAGCAGTGGCTAAAAGTAGAGCTGTGAATATGTGGAAGAACCGGCGCATGGGTCAATTGCGATTCTATCAAACACGGGCGTGCGCCGGATCTTCAAAAGCGCAAAGGGCCCGTCGGCGGGCCACCAATGTTAAAAGTACACGAACGTCCTTCGCCGCCGGAGCTACGTTTTGCGCGTGTCGCTCAAAAGATTACTCGTGAAGGTTCTTTTCCCATTCGCGCTCCAGCATTCTGCTGTATTCGCCTGAGGCGTACAGCTCGAAATCGAAGTTTTGAAGGGTAATCCGGCTGAAGTCGAACATGTGCTGTCGGCAGGAGTACATGTGATCAGCAAACCGGTAATAGTTGCGGATGAAGTCTTCGCTTAGATCCTCGCGCGTCGGAGCATTGTGGAAAACCGCATTCAATCCTAAAGCTCGCGAAAAAATTGCCTTGTAGTCTGCCACTCCCCAGCGCTTTAGTTTCGACTTCACAACTTCAGGTGGTTCGGTCACCAGCATGTCGGCGAAGCTTTGAAATTTGATGTTTGCCTTGGAAAGAATAGGATCCCGATCCACTAGTTCCTGACACTGTTCCATCCAACGAATCAAATCGCGGCCAACATAAAACAACATTCGTATTTCGCAATACCGGCCATCAAGCAACTTTAGATCCAGTTGATCCATGCTCATGTTATCGCTTGGAAGCAAGCCCTGAATCATCATGCTGGCCCTGGAGCTTTCCACCAGTTTGTTAGGGCCGGATGAATCAGAAAACGGATGCAAAATCAATGGCGGCAACTTCCACAGCTGATGCGCAGGTAGTGTTGTCACTTGGTTGACAGGACGTTGATTGGCGGGCACTGGTGTCACTATGAATGCTTTCCTATAGAACTAATCGGCCCAAGGAGTGGCTTCCATTAGGCGTGGAAATAGGTTATTTTCTCGCAGTTAGTAAAACCTTCACTTCCAGCGTCTCTGCTCCTCTCAGCACTTTCACCATCACTTCATCCCCCACCTTTTTTGACTTCAAAGCGTAGGTGAAATCGTACAAATTCTGAATGTCCTTGCCATCGAAACCGATCATGATATCTTGTGCTTTTAAGCCAGCTTTTGCTGCTGGAGAGCCATCGCGAACATCTGCAAATCGCACACCCTTGGGAGGTTCAGCAAAATCAGGGATACTTCCAAAGTATGGTCCATAGCCGCTGGATCCGCCGGAGGACGTTCCAGCTGAAATGCTTGAAGCTGGAGGCATTACTCGCACGTATTGTGGCCTATCCTCGCCCACCCGAAGCCTCTCAGCAACATCTCCAACGTAGGTAAGCAGCTTGATCGCTGCCTTCGCGTCGATCTTGTCCCAAGTATCTGTGGGGCGGTGATAATCACTATGAAGACCCGAAAAGAAGAACAGCACTGGAATCTGTTTAATTGTGAAAGAGGTGTGATCGCTGGAACCGTATCCGGCTGTTTCTGACATATCGAACTTCATGCCTTCGGGCTTCTTTGTTTCATCCAGGATTCCCTTCAACGTGGAACCGGTGCCCGACCCGCCCACGAACACTTTGCCTTCCCGAATCCGTCCGATCATGTCCATATTGATCATGGCAACAGCCTTAGTGTTCGGTAGCATGGCGTGCTCAGCGTAGTACGCCGACCCCAATAGTCCTAATTCTTCACCGGAAAATGCCATGAACAAAATGCCGCGCTTTTCTTTTGGTCGCCCGGCGAAGTAGCGCGCCAATTCCATAACTCCGGCTGAACCGGATGCATTGTCATCGGCTCCCGGATGAATCTTACCCTTGGGATTCGCATCCAGCGAAAACTGATCGCCCATTCCCAAATGATCGTAGTGGGCACCGATGATTACATATTCGTCGGTTGTGCCAGGGAGGTACCCCATGACGTTGCGCACCTGTTTGACTTGGCGCTCCACATCTACTTGCATATCGATGCTGACCGAATCAGGCAGGACGAAGCTTCGTGGCTTCAAATCCTTGTCGATTTCGTCATGAACTTCCTTCAGCGATTTCCCTTGGCTATCCAACCATTTCTGAAATACTTCCGCCTTCATTTGAAGAAACGGAATGCCTGCGTTAGCAGGCCCTGCCGTACGTCCAAATTTTTCCAACTCGGTGTTGCCTAAATCGGTCAACATGATTACGGCTTTAGCGCCATGCTGCTTGGCATTGGTCGCTTTGGCATCAAACTGAGCATGGCGAGTATAGTTTTTCCCAGTGAAAACGCTCTTTTCGTCAAACTCTTGCGGTTCTCGCCGGAACAAGATTACGATCTTTCCTTTTACGTCAATGCCCTGGTAGTCATCGTAATTGTATTCAGGAGCAGTGATACCATATCCGGCAAACACAACTTGACCAGTTACACTGCCCGCAGAGGAAAAGTTTAGGGGTGTGAAATCGCTCTCAAACTTTGCTTCCTTCTTGGTTGTACCTTCATGCCACACAAGCTTATTGCGCTTACCAATTTGAGCCATGGTGGTAACGGGGTAGCGCTGAAAATAGCTGCCTGCCACAGGTTGTAAACCAGCTTTCTTATATTGTCCGGCGATGAAATTGGCAGCTTTTTCGAGTTCTGGAGTCCCGGTGCCACGACCCTTGAACTGCGGAGAGGCCAGCGTCTTCACATTTTCCAGGTAGTGAGTTGGATCAAGCTGCGCAGCGGTGACTAGGCCCGCCGTTATCGAAAGGATGGGAGCTGTCAGCTGAAATTTAAAAGTTCGAAGCATTTACTTTCCTAAAAGAGATGGTAATTTCACATCGCAACCACAATCGTCACCAGCATTCTTGGCTACCTTTTGATAATCCAATTCAAACTGAATCAATTGCTGTAATTGCTCCCACGGAATGCTACCCGGCAGTGAGCGTCCATTGAGAAAAATTGTGGGAGTGGACGCCACTCCAACTGCTTTGCCGTCGGCTTGGTTCTTTTCAACAATCTCGGCAGTGGCCTTGGAATCCAGGCAAGACTTCAAAGCTAGACTGTCCAGCTTCTTGAGAGTTGCGAATTGGGTTAGTTTCGCTGAAAAGTTTTCCAGCGTCAATGTTTCCTGATTGTCAAAAGCCCAATCGTGGAAGTCCCAAAATGCGTCCATATTCTGCCGGTACACACAGCGGCCAGCCATGGAAGCTGTTTTGGCCCAAGGGTGTGATTGTTCAATTGGAAAGTCTTTGAAATATAGTCTTACCTCTTTGGGGAACGCTTTCACCAGATTGGTGCGGAGCATTTTTCCTTCATCTTTGCAATGCGGGCATTGAAAATCGCTAAAAACAACCAGCACCACAGGGGCTCCGGCAGTTCCCAAAGCTGGCTGGAAAGCGGTGTTCAGCTTCTCGATGTTTTTCTTGAAAGGGTTTTCCGCAATGTCGAACTGCGAGCCCTGCAAAATGGTCTTGCCATCATCGGATACAAAAAATGTAAGAGTCTGGCTTCGCGCGCCCATTGAGCCGATGATTGTTACTTCCTTCAAACCTGCAATGCCCGAAGGCTTGGGATCGGCAATGGCAAGGGCTACTTGGGGAGGTAACAACATCAAATGACGGACATACTGTTCCAAAGTGACCTTGTCGAAAGCCGACTTTGGGGCAGCGGGTTTTGTTTGGGCGGCCAAGGGAAGGCCAATTGCCAAAATCAAGGCAATGATCAAGCGCATTTCAATATTGTACCGCCCGTTCCAGCCAAACTTACATTACCGGTCCGATCCGCCATGGAACAAATTCTTTATGGCCTAAGCGTTCCGCACAGGTACGCTCACCGCTTGCGACGCGCAAAAGCAAGTCGAAGATTTCACGGCCCACTCCTTCAATGGTCGCTTCCCCATCAGCTATACGGCCTGCGTTGACGTCCATATTATCGGTCATCCGCTTGTACATGCTGGAATTGGTGGCAATCTTGATTACTGGAATGGTAGGGAACCCAATGGCACTGCCGCGCCCAGTTGTGAAAGCGATCAGGTTCACTCCGCCAGCCGCCAGCCCAGTGAGAGATACCGGATCGTAGCCTGGAGTATTCATAAAACAGAAGCCGGGAGCCGTAACACGCTCTGCGTAATCCAACACTTCGTTCAACTGCGATGTGCCACCTTTGGCAACCGCACCCAGGGACTTTTCCAGAATGTTGGTCAAGCCACCTTCTTTGTTTCCAGGCGAAGGATTATCGTTAAAATTGGATCCTTCAAACCGGTTCAAATATGTCTTATACCCTTTCACGAAACTCAACAAACGCTCCGCCACTGCTCGGCTGCGGGCTCGCTTCACTAGTAAGTGCTCAGCTCCGAAGATTTCTGTAGTTTCGGCCAGAACGCTGGACGCACCAATTTCAGCCAACAGGTCAGAAGTGAATCCCAGGGCTGGGTTCGCGGTAATTCCAGAGAAAGAATCAGAGCCACCGCAGTTCAAACCCAATTGGATCTTCGTAGCTGCCACCTCCACGCGCCTTTCCTCAGACATCTGTTCGATAAGGCCTTCAATGGCTTTAATGGCATTGGCTGTTGCAGATTTTGTACCGCCCTCGCCCTGTAACGTCATGCCGACCATCCGCGTTGTACGGGGAGCATTCGCGCCCAGGTAATGATCGATTTGATTCACTTCGCAACCAAGGCCCAAAATCACCGCAGCGCCAACGTTGGGATGATTCATCACGCCGCGTAGAGTCCGTTGCAACTGCTCGGTATCTGGCCCGATAGTATGGCCACAGCCTTCACCATGCGGAAATGCCGCAACGCCGTCGACACCAGGGGGCAATACCATTCCTGAAAAGTGGGCAGCAATCATCTCCGCGGTATGGGCTGCGCAATTTGAGGCGGCAACCACTGCTACATAATTGCGAGTGCCTACGCGTCCATCCTCCCGCTGATACCCCATGAAGGTTGGAATCGACGAGGGCAGGGAAGGCAGGGGACGTTCGATTGTGGGAAATTCATAGTCAAAATCCAATTCTTCAAAGACAACGTTATGAGTGTGAACGTGATCCCCGGGTTGAATGCTGCTCTTCGCCTTACCGATTAATTGGCCGTAACGGACAATTTGATCGCCCTGAGCAATCGGCCGAATACAAACCTTGTGTCCAGCAGGCACAAAGACTCTCGCCGTGATGGTACCGCCATCAATCTTCAGGACAGTTCCGGCGGCTAAAGGAACCCGCGCGACTGCGATATTGTCCTTGGCGTTCAAGTGGATCGCGGAGTTTTCCGCGGTTGGAAGTTTTGCAATGTCTACGAGGCTCATTTAGAAATTACCGTGTGGGGTCCTTATCTCATTTGACACTAATTTGATATGGAGAAGCTAGCGCAACAGCACAGTTTCCGCAGCCTGCTCTCCAATATGGACAACCAGTTTCCGTCCTTGCGCATGAATCCACAGTCCGCTGCCGTCTCTTGGAACCGGAATTTTCGTTGGAGAATCAACAACTATATACTTCCCGGTTTTTTCAAGTCCCTTGATCATTTTCCCAATGTGAATATGCAGGTGGCACTGGGTCCGAACTTTTGCTCCATTGATAGCCACGCCCCAATCCGTACCCCACAACTCCTTCGATTTGGCGATCGCCGCAGTCCAGAGCGCAGTTCGTTGTGATGGGGGGATATCTTTCAGCTCCATCATCCCGCCAGTATATTTGCGTGGAAGCAATAGAGTTCTGTTCACTTTTCGAGGGTTTGTGTCTTTAACAAAAAAGTATGGAATTGTTTTCGGCTGCTTTTCGGCTTCATTCGTCAAGGAACATTGGCGAGCTGTTAAAGTTTGGCCCTCTACTACTTCACATAGGCACGCCCCGGCGGGCTGGCTGAAAACGGAAATTGAGAGCAAGGACGTAAGCAGAAAAAGACGACGGAGCATCCAAGTCATTTTATACTTGTCATGTGCCAGCTCGCTCGCCGGTTGTGGCCATTGCCTTTCTGGCTATTACTTTCTTATACACGTGGAGCCTTAATCGCGCCGGAGTAATCACTCCAGATGAGCCGCGCTATGCCGCCATTGCTAAACACATGGCAACTTCAGGGGACTATGTTTCTCCAATACTATGGGGCGAAGCGTGGTTTGAAAAACCACCCTTGTTGTACTGGCTTGCTGCTGCAGGCTTCAAGCTTGGGCTGCCCGGCGAATTTGGGCCAAGGTTACCGGTCGCTTTATTCAGCGTATTTTTCCTGATTTTCTACTACAAGGCGCTCAGTAAGATTCTCCATTCGCGCGACACTGCACAGGTTGCCACCACCATGCTTGCCACCACCGTGTTCTGGTTCGCATTTAGCCAAGTTGCGGTTACCGACCTTCCATTGGCCGCTACCTTCACAGGGGCGCTTCTGGCCATATTGGCTGGCTGGCGATGGTGGGCTGCGTTGATGTTCGGGTTATCTTTGTTGGCAAAAGGCGGAGTGGCTCCGGTGCTGCTGCTGCCCGTGATTTGGTTTCATCGGCGTGAGTGGCGCGCTTGGATAACCCCTGCGATTGCCAGTATTGCGGTGGCTGCTATCTGGTATCTGCCCGTAACTTTGAAGTACGGGCAACCATTTTGGCAGGTGTTTTTTATTGAGCATCATCTGGGACGATTCTCGAAATCGGTATTGCAGCACGTCCAAGGGCCATGGTTCTACATTCCCGTGATTATTGGAGCAATGGTTCCGTGGGCGCCTTTTCTGTTTGACGTTCGCGCCGTTCGCAAAGTGGGTCCAAAAATCGAGCCGTTCGTCTGGACCGCAATTTGGGGTCTGATCTTTTTCAGTATTTCTACGAACAAGCTTCCTGGTTACGTGCTGCCAATGGTTCCTTCGCTCTGTGTTTTGGCGGCAGTAGGCTATCAGGAGTCGAAACAAAGACGTCTGCTGCTATCGCTCAGTCTTGCATTATTGATGCTCGTTCTGGTGGCAGCACAGTTACTTCCCAATGCTTTGAATTCAGGAATCAGCCGCCAATCAATGCAATCCCTTGCAGTACCCTGGGGCGTGGCACCTCTTGCGATTCTGCTGCTACGTCCAAGCCTAAGAGCCGTTTCTGCAGCCGCATTCCTGTGCTTCGCCTGGGTTCAGCAAACCAGTCTGGATCAAGTGAATGCATTGGCTTCGGCACGCCCTGTTTGGCAGAAAATGAAGGAAGACAACTCGAACGGCCAATGCGTAAATGAAAACGTTTCACGCAGCATTCGCTATGGATTAAATTATTACGCTAACCGAACTCTTCCCAATTGTGAAGCCAGCGAGAAACCGAACGACTGACCGCCGCGTCCAAATTAACAAATGAAAATTTGTGCCCTATTCTGCATTCTGGCAGTTTCAGCGCAGGAACTTACCATTCGAACATCTGTTCCCTTGATTCTTGTGCCCACAAGTGTGACGGACCGGCACGGTAAAATCATCGACGGGCTTAACGAAAACGACTTTGAAGTTTGGGATAACGGTAAGCCCGTCCAGCATCGTTTAGAAGTAGGAGCCTCGCAGCGGCCCATTGCCTTGGTGGTTGCCGTTCAAACCAGCACAATTTCCGGACCGGTTCTGGCAAAAGTTCAAAAAATCGGATCGATGTTTGAGCCGCTGGTTGCCGGGGATCGCGGACTTGTAGCCCTGCTCACCTACTCAAACAAAATTACTTTGGTGCAGCCATTCACTGGTGACGGTAAATTGTTCTCTGCCAAAATGCGCCACCTTGAGCCCGATGGCGGCGCGGCCAAACTCAATGACGCTGTTATTGAAGCCGTCAAATTGATGGAAGACCGCGGGAACTATCGCCGCGTGCTTGTCGTCATCGGCGAAAGCAAAGACCGGGGCAGTTCCGCAAAGTTGGAAGATGCAATCACCAAAGCGCAGGCTGCGAATGTCACCATTTATCCGGTGAACTATTCCGCCTACGCAACTCCCTTTACGTCAAAGGGTGATGAGCGCTTCGCCTCCGGTCAACGAGTATACGACAGCGGATCGGGTTTGAACCTATTGTCTATTTTTGCCGAGATCGGTCGACTAGGCGCACAGAACGCCGCTGGAGAATTATCGAAATACACCGGAGGTGAGCGGCTTTCCTTCACAAAGCTAGCGGGCCTGGAAAAGGTGATCGCCAAAGTCGGAGATGATCTGCATACCCAGTATTTATTGAGTTTTTCACCAGTGGAAAGCACCGGACCCACCTATCACGAAATCACGGTAAAGGTGAAAAAGAGCGAGGCGCTAATTCGTGCTCGACCAGGCTATTGGTCTGAATAAAAGCGTACGAATCATTTGAAAAACCGCAGTTCGTTACAGAGGCGCGACCGTAAGGGAGTGCTCCCAGTGAGATACTCAGGCTACGCGCGGATGAAAATCTGCCGCCGATACAAGAACCAAGCAATTAGAAACATCACCAGAACGTTGAAAAGCGCATAGAGCAGGGATGCGTTCACCAGTGATGCGAATTGGCTGAACACCGAATAAAGAGCAGTTTTCCAGCCGAACATGTTGGCGAAGATATCGAAGAATTCCGATGCCATGTAAATCGCTATGGCGTTCATCCCGATAATCATAAAAGGCGTGAAAGCCTTTTTGTACCCTTGAACATCAGCTAGCCACAAGAATCCCGATAGCAGAACAAAATCAAGCCCAGCCATTACCAGCACAAATGCACCGCTCCAAAGTTTTTTGTTGATAGGAAAGCCAGCCATATCGATTAAATACCCCAAAGCGAAAAGTGCCACTCCGCAAACCGCCATATACTTTATCTTTACGGTGAGCGCATCTTTGTGCGCTAGGATATGGCCGGCCATCAATCCCAGCAACATGCTGGCGATTGCTGGAAGTGTGCTGATAATTCCTTCCGGGTCCCAAGTCTTGGTGTTCGCGTAGTTGTGGGCTCCCAATACAATCTTGTCCACATAGTGAGCGAAATTGCGTTCCACATCCAGATGCCCGGCGCCAAATCCTGGCACTGGGGCGAAGCTCATCAAAGCCCAATATGCGGCCAGCAAGCCTACGATTGCTATGATCTGTCCTCGAACAGGAGCGTATAGGTAAATCGCCGAGCTGACGAAATAGCAGATCGCGATTCGTTGCAACACTCCTAGAATTCGGAATGTGGCAGGGTCGAAAGAGGGGAACGCATAAACCAATAGACCCAATGCGAAGATGATGGCAGCGCGTTTGGCAGCTTGGAGCAGCAGTGCCCCAGGAGTGTTTCCTGCCTCCAACTTGCGGCTCATCGCCAATGTAATGGCTACTCCCACAATCCAGACGAATGATGGAAATACCACGTCAGTGAGAGTCCATCCATCCCAATCCGCATGCTGCAGGGGAGCGTACGAATACTTTCCATCGCCGGGGTTATTTACCAGAACCATGAAGGCCATGGTGGCGCCACGGAAGGCGTCAAGAGCGGTAAGTCGGTGGTTCGAAATAAATTGGGTAGCCATGGTGTAGAAAATTCATTCTATGCCGATGGCTACCCTTTTAGGAAATTGCTGATAATTTAAGAACCGCTCAGATCTTCGAATAGTTCAAGAGCAGATGCTTCGCTGATTTCTGGTCCAGACCCTGGGGGCCTGTCCGGTTTTTCAGTCTTGCGTTGACCGCGCATCGCTTCTTTATCACGTTGTCTATCTTGCCGGGCCAGTTCTTTTTGTCGCTTCTTAAGCGAGGTTCCGGATCGTCCCGCCATAATGCCTCCCGAGGAAATCGAAAAGAGAGATACACGTATAGCAATCCCACCACGGAGGGGGCTTGCTACACGGTTGATAACTCAAAAAGAATGGTAGAAAACTACCAGCGGGGTTCGCGACGCGAACGGTTGCCAAAACCACCACCGCCGCCGCTGCCGCCACCGGCTCCACGACCGCCGCCACCACCGCCGCCGAATCCGCGACCACCACCACCGCCGCCGCCGCCCGCAGTCTTGGGACGAGCTTCGTTAACGTTCAGAGCACGGCCGCCAAGGTTGGCGCCGTTCAACGCAGCGATGGCACGTTCTGCCTCATCCGCATTGGTCATTTCAACAAAAGCAAAACCGCGCGACCGGCCGGTGTCGCGATCAGTCATAATGCTCACACGTTCTACTGCTCCGTGAGCTTCAAAAAGGGCACGCAATGAGTCTTCGGTGGCGCCGAAATCCAGGTTTCCTACGAAAATATTCTTCAAAATTTCTCCTAAAACTACTAACTAACTATGGCCACTCGGATCAGACAGGAAAAAGTCAACAGGCTATTGCATGAAACTTCCCCGGCCAGAAGGAACGGTACCTACTATAGTAACTCGAAAGAGGGTGTCTCTGCCGAGGATGTAATAAAAATCTAATTTAGATGGAACTCTTGTGCTATGGTTACTGGCGGGAAAAATCGTAAATTACAGGAGCGCTCTGGCCTTCAGTGTACTCAACCAAGGCATATTCGCCGGCCTCAAGCGATTCGGTTGGCCACACTTTATATAGGCCTTCCCCCACTTGCCGGCGGAAAGTTTCCACAATTTCCATATTTGTAAGAATCTCTTTTACTACTGGGATGATGTCCAGATTCTGAACCACGCGGGCGATTTTCTTGGGGTTCAATTTCAGCCGCACCAGTTCCATGCGTTCTTCTTTCGCCAACCGAAAATAGAAGTTTGGCCGATCTTCGCTCACCTTGAAATTGCTTTGGGTGCCCTCAATTTCGACGGTAGCCTTGCCCGCAAATGCAGGGATTGGGGAAAGTACCGTGAGCAGTGCCCGTCGTTTGTTGGTTACTAGTTTCGATTCCGCCAGTTTCAAAGAACTAATTTTTCCAGCGGCGTCGACATAGTAGGCACCAGGCTCTTGAGGGATACTCCGCACTTCCCGGCGAGCTTCTCGCTCCGCCGATTTTTCTTCAGCTTCAGCTTTGGTTTCGGCCTCGTCGGCTTGTTGAGCTGCCTTAACTACACCTTCGGTTCTTGCGAAGTCCACCAGATCCTTAGGGATTTCTTCCCATTCGCCCCGTTCCGCTGAAAGGTACTTTACCCGATCACCAACAACTTGGTATTCCTTGACCTTTTGTGATGTTCCATCTTTCAGGAACAATTGAATAGTGGCAGCAGACAAACTGAAAGCAACGGCCAGTAGAATTGTCCAGAACCGAATCATACTTCCTTTATTCTAGTCCTCATTGTTTCAACTAGGGTACTTTCTCAAGGGAAGTAATACGGTAATGTTCCTTGCGATCTAAGGTTTCAGCAGTAGGTTTGTTTTCCTATTCCATTGTTAATATTGGCATAACAGCCTAGCTTAGCCGACAAAGGCCTGGGTCCGTTTTGTCGGCTAATATTTAGGGGTTCTTTTCATGTCTACGATCAAAGCATACTCACTAACGGACGCAGTGCAGGCCGTACGGGCAGGGCAGCGGGATACAGCGCGAGCTATTCTTGATGTGATTTTGCAATCGGATGGGCATAACACGCAGGCTCTGTTGTGGCGCGCTGGGGTTGCTGCCAATGCCGAGGAATCCATTCGGTTTCTCGAAAAACTTCTCGGTCTGGATCCGGACAACCGGCAGGCAAAGGATTCTCTTGAGGCCTTACGGGCACGAATCGCAAAGAAACGTCCTCAGGTGGAGAAGCTCTCGCAAAGAGTCTGGAAAAGAAATTGCTCCGTTTGCGATGCGGAAATTCTCGCCCAGCAAGTGCAATGCCCACGTTGCGGAGGTATCGATTCACTTTCGAACTTGCAGGAAGTTGTCGAAAATACACTAAAAGATGAATCGCTGATAGTTGCCGCCCGCAGCTACTGGGAAGATAGGCTGCGCAGGGGTGGAAATGCGGAAGTCCACTACCGCCTTGGAATCTTGTGTATCAACACACTGCGCAATTCCGAAGCCCTTTATCATTTTGAAGAAGCTTCCAGGTTGGGAAATAACTTCCCAACCGTGGAACATGCCATTCAAACCCTGCGTGCACAGAAACTGATTCTTGCCGTTGACGACAGTCCTACCATTCTGAATATGCTGCGGCCCATGATTGTTCGCAATGGAATGCGATTTGTTGAAGCTTTAGACGGCGAAGACGGCATGAACGTATTCCGACGTGCTTTGCCCGATGGCGTTATCCTCGACTTCCAGATGCCCGTGATGGATGGGCTTGAAACCTGCCGCCAAATCCGTAAGGAACGGTTGAAAAACAACGTTCCTATCATTATGTTGTCCGGCAAGCTGCTGGATAAATTGCGTGCCAAAATCGCCGGTGCCAACGATTATTTGGCCAAACCGTTTGAAGAAGCAGTGCTGATTCGGATGATTCGCAAGTTGTTAGCCAATTAATTTCCCTATAAGTTGTTGCGAAGTGCAGGACTTCGGGATGATCTTCTCACCGGCGACCAGATGGCAATTCGAAGATAACGCCTCAGAATATTCCTACACTTACAGAGGCGCGACCTCAAGGGAGTGACCCACTGACTGGTTAACACCTAAACAGTGAGTTCTGTTAACTTCCGAAGCAGGCCATCGCGAAGCTGAACCATACTTGCCAACTGTTCATCGGTCAGCCGCGGTATGTCCTCAATATCGACACAAGAGTCATCCCCGCTCGCCTCACCTGGCAACGCGGCGCAACACTTGGCGCTCGGCTTCACTCCATTTCCTGTTCCTGATCTCTTCGGATTTCATGCTTTTCAGCCGCGTGGGCTTAGATGATGCGGATGATTGCTTTGCCGTAATTGTCCTCACTGTTCACGTGAACAACCAGCAACACACCGTCCCCGTCGGACTCTTCTGAGCCAAGCCTACAGTATGCAGAACGGGATTCCACAGTGTTTCCGTTGGTTTTCAATTCTTCGCTACGGCCCATTCGTAACTCATCGCGTATATACAAAACGTACTCCACCGTTCGAGACTCCCAAAGCCGTAGCCACTAGCAATACTCTCCACTCCAACATCGCCCTGTGTGATACTTTTACTGCTAAAGCATTCGCGCTTCCAGGAGGGTCGAAATGAAAGAACTGGTATTTTTTGTTATAACCATCGCTTTGTCATACTCTCAAACCAGCAGCGCCACACTTAGCGGAGTGGTGGCTGATCCCAGCCAGGCCGCAGTCCCCGGCGCAGCAGTCGTGGCGACCCACGCCGATACACGCCGCGAGTTCAAGGCGGAAACGAACGAGAGCGGGCGTTATGTGTTCCTCACTCTGCCCATCGGTAAGTATGAGATTTCCATTCAGGCAAGCGGCTTCAAAACGCTCAGGCGTTCAGCCGAACTAAACGTCAATCAGGCCGCCAATCTGAATCTAACCCTCGAGATCGGACAAGTGTCTGAAGTGATCGATGTAACCGCACAGGCACCGCTGGTCAACGCCACCAACGCCACCGTCGGCACCGTGATTGAGCAGCGAGCCATTTTCGATCTGCCCCTGAACGGACGCAACTTTACCCAGTTGATCTCACTCACGCCCGGCGTCTCAACCATCGACACCTCGCAATCCGGTGCAGGACCTTCCATTCAAGGACAGCGCAACCGCGACAATTCGTATGTCGCCGACGGCGTCTCCATCTCGCGTTTGAGCTTCGGCAACGTGGTCTTGAGTCCGCCGGTCGATGCCATCCAGGAATTTCGGGTACAGTCGCTCAATTCCGACGCGGAACTCGGCGGTGGCTCCGGTGGCTTCATCAACTTGGTCACTAAGTCAGGTACATCGAAATTACATGGAACCGCCTACGACTATCTCCGCAACAACAAACTAGATGCGCGCAACACATTCCAGCCTTCCATCCCCGTCTTCCGGCAAAACCAGTTCGGATTCAGTCTCGGCGGCCCTGTTTTCATTCCCAAACTCTACCCGCAGAAAAACAGAACCTGGTTTTTTGCCAGTTATGAAGGTTTCCGCCGCAGGCAGGCAGCCAGTGGACTTGGCCGTGTACCCACCGAGGCGCAGCGCAGCGGTGACTTCGCGGGGTTTTCCTCCCTGTTCGATCCGTTCACCACTCGCGTCAATCCGGCCAACGCAAATCAGTTCCTGCGCGACCCCTTTCCTGCCAATCGGATCCCCACCAGCCGTATCAACCCCACAGCCGCGCTCTACGCCAAGGATCTCATTCCGCAACCCAACTACTTGCTGCCGGGAAATGCCAATAACTTCTTGAACGGCGCCTCCAGCCAGAACAACACAGACACCATCCTCGCCCGTATCGATCACACGCTCAGCTCAAAGGACCGCGTCAGCGCCCGCTGGCTGCAAGCAGACAACGATAGCGGCAGCGCAATTCCAGTGCTCAACAACCCCATCAGCGGATCGGCCTCTACGCCGCGGAATCTAGCGACGGAATGGAACCGGACACTCACCCCTGCCTCCTTGCTCACTGTCCGCTATGGTTACGCGCGAACTTATCAGGTGAGCAAGTCCGCATTGCTGCCGGATTTCTTCCGCGCTTCGGGATGGGATAACAGCAACGGATTTCCATTGAACGATCCGGCTATCATACTAAGCCCAGCGGTTGGCATCACCGCTTACAGCAACTACGTTGGTCAAAACTTTCAGCCGGAAGACGTGAAGTCGCACACCGGCAGCATTGACTTTCAATTGACCTGGCGCAAACATACCTTCAAAGCCGGGTATTCCTTGAATTACTTTTCCAGCTTCACCGGCGGCATCAATCCCACCTTGAGCTTCAATCCGGCCCAGACGCAGAATCTCGTCTCACCTGCTGGATCCGGCGACGGGTTCGCTAGCTTTCTGCTCGGCGTGCCCAACGCAGCCGGTCGGGCCATCGGCAATCCTCTAATTGATGTCGACGGCGCTTTCGATGGCATCTATCTGCAGGACACAATACGGCTCACCTCGAAGCTGAGCCTTACCTTGGGCATACGCTGGGATTTCGCGCGCGCCTTCAAAACCGATGGCGTCTTGGGCAGCTTCGATCCGCGCGGCGGAGGCTGGCTGCTCACCGCTCCCGTGAACATCGCAAACGCAGCGTTTCAAGGCCCCAACGTACGTCCCGGAATCTTCGACCCCGATTGGAACAACTTCGGTCCACGCCTCGGCGTCGCCTATTCCATGACCCGCAAAACCGTGCTCCGTGGCGGCTACACAATGTCCTACGATCTTGTCGCTGGGCGCTGGCAATGGGTTCAGGGTCCCCGCGTCTCCTGGCCCCGTTCCGAGTTTCAAAGCACGCCCCCGCTCAATGTCGATATTCCGAATCGAACGCTCCAAAGCCCGTTTCTGGGTATGGCGACTAGCCCAACACGCCCCAACCCGTTCGTAGACAATGGCGTCAACGTATATCCCACCGGCTCGCACATCAATCCGCACTATCCCATTCCCTATGTCCACCAGTGGAATGTTGCAGTGGAACAGCAGTTCAGCGATAAACTAGTGGCCTCGGTGACCTATGTCGGATCCGCAGGAAGGGAACTGGAATGCTGCGGCGTAATCAACCAGAATTATCAGAACGGGCCCGGCGCTTTCACCACTCGTTCGCGCCCGTTTCCTCTGATGGGAGCATTCCGCACCAACCGCAACGATGGCTATTCCGATTATCATTCCCTGCAACTGAAAGGCGAGCAGCGGTTTTCACGCGGGTTGGCATTCCTGCTCAGCTATACGTGGTCGAAGGCCACGGATCTGGCGTGCTCCGGCTATATCGGTGCAGAAGGGTGCCATATTACGCAGCCATATTTCCCCGTGCCGTTCGCCTACGGTATGGATCATGGTGTGGCCGATTTCGACTTGCGGCACATTTTCTCATCCAGCTTCGTTTACGAACTTCCTTTCGGCAAAGGCAAGAGATTCAACATCGATAGCGGCCTGCTGAATCAGTTGGCCGGCGGCTGGCAAGTGAGCGGCATCGTCAGCCTGCGCTCTGGCCAGGCACTCACGCCCGCGCTGTCGAACTCCGCTCAAACGAATGTTGGAGGAGGAGTGCAGCCCCGGCCGGATTTGATTGGCAGCATCGGCGTGGCCACGCCAACTCGGCAGCAGTGGTTCAATACCGCTGCCTTCGCATTGCCCGCCGGATTCAACTACGGGACAGCGGGCAAAAACATTCTTCGCGCATCCTCAAGCCACAATGAGGATTTGTCGTTGTTCAAGAACTTTCCTATCTTGGCCGGAGACACTTTGCGGTTGCAGTTCCGTGCGGACATGTTCAACGCATTCAACGCCACCAGACTCGGAAGTCCGAACGTCACGCAGGGCATCGCCCAATTCGGACAAATCAGTTCAGCGGGTTCTGGACGAGTTGTACAACTGGCCCTGAAACTGATTTTCTAATGAGTATTTTGATTGATCGCAGGCAAATGGGTCGCCCAGCCACACAAGCACTATCTCAACTTCGGTCTCATTTTCACCAATGCCAAAGCAATCGCCGTTACGATGAAACCGCAGTTGAAGCGCTAATCTAAAACGCTGGATGTCCAGTTCGCGAAACTCCGTGACGGGGGTTCAATTCTTTCAAGTCTCCCATAAGTAGAACATCTTCAAACGAATTGCAGCCCCGTCACGGATTTCGCAGGCCGCGCCAACCTAGGATTAGCCGGCAAAGACAGGGGCGGGCCTCATGGCATCAAAGTATTCGCCGCCCAACTCCGTTTTAGGAGAGCCCCAAGTCGAGCCACCAGTTAATTTGAAAACTAAAGACACTCACCTTTTAGATGAAATCAGACTTCCCCTCATCTGGCGGTGCGTACAAAAGTTGTTCAATCCGTGGTGCATCAACTGCCGTTTTTGAGATGAAACGAAGTTGAAAAACATGGCAAATCTAGAACTGGTCACAAATGCCCCGCCGTAGAGATCGTTCCTGGCAAAGTCAGCGGTCACCTGGGTGCTTTGCGATCTCCCGACTTCTGCTTAGCAGCCCGAGGTGGCTTTGGCGTTAATCTTGTCTTCCCGATCGTGGATGTCTTGAATTGTGCGATCCAGCCCGTGGTCAAATTCCGAGTCAATCTTCTGCGCGAAGGCAGGACATGCTAGAAGTGCCAAGTCAACAGGTGTCGCTTCTGCTGAATATCATCGTACAGTTACCAATCCGGCAGCAGCGAACTTGGTGGGTGCGTGGGGTGATGTC
This sequence comes from Bryobacterales bacterium, assembly GCA_043755435.1. Lineage (GTDB taxonomy): Bacteria > Acidobacteriota > Terriglobia > Bryobacterales > Bryobacteraceae > JANXSF01. The sequence continues at coordinate 34,103 of JAYUSZ010000316.1, read as the reverse complement.
AGAAATGTTGCCGGCTTCGCGTTAGTAGGATACTGGGTGCATGTCAGATAGTCACGAAAAGGGTTGGGCCGAAGCGCTTAGGAAAATTGCAGATGCGAAGGATCAGAACCTTCATAGCTTAGATTTAAGCAATTTAGGGCTAACGCAAGTCCCATCTGAAATCGGGCAACTCACGCAGCTCACTAGTCTTTACCTCAACCGCAATCAACTCAGTAGCCTTCCGCTTGAGATCGGCAAACTCTCGCAACTCATTACCTTAGACCTCGCCAAAAATCAATTCAACAGCCTTCCTCCTGAGATCGGCAAGCTTACGCAGTTCACTAGCTTAGTCCTCTGGGGCAATAAGCTCAGCAGCCTCCCGCCTGAGATCGGCAAACTCAGACAACTCAATAGTCTAGTCCTCTGGGGCAATAATCTCAGCAGCCTCCCGCCTGAGATCGGCAAACTCACAAAGCTCACTAGCCTAGACCTCCGCTTCAATAAACTCAGCAGCCTTCCGGCTGAGATCGGACAACTCACACAGCTCATGAGCCTAAACCTCAAATACAATCAATTCAGCAGCCTTCCGACAGAGATCGGCAAACTCACACAGCTCACTCACCTAGACCTTGACAACAATCAACTCGCTAGTTTGCCACCCGAGATCAGCAACCTTCTAAAACTTCGTAGTCTTACGGCTAAATCCAATAAATTGACGCTCCTCCCACCGGAATTGAGCCGCTTAAGGCTTGGACGGTTGGCGGTTCAGGGCAACCGTTTAGACACAATAGATTCGAGACTTCTCAGGCGGGTATCAAAGCTTGCACTCTCCAATAATCCTTTTTCTGAAGTGCCCAAAGAGGTTAAATCCCAAGGGGTTAACGCAATCAAGGCATACCTCCTTGACCAAAAACGCGAAAGACCTTCTAAAGCGAAATTGATTCTTGTGGGAGGAGCTGAATTCGGCAAGTCTTCGCTATTGAAGGCGCTGAAGGGCGAGGTTGTAAAGAAAGGTCAACTCTCTCAAACACACGGTATAGAAATTCGCCAACTCGACATCACACACCCTGATTCTGCAGGCCGCAAGATTCACCTGAATACATGGGATTTCGGTGGCCAAGTGATTTATCACGCAACCCATCAGTTTTTCCTGTCCGACCATTCCCTATTCATTCTTGTTTGGAGTGCCCGCCGAGGAGTGCAACAAGCAGATTTGCCATATTGGCTGGACATGATTCGCGCCCGCGCGCCAAATGCTAAAGTGCTGCTTGTCGCCACGCACATAGACGAAGCAAAATCTGTCGATCTCGATTTCGATTCTCTACGGCGTCAATACGCAGACTTGCTCCACTCGCGCTACTTCGCAGTAAGCTCCACTGAGCGCACAAATATACCTGAGTTGCTCGGCACAATTGCAGAGTTGGCTGCAAAGATCAGGGCGGTGGATTATGAGTGGCCATCCAGTTGGATCAAAGCTGCAAAAACGTTGTGCGCTCGAACCGAGGATCTACTACCCCTACCGGACGTCAAGAAAATATTCATAAAAGATGGGCTCACCGACGAAGCAGCCCAGGGCACGTTGTTACGATGGCTTCACGAATTGGGAGATATTGTTTACTACCCCGAAGTGGAGGGCCTGGAAGAAATCGTAATACTGAAACCGGAGTGGGCAACCAAGCAAGTGGCGGCAATATTGGACGACCAGGAGGTAAAAGATAGCAAGGGTGTCTTAAAGCAGGAACACGTTGTCCGACTGTGGTCGACCGTGGGTGCAACTTTTCAAAAGGTTCTTGGCATCCTGATGGACCATTACGATTTGACGTATCCAACCAAAGTGAATTCTGACCGAATTGTAGTGGAGTGTCTTCAACACAAACCAACTGACTTCTTGGAGCGGTGGCAAAAGCGGGAAAGCCAGCCACAAATTCAATGCCGCTATCACTTCGATCCACGGTTTCAGCCGGGCATCCCGACTTGGTTCATCGCACGCGCCCATCGCTACACAACAAACAACCAATGGCGGAATGGGGCACTGTTTGAGGATGACCAATATAATTCAGCCTGTTTAATGGGAGCCGATCCTGAGCACGCCAGTGTAACGATAACCGTGCGTGGTCCGAATCCGCCCTATTTCTTTAGCGTAATGGACCGTACCTTCGCTGACACGCTTGCGCCATACCAGGGTCTGCAGTACAAGATCTACATTCCATGTCCTTGCGGCAAGACGGGAGATCCCTCCTGTTCCCACGAATTTGACAGAGCGGACCTGATTCATCCACCGGAAGGCGCGGATCCCACTGATCAAATGCAGTGCCCAAAGACACGACGCATGGTTCCAATCAGTAAAATTCTCAACGGTGTTTACACTGATTCGTACAAATCAATTCAAGATAAATTGGAGCAACTCCTCGTCGGGCAATCGCAGCAATTGGAAGAATTTCGGGCCAGCTTTGCGCTTCTGCAGAATCAGTTCACGTTGGATCTGTTGCGTAAGCAGAACGAACTGGATATGGACGCTCCAGGTGTTTTCACATTAGCCCATCCCTTGTTCGGTTCTCAAGATTCCACGTTGCAGTCCTGGAAGAGAAGCTTGATGGACGCAAGGGGTGAGGAACTGGAGCTTTGCTTGTATTGCGAGTTTCCAGGGGAGTGGCACGCAACAGAACATAGCCACTACCAATTCCGGCCTACGGCAGAATGGGTCGCAGACATTGCGCCGTATTGGAGGCCACTCCAAAAAGTTATTAAGACGTGCGCTCCGATCTTAAAAGCCGCTGGAAAAGCCAAGTTTCCCATCGTCGGAGAGGCCGTTAGCAGAAGTTTTGAAGCAGTTGCAGAGTTATCCGGCATTTCAGGAGATGATCGGGATTTTGCCGCGAGCCACTCATTACTGCGGACCAACGATCCCACTCAAGTTTGGGAAACCGCAAGAGCCACGTTACGCGAGCTTCTTCAAGAATTGGATCAAAAGCGGCCTGCTGCCAGTCGCTGGGGAGGGTTAAGACAGACGCACATGCCCTCAGGTGAGATCTTATGGCTTTGCCAGCATCACAAGATGGCAAGCAAGTAGCGCTCATCGCGCAACAACTGAGAAGCACTGCCAATGAAGCAATTCCAGAATGGACGCAAGTCCAAATGAACAATCCATTCCAAAGGAGCACCATTACCAAAGCAACCTCCGGCAAACCTCACCAATAAAGGCTACGCTGAAATGAAGGCAAGCAACATGCCAAATCTAGATTGGTCACGATGCCCCGCCGTGGAGAGCGTCCCTGGCAAAGTCAGCGGCGCTTGGGTGTTTCGCGATACGCGGTTGCCCGTCGACACCGTTATTGAAAACCTCGAAGATCTGAGCGTCGAAGAAGTGATGGAACAATTCGATGTTACGCGCGAGCACATTTCCGCCGTCCTCGAATTCGTAGCCCAGAGCCGCTTCAGACCTCGGACCTGATTGATGCTCATCCTCTTTTATCAGGAGCGCCTCATGGCGTTTCCCACGTACTTCGTGCCCCCATCGTAATGATGGCTAAATCAAGAGGTTCGTAACTGCTTACCAACGGCAAATTGACACCACCGGGTGCAAAGGAACCTAGAGGGGGATTGGAAGAAGCCAGTGCAAAAGTAATGGCCGAAGCAATCGAGATTTTGAAGCAGCAAGGGGCAGTCGTTGTCGACCCAGCCGACATTCCGAGTGTCTTGGATTCTAAGACTGGAGATAATTTTACTTTGTGGAACACTTGCTCGGTTGCAAAAGGCAAAGACGACGATTGTTCCATCGTTTTCAAATATGGAATGAAGCGGGATTTCAATCTCTGGTTGCAATCTTTGGGACCCACAGCACCAGTGAAATCGCTGACCGCTTTGCGGGAATGGAATACGGCCCATGCAAAGGCGGGATCCATCAAGTATGGACAATCCCTGTTGGATGTTTCCGATGAAATCGATTTGATTGCCGACAAGGCCCGATACGAAGCCGACCGGGCGAAAGACATTCACCTCAGCGCAACACATGGAATCGATGAGGTGATGAAAACTCTCAAACTGGATGCGATTTTATTCGCTGGGGGCAATGGAGCGTCAATCGCAGCAAAACCCGGATACCCGACAGTGATCGTCCCCTTCGGAACAATTCCAAATACAGGAAGGACTCCTTTTCCTGAGGGATTTGAACCAAAGCCCGCGCCGCTGGGAGTCAGTTTCACTGGCATGGCTTGCAGCGAGCCGACTCTGATCCGGCTTGGTTTTGCATTCGAGCAGGCCACTAAACGACGAGTGCCGCCTCCCGGTCTCAAGTTAAGCCGATAATCTTTGAATAGAGCGGGTCAGGATTCATCAGCATTTCAGGCCCACCAACTTGATACGACCTTAAGTAAAGCCACGGAACAGCTTTACAAATCTTCAAGATAACTCTGACGGGATTTGGGTTACATTATGGTAACAACATAATATGAAACTCGGAAAAACTCCCGCAAAATCCATTGTTGGCCTTCTGGTCGTCATCATTATAGGCTTTGGTATCACCCTTTTTGCCGCACCAGCCGTAGCCCCCACCAAGGCGGCAGAGCTGTTGCAAACCACGAAAATCTGGACCATCCATCTTAAGTGGACCGCTGCGGAATGGGAGGCAATGGAACCGAAGGGTGGTCAGCGAGGTCCTGGTGGTCCCGGCGGCCGAGGTGGTGGCTTCGGACCTGCGATGATGCTTGCTCCTGGCTTTTTGAAGGCGGATCAGGACAAGGATGGAAAAATCTCTAAAGAAGAGTTCTCAAAACTAGGTAGTGATTGGTTTACTACATGGGATAGCAAGCAGACGGGCAGCCTTAGCGCTGCTGATGTCACCGATGGAATAAATAAGTCATTCCAAATGCAGATGCCTGGCGGACCCGGAGGTCCTGGGGGTGGACCTGGAGGACCCGGTGGTCCTGGCGGCGGACCAGGAGGTCCCGGTGGCCGCGGTGGCAATCCAAACGGGGGGATGCAAGGTGCAAATGGACGAAATGGAGCCTCGGCCATGTCGGGCATCGATTTCCAATACGTTCATGCCGACCTTGATTTTGACGGCACCCAGTTGAAAGATATTGCAATCCGATACAAGGGCAATAGCACTTTCATGATGTCCCGTGGTTCCGACAAGCGCTCCCTGAAGTTGGACCTGAGCAAATTCACGAAGGGCCAAAAGTTTGCCGGGCTTACAAAAATCAATCTTCACAGCTGTGCAACCGATGATGGTTATTTGAATGAAGTACTTTCCTATGGCCTGTTTCGCGATGCTAAGGTACCCTCACCTCGCACTGCCTACGCAAGGGTTTACATCACCGTTCCCGGCAAACACCAGGACAAATACTTGGGGCTTTACTCAGTAGTGGAAGACATAGACGAGACCTTCGCGGAAGAACATTTTGGACAATCGAAAGGTGCAATCTTTAAACCTTCTACCCGAAATTTGTTCTTTGATCTTGGCGACGATTGGGAAAAATACAATCAGATATATGATCCGAAAACTAAGTTAACGAAAAAGCAGCAACGTCGCGTCATTGATTTCGCCAAATTTGTAACGAAAGCCACGGACGAGGATTTCGCAAAAGGGTTAGCGGATTATCTCGATATCGAGGAATTTGCTCGATTCCTATCCACAACTGTTTGGTTGTCCAACAGCGATAGTATTCTTGCGATGGGTCAGAATTTTTATATATACCTGCATCCGGAAACAAACAAGTTCTTATTCTTACCCTGGGATCTTGATCTATCTTTCGGCAAGTTCGGAGGAAGCAATGCTGAACTGAGCATCAACAAACCATGGCAGGGTCAGAACAAATTTTTGGAACGAGTTTTCAAAGTGGATGCATTCAAGAAGAGCTACGTGGATTTGCTGGCCAAGAACAACAATACTATTTTCGCGCCGGAGCGAATTATCAAAAAACTTGAGGAAACTGCTGCAATCCTTCGTCCTGCGGTAAAGGACGAATCGGAAGCAAAACTTAAGCGATTCGATAAGTCCATTGCTGGGGAATCTTCACCGGGCGGATTCGGTCCTCCTCCACCTCCACAACCTCCTCCTGGCGGACCTAGTCCGGTTGCGCCCGGAAGTCCGGGCGTTGCTGGTGGACCTGGTGGGGGACGCGGTGGATTTGGCGGTCCCGGTGGCCCGATGGGTGGTAAACCGATAAAGGCTTTCGCTGGTCCACGGGCCAAGTCTGTGGCGGATCAATTAGCTGGTAAATCGGAAGGCACTGCCAATGGAGGATTTGGAGGTCCAGGCGGAGGTCGAGGTGGTCCGGGTGGCTTCGGTCCAGGAATGTTGCTAGGACCAACGTTTGTTACGGCCATGGACAGCAATAAGGACGGGAAAGTCAGCGACAAAGAATTCAAAGATGCCTTCAATAAATGGTTCGATTCGTGGAGCAAAGACGGGGTGCTGACGGAAGCGCAATTGCGTGCTGGGATCGAAAAGGACTTGGCTCCAGCAGGAATGCCGGGACCACCGCCTTTCTAGGATTAGGAATTAGGAATTAGGATTAAGAACAATGGAAACGAATCAATCCCCTTCTCTTGGTTCAAGTGCCGGAAGTAAATTCGCCTCCGAGGTGAAGTATGTCGTCAGTCCGGGTCTAGCTGAAGAGATACGCACTTGGTCAAGACAAACCATGCTGGCCGACCCGAATGGCAAAGGGGATGCAGGCGACACTTACACTATTACTAGTATTTATCTTGACACGGAAGACTTCGATGTCTTGCAACGGAATGGATCATACGGAAAAGGAAAATACAGGATTCGGCGATATGGTGAAAGTCCTCAAGTCTTCCTCGAACGGAAATTGAAGACAAGAGGACTGATCAGTAAAAGACGAGCGCAAATTCCTATCAACGACCTGCCCCGGGTCGCTACCGATGAACCTGAATCTGATTGGCAGGGATATTGGTATCACCGGCGCATCTTGGCACGCCGACTCCGTCCTGTTTGTCAGATTTCCTATGAACGTACTGCGAGAATGCTTACGAGTCCCTCTGGACCAATCCGCTTAACCTTAGATGAGCAAGTGTCAGCAGTCCCTACAGACGAGATTGAATTTCAGAATGCTGCACCAACTCCGCTAGCCATCGGAGGCGTGATTCTTGAATTGAAGTACCGCCAACAGATGCCCGTACTTTTTGAAGAATTCGTGAAACGGTTTGCCTTGAAGCCACAACCGGCTTCCAAATACCGGATTGCTTGCGCGACACTGGGGTTGGGAGTAATGCAACAATCCACAACAGTTGAAGCAGCCTAATCCATGCTTGACTTTTTAACCGCTCCATTCGCAAACGGTCCCCAAGTTTCACCCTTCGAATTGCTGATGCGGCTTTTGGCCGCGCTCGCTTTTGGGTGGATCATTGCACAGGTCTACAAAAAGACCCGCACAAACCCGGACTTAAGCCCTTCCTTCCCCGGAACTCTCATCCTATTGTGCGTATTGATTGCGATGGTCACGCAGGTGATCGGCGACAATGTTGCTCGCGCCTTCAGTCTAGTTGGTGCGCTGTCTATTGTCCGGTTCCGAACTGTGGTTCGGGACACACAAGACACTGCCTATGTGATTCTTGCAGTCATCGTAGGGATGGCCGTTGGATCGAAGGCTTTGTGGGTTGCGGCAATAGGAATCGTTGTTGTGGGGTTGGCAGAGTTGCTGTTGCACCTCAGCAAAGCCAAAGGCTTGGAACCCGGTCTGGAGTACACATTGCGCATAAAAGCTGTTTCCAATCAGAACCTGGAATTGCTTGTTAGTCAGGCGATCGGCGAGCAGTTGGAAATGTTGGAATTAACTTCGCTCGGGACTGGAAAGCGTGGCACGCTTCTTGAAGCAACCTATCGTTTACGGCTTAAGAATAGCGTCTCTGCCCATAAATTGGTTAGTGCTTTGGATTTATTGGAAGGCGTAGAGAGCGTTCAACTCTCGCGGCTGGGAATGGACGACGACTAAGACTGGCCGTTTCGAGGCAAGGTCGCGACGGAAAGAAGGCCCGCGATGCCACAAGTCATCGCGGGCCGAGGCACTCAAAAAGCTTAAAAACCTTACGCAACCATTCGGAACTTCTCTGCCAGCGCGGGCAACATTTCAGCCAGCACCTCTTCCACTCGATCCACGAAAATGAAGGTCATTTCCTTGCGTACGTACTCAGGAATTTCCCTCGTATCGTTTTCGTTAGCACGCGGAAGAATGATCCGTTTAATCCCCGTCCGGCGCGCTGCAAGTACTTTTTCCTTCACTCCGCCGATAGGCAGCACCAATCCAGAAAGAGTGATTTCCCCGGTCATTGCCGTATCTTTGCGAGCGGCATGGCGAGTATACGCACTGGTAAGCGCGGTTGCCATGGTGACACCAGCCGATGGTCCATCTTTGGGAACTGCGCCGGCTGGCACATGGACGTGCAATCCGTAGTTCTTGAACATTGACGGATCAATGCCCAAATCCTCCGAATGGGCCCAGATGTAGCTTTGCGCCGCACTCACTGATTCCTTCATTACATCGCCCAACTGACCAGTCAGCGTTAGCCCCTTACCATCTGGAAGCAGCGATGCTTCTACGTAAAGAACTTCACCGCCGGCTTCAGTCCAGGCAAGGCCAGTAGCTACGCCAGGAGGCAAATCTTTGCGCATTTTCTCCTGCGAAACTTGTTCTGGTCCAAGCAGTTCGTAAAGGTCTTCCGGCTTCACCACGAACGGTTCGGTCCGGCCTTCCACGAATTTCAGCGTCACCTTGCGGGCAACTTTTCCAATAGCCCGTTCAAAGCGGCGCAACCCTGCTTCCCTTGTGTAACCAGAGATAATGCGCTTCAACGCTTCATCGGAAAACTGCAACTGCTCCGCTTTCAGACCTGTCTCCGCCATTTGACGAGGAATGAGGTAGCGTTTGGAAATCTCCACCTTTTCTTCTTCGCTATAACCGGAGAGCCGCAGGATTTCCATACGATCCAGCAATGGCCGGGGGATGGTGTCCAAAGCATTCGCCGTTGTAATAAACATCACCCTAGACAAATCAAAGGCCAAGTCCAGATAATTATCGCGGAACGTTTTGTTCTGCTCTGGATCCAGAACTTCAAGCAGCGCATGAGATGGGTCACCACGGTAATCCCGGCCAACCTTATCCACTTCGTCCAGCAGGATTACTGGATTATTCGAACCCGCACGCCGCATGGCCTGCATCAATCTACCTGCCATCGCGCCAATATAAGTGCGACGATGACCGCGCAGTTCCGCCTCGTCATGCAAGCCACCCAGGCTCATCCGTTCAAATTTGCGGCCCAGCGTTTTTGCAATAGATTGGCCCAGGGAAGTCTTACCCACTCCGGGAGGTCCGACGAAACACAGAATTGGAGCCTTGGCATTTGGATTGGTTTTCAACACGCTAAGGTGCTCCAAAATGCGCTCTTTCACTTCGCGAATCTCGTAGTGATCTTCATCTAGAATCCGTCTGGCTTCTGCAATGTCCAGTTGATCGGGCGTGGCCGTATTCCAAGGCAGATCCAATACAAATTCAACCCAGGAACGAGTCACATGGTGATCTGGCGAAGAAGCGGGCAAACGCTCCAGGCGGCCTAGTTCCCGCTCTGTTTCCTTCTTGGCTTCTTCGGGCAGCTCGGTTTTATCCATCCGTTCGCGTAACAAATTAACTTCGGCTTTCTCAGGATCTTTGTCGCCAAGTTCATTTTGGATAGCTCGCAATTGTTGACGCAGCATGTATTCACGCTGCTCTTTCGACATTTCTGAACGTGCATCGTTCTGAATTTTACTGCGCAGTTCCAGCACTTCCACTTCATGCGATAAATAGCCATGCAACATCCGCATGGCATCAGCGCGCGTCATCGCCTCCAGCAACGCCTGCTCCTTGGGGAGGGGCAAATTCATCATGGAGGAAATTAAATAGGTCATCCGCAATGGATCTTCGGTGCTGGCCATCATACGGCCCAGATCGGGGCCAGCCTCAGGCTGTGACAAGGTGACAGCCCTTTGCGCGAGTTCCAGCAGAGCTCGTTCCAATGCTTCTACTTCGGTGCCTCTTTCCTCGGGAACAGAAAATAATCGTACCCGGGCTTCAAGGAATCCGCTAACGCTCTCTTCAAGCTTCACCATGGCGACGCGTTCCACGCCCATGACCAACACTTCCATGGAACCATCGGGGTTCATCGACATGCGGCGAACCACCGCACGCGTCCCAATGCCGAAAAGAGTATCTTGCGACGGATTATCTTCAGAGGCATCCCGTTGCGAAAACACTAATATTTCCTTACCTTCCACGGCCAGTGCTGCTTCAACCGCAGCCACTGTTGGCTTGCGGCCAATGGAAAGCGGCATGGCTAAACCTGGGAACAACACGGCGTTCTTCAAAGGAAGTACTGGAAGTGTAATTAGTTTTTCGACTTCGCTCATTTAAATTCTCCTCGCTGGTACTTGGATGCTTCGTTGCAATTAAAGTTGCAATTTAGGCTACAGCCAAAACCGGTTCCGTGTTTAGTTTAACGACGTTAAAAGTTAACGAACCCTTCGCTTCGTCTAAATCAATGTGGATCGTCTCACCTTCGTGCACCTCACCGCCGATGATGAGTTTGGCCAAAGGAGTTTCAATTTCTCTCTGTATTGCTCGTTTCAGAGGTCGAGCGCCGTAGGTTGGGTCGTAGCCAATTCGAACGATGTGGGACAAAGAAGCTTCACTGAGTTCCACCTTGATCTTGCGTTCCTCTAATCGCTTGCGCAGCCCGATCAGTTGGACTTTGACAATCTGCTTCAGATGTTCTTCGTTCAAGGCATGGAACACGATAATTTCGTCGATCCGGTTCAAGAATTCCGGACGGAAACCAGCCCTCATCTCTTCCATCACTGTCTTCTTCATGCGTTCGTAGCCATCACCGTCGAAGGCTCCGGTGTAGTCAAGGATGCGCTGGCTGCCAACGTTCGACGTCATCACGACGATGGTATTCTTGAAATCCACCGTGCGGCCCTGGCCATCAGTAAGCCGGCCATCATCTAGAAGTTGCAGCATGATATTGAATACGTCATGGTGCGCTTTTTCGATTTCATCAAACAAAATCACCGAGTAGGGCTTTCGTCGAACGGCTTCTGTTAACTGTCCACCTTCGTCATAACCAACGTATCCAGGAGGCGCGCCGACCAGCCTTGAAACAGAATGCTTCTCTTGATATTCAGACATGTCGATGCGGATCATCGACCGTTCATCATCAAACAAATACTCAGCCAAAGCACGAGCCAATTCCGTCTTGCCAACACCTGTTGGACCAAGAAAAATAAAACTACCAATGGGCCTGTTCGGATCTTTCAAACCGGAACGGGCACGCAAGACGGCCTCAGCCACAGCGTCCACTGCTTCCGACTGGCCAATCACACGTTTATGAAGTTCCACATCCAGGTGCAACAGCTTGGCCATCTCACCTTCTAACATCTTGGACAGAGGCACACCAGTCCAACGGCTGACAACACGAGCGATGTCTTCCTCATCCACTTCTTCTTTGATCATGCGCGCACCACCGGAGGCGGTGATGGCTTTTTCTTCGGCTGCCAACTTACGTTCCAGGTCGACGAGAACGCCATACTTCAGTTCGGCTGCTTTGTTCAGATCATAGTTACGTTCGGCTTGCGTGGCAGAAGCACGCGTGTGTTCAATTTTCTCGCGCAGTTGCCGCAGGCTATCAACGGCTTCTTTTTCAGTCTTCCACTGGGCCTGCAGACTTGTGGCACTACTGGTCAAATCCCCAAGCTCGCGTTCCAGCTTCAACAAACGGTCCTTTGAAGCCGTATCGGATTCCTTCTTCAACGCCTCCCGTTCAATTTCCAACTGCATCTTACGGCGCAGAATTTCATCCAGTTCTGAGGGAAGTGAATCAATTTCCGTGCGTAGTTTGGCAGCCGATTCGTCGACAAGATCAATCGCCTTATCAGGCAGAAACCGGTCGGAAATGTATCGGTTTGAAAGTACCGCCGCAGCCACTAGCGCCGAATCCTTGATGCGCACTCCGTGATGAACTTCGTAACGTTCGCGCAATCCACGAAGAATGGAAATGGTATCTTCCACGCTTGGTTGATCTACTAACACCGGCTGGAAACGACGCTCCAAAGCCGGATCTTTTTCAATGTGCTTGCGATATTCGTCCAGCGTGGTGGCCCCAATGCAATGCAATTCGCCACGGGCCAACATGGGCTTCAAAAGGTTGCCGGCATCCATTGCACCTTCGGCCTTCCCTGCCCCAACCACGGTATGCAGTTCGTCGATGAAGAGGATAATTTCACCTTCTGACGACTGCACTTCTTTAAGAACTGCCTTTAATCGTTCCTCGAACTCACCGCGAAATTTCGCACCGGCAATCAAGGCTCCCATGTCGAGAGAAACTACTCGCTTGTTCTTCAATCCTTCAGGGACATCCCCACGCACAATGCGCTGAGCCAAGCCTTCGGCTATTGCCGTTTTCCCAACGCCCGGTTCACCAATCAATACTGGATTGTTTTTGGTGCGGCGGCTTAGAACTTGAATCACACGGCGAATCTCTTCATCGCGGCCAATCACTGGGTCCAGCTTGTTGTCGGCGGCCATCGTGGTTAGATCGCGACCGTACTTCTCCAAAGCCTCGTAGGTGGCTTCAGGATTTTGCGTGGTGACGCGCTGTGCGCCACGAACTTCCTTAATTGCTTTGTCGAGGGACTTCTTGGTAATGCCGGATTCTTTCAGTAGGCGGCCTGCGGCACCTGAGTCTGAAGCAATGGCCCCAAGTACGTGTTCCACACTGACGAAGTCATCCTTAAGCCGCTTGGCATCTGCTTCGGCATCAGCCAGAACTTTTGTAAGGCGGTTGGTGACATACACCTGATCCATGCCAGCGTTGGTAGACGAAGAGACCTTGGGTAATTTCTCAATTTCCATACGGAGGCGAGAGGTGAAAGCCTGCGGGTCGGCACCGGAGCGACGCAAGAGGGATGTGGCAACTCCACCATCCTGACTGAGCAAGGCGAGCAACAAATGCTCCACGTCAACTTGCTGGTGGGAGTTTTGGAGGGCAATGGATTGTGCGGAGCGGAGTCCTTCTTGAACTTTTTCGGTAAGTTTGCTGAAGTCCATAATATGAGCCTCCTATGCTCAATTGTTATGAGCATATCATAGTCAACAACGAGTGGCAATGGGTTTTTAAGCACTCTCGGGCCCTTTTCCATTCGAGATCAGGAGTGCGCAGTTTCTCTATAAGTACATTTTAATTATTAACTTAATCGGGAATTCTAAGCCCCTGCAATGGCCCGAATGCAGGTAGGAAATTAATTAGCGAACAACTTGCGAATCACCAGAATTAGTGAGTCCCACCCCGCATCGCCCGGTCCTTTTCGTTGCTAGCGGCAGGTTTTGGGCGCTTATGGATGCGCCACAATGGCGATGCAATCCACCAATGGAAACAATGCTTTTAAGAGCTTGGGATCGAAGGTGCGAGCATTGTGACACCGGAAAACCCGCAACGAATTCGCCCTTAATGCTTAGACCGATGCGCGAGGTGAGGTCTTTGACCTTCTTGAGGAGCTCGGCACTTTTGCGGAGTGTTGGACGGGCGACGAGACTCAGCAAATCGGGGTGATGAAGAGCATGAAACAGTAAGGCCATCGCGGCCATCCAGCTCTTACCCCATTGGCGGGTGCAGTTGAGAATGACGCGTTTGCTGGGGCCGGTGAGGAATTCGCGCTGCTTGTCTTCAAGCATCCAGCCAAGAATTTTTCGGCGAAGACGGCCATGTTAGCAGCTACGACATCGGGAGCACCGAGTTTGTTGAATGGGCTGAAGGGTGGAGAGTCGGATTGGTTAACTCGATTTGTGCCAAACGCTATTTTCATGTCTGCAAATTTAACATGACCTGTAGCATTGAACGGCTTAGTTGGAGCTATGGTTTGCCGGTAACTGATTGTGGATATAGGGATGGAAATCTTTACGCCAGGGCGTGAACCAGGATTTTGGGTATCCCTTTTGGAGACCAACTTATGCTTGCCGATGGAGGGAGACGATTGTTAGGTTGTGGCCACCGCAGTGAGAGGTTTTTCGGTAGAGCGGGGTCGAAAGATTGGGGGGAGCGCGTCGTAAAGGGAGCTGTGGGGGTCGATTATGTGGTTTTCGGCTACTATGATTAGCTTTGCTTCAACGGGTATTTTTCCGGTTGGTTGCGTTTCGAGTTCCTGGCCATCCGGTGTTTCATTTTCAGTTGATTGCATTTGTAGCTTGGGGTCTGATTGAGGATGAAGGTCGACGGGTCCGGGGGTGATTGGTGGGAATAGTTCACGGTTAGTGAGGATTTCCTGACGCAGTTGCTGATACTGAGACAATAGACGGCGGCCTTGGCGGGCGATTTGGTTGAGCGCGTCACTGTGGCTTTGGAGGCCAGCGACGGCGATGCCGTAGGCTCCGTGGGCATTGAGGCTGGTGAATTCCAGTTCATTGCAGGTCATGCGTTGAATTTGGATATCGATGAGGCTGGCTTCGGCGGGGGCTTGGCGGCGGAGACGCCAGAGGGTGCTGGCCATTTCAGTGACCAGGATATCTTCGATCAAGTTGACAGGTTTCCAGGTTTCGAGGTGGACGCGGATGAGTTCCTCAAATTCGGCGACTTCTTCGCCGGGGAGGATGAGGTTCCGGGCGTATGCGCCATGGGTGACGGAGTTGAAGGCAGAGCGGCGTTTGCCTTCGGGGGTTTTGGGGCCTGTGGATTTTAGGGCGTTGAGGCGGGAGGTTTCTTTGCGTTTGTCTTGTTTGTTCATGGCGAGAACAGGATAGCAGATGGGTTGGAGGAGGCTATGGTTAAGTATTTTAGAATCTAAGTGGAATGGCTTGTGACGGAATCCCAAGGGAACTCCGCTTGTTGGTTAAAACTGAGTCACTTGTTCGCATAACGAGTTGGGATAATGCCGTTTCCGGCGGATTGGACATAAAGCGCCTTATCGGGCTTCGTGTTGGGTTCTTTCTCTTTGACCCACCCGAGCACCAAGTGCCACAGGCTGAGCCCGTTAGTGAATCTACGGCCTCTCGGAGTCGCGGCGCGCCTTCGGCAGTTTCAGCGTTGAAGTGGCTTGTGCCTGCCTCCTATAGAGTCGAACTTGAACTTCAAACAATATCGCTGTTAGAGCAGTGAATCTTGTCCTTGAAGCGTTTCATTTGCCTGTCGCTTAGGTGAAGAAACCCGCGCGAAACAATATGTAACCGGTGGTCATGCAAATAGTCCTGGTACTATTTCCACAGGCTATCAGGCCTCCAAAGCATTAGCACCTTTTATCTGAATGGAAATGGGCTACTTATTGAGCCAGATGAAATCAGGGCGAAGGTACTAATTCCTTCGGATGAAGCCATTTGGGTAGTATCCCTCTAATTCATTTCACAGTAGGCTTCCTATGTGGAATTGTTTACTCGCTTCACAAATGATTTATGTGCAACGGCTGCTAGTGAACAGTCTGAGAAGCTGATGAAAAGGAAATTTATGTATCCCCAAAAGTTCTCCGCATCCTTGAACACTTTACCCAGAATCTTTCGGGTTGTGCCGTTGGCCATATCGTTGTTTAGTTTCACCGCTTCAGCGCAGATAATAGTTCCCACGCTGGTCGGCAGTCAGAACCTCAATACCGACACTAGCATCGGCGCCACAACCGCCGACATGACTAACAGTTCCGGTCTGTCCACGCCAGTCAACGCAGGCGCTACGCTCGCATCCGCTCAGGCCGTCACCCACGTCCACGGTGGCGGCGGAATTCCATGGTCATCCTGGGTAACCAACTCATCCGGCAACTACCTTGGAACAAATCCTGCTCCGGTGTTTGTCTGGGATCTTGGAAGGAACACAAACCTGGCGAATATTGTTCTTTGGCAATATGGCAACGACGGCGGCGGTGTAGATTTCGACGGCAATTCCCTTAGGACGTTCACCTTGTCGTTTAGCCAGGATGCAACCGGTCCGGTCTTCACTGGACCAGCGCAAACCTTCACCATGAATCGAGTCTGGAACGTAATCGCGGCAACCGGCGCCAACTCTGCCCAAAGTTTCCCATTGAATGGAGTAGTTGCCCGTTACGTCCAAATGACTCTCACCACCAACTACTTCGGCCAACCGGGCGTACTTCGCGGCGGCGACCGCGTAGGACTCGGAGAACTTCGCTTCGATGGAACGCCGCTCGATGACGCGTTTCAAGTCCGCTACGCATCCAACCTGACTAGCGCCGATTCCGTGATCAACATCACCAACACTGGCGCCAATGGCGCCTCGCCAAATGGACCCGGCTTCGGCTCACCCGCCGGAAACATCTGTGTCAACGTCTATGCATTCTCACCCGACGAACAGTTGGTTGCCTGCTGCTCCTGTCTTGTCACTCCCAACGGACTTGTTTCTTTGTCTGTCAACAACGATCTGGTCAGCAATACCCTAACCGGCGTCCGCCCCAACTCAGTTGTGGTGAAGCTGCTCAATACGCTCGCCGGGCCCAACGCTACGGGTACCAGTTGCACCAACAGCGCCGCTCTTGCCGGTAGTACGAATTTCCCACTGAGTCCAGGCCTGCTAGCCTTCCATACAACGGCGCATGCCGCAGCTGGCGGCGGCATCGCTATCACGGAAACTCCCTTCTCAAAGGCCACCCTAAGCCCAGCCGAACAGGCCAGTGTCACCAACCGCTGCACAAACATCATTGGCAACGGAAGCACGTTCGGCATTTGCAGATCCTGCCGCGCCGGCGGGTTAGTGGCCGCTCATTAAGGAACAAACGAACACCAGGGGGCCATTTGATCTGAATTGCCCTCGTCACACCGACCGCGCGGATAACTCGTGAACTTGGAGCACAGGCTGTTACTTTGCAAGAAACCTCTGGAGCAAAAGTTTGCACTGTGGTTAGTTAGTTAGCGCAAGCCGTTGGTACAATGCCACACAAGGGCTCAGCCAAAATAATCTTGACGGCGGTATGTCAAATACTTCTGACAACTGGTAAGAAAAGGTGGTTTTCGGGGGCCTTGCATTTGAGCACGATAAAATACATTATCATGTTTCAAAACGCCAGAAGGTGTCGTGCAAGAATCGCTGAATTGGCATAGCAGCAAAAGATGGACGAACGTCGGAGTCTCTGCTGGAAACGTGGTTGGGGGAAATCACGACATGCTTCTCTACCGGACTTCCCCTTCTGCTGATCGCGAAGATTGTTATCGGTGGTGAACAAAAACTCGAATGCAACTCCCGCAGCGGCTTTCATCATCTTGTCATAGAACATGGATCGAGGAATGCCGATACGCGCTCCTTTCAGGCCGGTCTTGACTAGGAATTTTGTATAGTCATGCCCAGGCGGCGGCGTGCATCTGGTGGTAGCCGGATCATTGGGGTCTGGCTTTGCTCCTTCCAGCACGCCGAGAAGAATAGCTGCGCCCGCAACTGAAGTTGCCATGGGCCCGGCAGTATCTTGATCTGCCGTGATAGGAATAACGCCATAGCGGCTTATGCGACCAACGGTAGGCTTGATCGCTGCCAGCATATTCTGATTGGCGGGACTAAGGATCGACCCGGAAGTTTCCGTGCCAACGTTAGCCGCCCAGAAACTAGCAGCTGTGCCAATTCCCGAGCTGGACCCTCCGGTTGCCAAGACCGGGCGACCATCTGAAGATTCCCTTGGATCCCGACGCGGATCATATGGATTAAATCCAAAGCCGCCCAGACCGTTATAGTTTGTTGGCATCGGAGTGGGAGCACCGGCTACCCAGTTTGCCAATTCCGTCATCCCGGTTTTAGCCAGGATGATTGCTCCTCCTTCACGCAAATTTCTGGTGATGGTGGCTTCGTAGGAAGGGGTGTATCCCGCAAAGGCCAGCGCGCCGCCCGTGGTTGGCATGTTGATGGTGTGGATGTTGTCTTTCAGGGCGATTGGTATGCCGTGCAGTGGTCCTCTAAGTTTTCCTCTGGCCCGTTCATGGTCCAACAGATCGGCTTCTTCCAGCGCCTTTGAATTTACAAAAAGTGTGGCATTCAGTTTGTCTTCGAAGGTTGCAATCCGAATCAAGTATTGTTCAACCAATTGTCGAGATGTAACTCGCTTCTTTTTTAATGCTTCTTGAAGTTGGGGGATTGTCGCATCGTAGACATCGAATTTACGATTGGTTTGAGCTGGTGCAACAACTGAGCAGAGATAAAGGAGTGTTAAATACCGTAGACGCATGCATAATTATATCGACTCTCCCTTAACCACTGTGGCAAGCTGATACACAATTCCTTTCAGCACGCTTGATTGGGAAGCGAGTTCCATAGAAGTAGCCGAACTTTCTTCGGCGCAAGCGGCTGAGCTTTGAACCGCTTGTTCCATATGGGTGATCGATTGGCTAATCTGTTGAATCCCCTGTGCCTGTTGCCGACTACCATTCCTCACATCCATTACCAACTGCATTATCTGGGCTGAATCTTCAGAAATCGATTGCACAATTTGGGTCAATTTGTCGACTTTGCTTCTGGTGGCTTTTCCTTTTTCAACAGATTCATCTATCAAAATCTCTGTTTCCGTTGCTGCGTCTGAGCATCGGCGAGCAAGGTTACGAACTTCTTCAGCCACAACTGCGAATCCATTTCCGGCGCTACCAGCACGAGCGGCTTCAACCGCGGCGTTTAGCGCCAGAATATGAGTTTGAAATGCGATTTGGTCAATCACTCTAATAATGGTTGAAATTTTTTGGCTTGAAGCGGAGCTGTCCTTTCTAGTGCGTACTATGTCGTCAATACATTGATTGGCCTCTTTGAATTGCTCTTGTGTTTTGTTTACGAACTCTGTGGCTCCAGTGACGTTTTCCAAATTTCGATCGGTCATGGCGTTGACCTGTTGACTCGCCGCAGACGTTTCTTCAAGCGAAGCAGCATGTTCTGAAACTCCTTGCGCCAGAGATTCACTCGCGGCGGAGATTTGTAGCGCTGCTTTGTTGACTGACTCTGCCTCTTTCTCCAAAGTATCGATGGCTGCGCTTAGAACACGATTCATATTTTGTGTTACACAATATGCAAATAGACAGGAAATCACCAACATAAAAATCGTCACTAGCAGCGCACCCAACCTCAAACGAGAGTAGTGCTCAATTCGCTTGTCTAGCAGATGATCCAGTTCCAAAACTGACACATCCCATAACTTGAAGCTGGCTTGACTGGCCCGGTCCAATGCATTGAGAAACTCGCTTAATTGAACTTGCGCGGTACCAACTTGCGCGGCACCAAGAGGCTCAGCCATCTTAGCCATCATTGCGAGCAGGTTTTGTGTTGTTTCCGCATATTCCTTCGTAACAGGTGGGAGTGCTTTTTGCAGGGTGTCGCTGATGCCGTAGAAATTTTTATCTTCGTTCAAACTCGTTTGCAGGTTTGAGGTATTCCGGTCGAAATCGCTTTCCTTAAGCAGTGCCATTTGCACTGCAAATTGAATCCGCAGCGTTTCTGTGACTGGTTTTCCGCTTAAGAGTGCTTCACCCGCAGTCAGAATACCTACAAGACGATCTTGCGTCTGCGGCAAAGCGATTAGAGTTGAATCCATCAAGTAATAACTGTCCAGATCTGGATCCAGAATCAAACCGGATGTGTCGCCAGCATGGACGATCATGGCTCGGATATCGGCTATTAGGTGAGTGTGCTGCTTTTCTGCTGCTTCAAGGGTAAGTTTATCCAATTCACGTTTCAACGTCTCCCATTCACCCTGGACGGTTTGAAATTGGAAATGCTCTCTCTTTCTTTTTGTTAAACCCTCTATAGTAAATTGAAGATCCACCCCAAACTTCGCATCCACTATCCGCAAACCCTCCAGCGCCTGATCGATCCTGGTCTGAGATTGCGTCAATTGATTCCGCACTTCCTTATTGCCCTTCAGATATTTGCACAGCAATGTCCCATGAACCGGAATCTGCTCAAGCAACCGCACCAAGGATTTTTCGTAAGCATTCCCAGCCTGTTCCAAATGTGCGACGTTCAGGTTTTGAGTATAGGCAGAGACAATAACATATAGAGCCGTGGCTATTGGCAATCCAAACAAGGAGCAAATTGCCGATATTTGTTTACTTAGCGCTTGCCGATTAATCCAATTTATCATTACACTCTTCCTCAACTCGCTTCCAACTGAAACCTTATCGGATGGAAGTTGGTATGTCATAGGGTAATAACGGAAAAGTTCTATGCTGTTGGAAATAGCAACAGTCAGGCAGGCCTAATATCGGTGGCCGTGAAATTGAGTCCTTTATAAAGTAGCGGTTCCCCGGTTTCTGCCGCCAGCGAAACAACCTCCGAAATTCAAATTTGCCGCATGGCCGCTGGCCTTACCCGAAATCGCGATAAGCCGCCTTTGCCAATTGACCCTACGCCACAAAACAGGCTTGATCTCTATTCCCCCGAACTTGATTAGCTCGCCCAGCCGTCAAGATAGAAGGGTCGGGCCGAGTCTGTCACCAACGTAGCGAACACGAAGCTACCCACGGACACTTTAGGATTGCGTCGGATTCAATTCAAACTCAATCAGCGCGGGGGATTCCATGGCGCATTGACCTCCTATTCCCATCACCAGCTTCACCAACAAGAAGCGCTGGCTTTGTCTGTGAAGTTGAACGACACTGGATTCAAGAAGGCGTGCTCATTCTTGATATTCAATGGCATGATCATTCTTCTGTTGACTAGCAGAGTTCATTCAATCAATTTCCCCAGTTAAGGACTTTTTCCCAATCTGACGATAGAACCCATGACGAGCATTCATTCGCCATGACCACTCCATCCAGATCCCTATCCAGCTACATCACCCCATCATTAACGGACTTCTTTTTTCTAATCCTTCTGTTCTGGCTATTTCTAGCAGATCCAACCGGTTGGGAACGGCTGCTGTGGGACGGCGATACAGCGTTGCATACTCGCGTTGGGGATTACATTTTGGACAACGGGCAGGTCCCGAAAACTGATCCTTTTTCCTTCACATTGCCTGGTGAGCGCTGGTTCGCTTTCCAATGGGGCACGGGATTGATTTTTGCTCTGTTGAACCGTTGGGCTGGATTGAAGGGTATTGTGCTGTTGTGCGGCGTAATCATTGCGCTATACCAGGTGATTGTGGCCCGCGATATGGTGCGCCGCGGGGCCAATGGGCTCATCGCAATTTTGCTGGTCATGTTGGGGTGCAATGCAGCGGCAATTCACTATCATGCCCGGCCTCACTTGTTCACTCTGTTGTTCCTTGCCTGTGGAAATTATCTGATTGCCCGGGACCGCGAAGCGCCTTCCTGGCGTCTCTGGTTGATGCTACCAATGATGGCTGCCTGGGCAAATTTGCACAGCGGTTTTCCAGTAATGATCGCCCTGATGGGGATTCTGGCTGGAGGGGCTTTCTTCCATCAAGATTGGCCGAAAGTGAAACGCTATGGAACCTTGGTTGTGCTCTCAGTCATAGTAACCTTGCTCAATCCAAACGGTATTGCGTTGTATCAGCATATTTCCAAATTCTTGAATAACAAATGGGCGATGGATAACATCAACGAATACCAATCACCCGTGTTCCGGTCCGAGGCAATGTACTACTTCATGGCCATTCTATTTGTGGCGATGATGGTTTGTGCAAAACATTTTGCAAGAAAGGAATGGACGGAGTGCGGTTGGATTTTGTTCCTGGGAATGGGATCACTGGTTTCAGCTCGTCACGTCCCGCTGTTTGTGATTACAGTGCTCCCGCTGATTGGAGTTGCATTGACGGAATTATGGGTTGAATTGACGAAAGGACAATCCCGGAAGGCAGCGTTAGGTGTGCTCCGTGAAATGTCAGACAAGGCTACTGGCGTTCTACAACCGATAAGCATTTGGGCCGTAGTTGGACTTGCTGCCATCGTATTGTTCTCTAGTGCTGATCGCTATCCAACGGACCTCTCGGATAAGTATTTTCCCCGTGACGTGGTTCGGCGTTATGCAGGAGCTCTGGCTTCAAACCGCGTCTTCACAACCGACCAATGGGGGGACTATTTATTGTGGGTGAACTATCCCAAACAGCGGAATTTTATGGACGGTCGCAGCGATTTTTTCCAGGAAAAGGTCGGTGCTGATTACTTGACCATTTCAGAAGGCAAGCCAGGTTGGCGGGAGGCACTGAAACGCTATGCCGTTGACATCGTGTTGGTCCCGCCAGGAACCCCGCTAATTGAACTGCTGGAGGGGGAAGGGCACTGGTCCGTTCTCCATCGGGATAAGAGCAGTGTACTTTTGACCAGGCTTGAAAACGGATTAGAAAGTGGCTTGTAATTTGTACGTGCTACCATTTCGGAAGCATGAGCAAACCCCTCGATCCTAGCCCCATACTTCAGACTGCCTTCGGCTTCTGGTCCTCCAAAGTTCTCCTCACGGCTGTTGAATTTGGCCTGTTCACTAAACTGGGAAATCGCCGGATTACTGGTGCCGAACTTGGTAGCGAACTTAAGTTGCATCCGCGTGCTGTCAGCGACTTTTTCGATGCTCTGGTGGCTATGAAATTTCTGGATCGCGATGGAGATGGTCCTTCGTCCAAATACTTCAACACGCCCGCGGGGGCGTTGTATCTCAACAGCGAAAGCCCCCGATACGTTGGGGGAATTCTGGTAATGCTGAACGCGCGGCTCTTTAAATATTGGCACGACCTGCCGGAGGCTTTGCTTACCGGGAAACCTCAGAATGAAGTAAAGCACGGAGAGAAGGGAATTTTTGAAGAACTCTATGCGGAGTTACCCAAACTAGACCAATTTCTGGGAGCAATGACTGGACTTTCGCGAATCAACTTTGAAGCCTTTGCCGAGAAATTCGATTTCTCGAACTTCAAAACTCTCTGCGATGTTGGTGGCGCTACCGGCCTGCTCTGCGTTGAAATCGCCAAACGCCACCCGCATCTACAATGTGTTTCCTTTGACCTTCCTCCGGTTGCACCAATCGCCCAAAAACACATCGCCGCTGCGGGACTAACGGACAGGATCAGTACGGCTGCCGGAGACTTCTTTCAACATCCACTACCCAAAGCCGATTTGATTACCATGGGGATGATTCTTCACGATTGGAACCTGGAAAAGAAAATGCACTTGATCCGGGCAGCCTACGACTCTCTGCCGCCAGGAGGTGCATTGGTCGCAATAGAGGCGCTTATTGACGACGCCCGAAGGGAAAACGTTTTTGGGCTATTGATGTCGCTAAACATGCTTATTGAATTTGGTGATGCCTTCGATTACACTGGAGCGGATTTCTTCAAGTGGTGCAAAGAAGTTGGATTCAAACGTTTTGAAGTTCTCCATTTGGCGGGCCCGTCCAGCGCGGCGATTGCTTATAAAGCATAAATAACAATTTTCTCTTATGTAACAAACTAAGGGCGATAAGGTGTTTAGGAGTTTCAGAATGTTCCTAGGCACCAAAATTGTTACAATCGCTACCGCGTCAGTATTCATCACGGCAACCGCTGGCTTGCTGATTCAAAGGTCGGTGATCCGGCAACAAGGGATCGCGATGATGCGTGACACTATGCGGGCAACAATACTTAGTGCAGAGAATGCCCGGAGATCAGTTTCCACAATGCGGACGTCAGGAATGTTTGACGATGAGAAGCTAAAAGCGGGCGCCGTTGGCATCTCAGACTACAAGAAGACGAACTTATACAAAACAGTGCCCGTTGTAGCTGCATGGGATTCCATTACTGAGGTGGCCGAAAAAGAAGGCTATGAGTTTCGCGTTCCAGCAAGAAACCCGCGGAATCAAAAGAATGCGCCACGCAATGACGAGGAGCGCATCCTAAGTCTAATGGAAAATGACAAACTTACAGAATATTTTGGAGTCGATGAGAGCGCCAATGAAATTGTTTATGGACGTCCAATTGTGCTCAGCAACGATTGTATGGTTTGCCATGGCGACGTTTCGTCCAGTCCAACAAAGAACGGGAAAGACATGCTCGGGTTCCAGATGGAGGGTTGGAAGGCGGGGGATAAGCATGGAATGTTTCTGCTTCGCTCAAAACTAACCAGAGTGGACGCCGCTGTACAGGCTGGGCTCGGACAAACGGCCATGTGGCTGTTTCCAATGACAATTGGTATTGGTATTGGCGTCTACTTCCTGATTTCCAGAATTAGTAACCAACTCCACGGGCTGATCATGTCTATTTCGCAAGGCTCCTCTGAAGTTACTAGTGCTGTCGCCCAGATCTCGAAAGCAAGTCAATCTCTGGCACAAGGTGCATCACAGCAGGCTGCTTCGCTTGAGCAAACTTCAGCTTCCAGTGAACAGGTTTCCGCCATGACGCGGCGCAACGCTGATCACTCACGAACTGCTGCAAATGAAATGGCGATGGTGTCGAAGCGTGTTGAGGATAGTCATGTTGCGCTGGACGAAATGTCTGTTTCGATGGCCAGCATCAAGACTTCCAGCAGCAAGATTGAGAACATTATCAAGGTTATTGATGAAATTGCCTTTCAGACAAACATACTGGCATTGAACGCAGCGGTTGAAGCAGCGCGCGCAGGAGAGGCCGGCGCTGGATTTGCGGTAGTAGCAGATGAGGTCCGGAATCTGGCACTACGCTCGGCCCAGGCAGCGCGCGATACCGCACCGCTGATTGAAGACTCTATCGCAAAATCCAACGAAGGTAGTATGAAACTCATCCAGGTGGCGGATGTGATTCGCTCGATCACTGAGAGTGCCGCTAAGGTCAAGGTACTTGTCGATGAGGTTAACCAAGGCAGCCAAGAACAGTCTCGTGGCATGGAGCAAGTTTCGAGCGCACTTCTGCAACTGGATAAGGTAACGCAATCCAACGCCGCCAGCGCTGAGGAGAGTGCTTCGGCCAGCGTGGAATTGGCCGCACAGGCAGAAACCATGGATGATATCGCGCAACAACTGAGGATAGTGGTGGAAGGCTAAATCAGTGCCCTATTTGTCCAAGTAGAATTGTCCAATGAACATTGCATCGATGCCTGAGGAATAGAAACTCCGAACAGCGTCGCGTGGCGAACACACAAGAGGGTCGCCAAACAGATTGAACGAGGTGTTGAATAATACTGGGGCGCCGAAGGGCTTCGCGGCGGATTTGAGTAGTTTCCAATACAACGGATTATCTTCGCGCCGGACCGTATGCACACGCACCTGATTCTCCCCCAGAACAGCGGCACCAAACCGCTCTTTATACTCGGGTTTAACCCGCCCGACCGTTGCCAGAAATCGAGCGTTTTCGCCCACCTCGAAATACTTTGCCGCGTCTTCCTCTGGGACAGATGCGGCGAACTTTCGGAATGGTTCTCGATGCTTGATGAATACATTCAAATTCTCAGTAGAGTAAGCATTTACAGGGCTTGCCAGAATGCTGCGGTTGCCCAGCGCTCGTGGACCAAATTCCATGCGTCCGTGCATCCAGGCCACAATCCGATCTCCCGAGAGGTCCGCGATCGCCAAATCAATGGCCTCTGCAGAGGTACCCAGATATCGGAACCGGAGTTTACAGTTTTCTACCACTTTCTTTGTTTGCTCGGAGTTGTACTCCGGTCCCAAGCAGAGGTTGCCAATTGGGATGCGCCGTTTTTCTCCATAAACCGAGTGCCAAGCGTAGAACAGGGCCCCGAGTGCTGTCCCGGAGTTGCCGGCAGCAGGCTGTACAAACACATGCTTGAAATTCCCGGAACGCTCCAGGGCAGCCACAATCATGGCATTCAAGAACAGACCACCGGCTACGCACAGGTTCTCTCCTTTACCTGCCATGGCTACTACGGTGCGGTCAATGAATTCCTGCAAACTTGCCGCAATGATCTCAGGATTCAGCGAAGGGAATTGCAGATTGGAATGGAGTCCCTTGGTTGGCCACCCGGAATTGTCCAAAGGTAGCGTTGCCCCGAGGCTGCTGAGATACTCCGGCTTTGCACCAGCACTCATCCATTGCACTTTGTGCTCGTCCGAACGGGGTTCAAATCCCAGAAGCTTCGTGACGCGGCCATACAACTCGCCGGGCGAGTCGGGGAAATAGAGTTCCTTCTCCGTTTCTAGTTGAGTTCCATGAGCCTTCCATAAAGCACCACAACGAAAATCGCCGGACCGGTCCAGTGTTAGAACGGTTGCATCCTCAAAACCACTGGCATAATAGGCCGAAGCGGCGTGTGCCAAATGATGATCTACGGCGATGATGCGTGCGGTGGGGAAGCGATGGCGCAGATCTTCTAATAGTTCCGTTTGTGCGTTGCGGGTAACCGGTCGGGCAACCGCTACACAATCCACGTCGGAAGCGCGGATACCACCAATTTCAAGGCAACTTTCAATCGCTTCCATCGGTAGCTCGCCAGGGCGAAGACGGCGAGCGATCTTCTTTTGTTCCACCGCTGCAAGTAAAACTCCATCTCGCGCCAAGGCCGCTGACGCATCGCTTAGAATGGCACCAATTCCGAGAATCGTCATGGGTTAAACTCCCTTCAGCCTTGCGATGGAACGCTGCCGACCAATCGCTGTGAATAGATGAAACGCACCAGGTCCAACAGCTTGTCCTGTGAGTGCGGCACGCGAACCGTTGATCAAGACACCAGCCTTGACGCCTTTTTCCGTGGCGAGCTTTCGTAGCTCGGCTTCAATGGCGGGTTCTGAAAAATCTTGGGAAGATTCAAGACGCGCCCCAAGTTCTCGCAGCAAATCCCGTGCACCTGGTTCTTCCAGTCGAGCTAATGCGGCTGGCTCCGTGAGAAATTCATCGCCAAAATAGGGTAGTCCTTTGGTTACAAAATCATTCAGAGTCTGGTATCTGGCGCGGATCAAATCAACAACACTTTCAAATTGCGCCGGATCAGACTGGGGCTGTAGTCCGGCGGTTTCCAGTCGTTGCTTCACGAGTGGGGCCAACTCGGTAACGGGCATGGTCCTCAGGTGTTGCCCGTTTAGCCACAATGCCTTCGGATCAATAGGATCTTCCTCGGTGAAATTAACTACAGCGTTAGCCCTATTTACGCCCTCGAAGCTGAAGACATCCTGAATTTCCTGACGGCTCAACTGTTCGCGATTGTCCTTTGGGGACCAACCGAGCAGGCACAAAAAGTTCACGTAGGCGTGCGGCAGAAAGCCATGGTC
Source organism: Bryobacterales bacterium (assembly GCA_043755435.1). Classification (GTDB taxonomy): domain Bacteria; phylum Acidobacteriota; class Terriglobia; order Bryobacterales; family Bryobacteraceae; genus JANXSF01. The sequence continues at coordinate 7,061 of JAYUSZ010000316.1, read as the reverse complement.
CCGGTAGGTGGTGACAGAAACCACCGGGCCATGTTTGCGCTTAGAAAGCTTAGCGCCATCGGGAGCGATTAGCAACGGCAGGTGCGCGAATTTTGGGATATCCCCGCCAAGCGCCTCGAAGATCAGGATGTGCTTGAACGTGTTAGAGAGATGATCCTGCCCGCGGATAATTTGGCTGATTTTCAAGTCGGCGTCGTCGGCGCAGGATGCCATATGGTAGGTAGGCATTGCATTGCTGCGCAATAGCGCGAAGTCTTCAATATCGTCGGCTTCCTTTACCTGCACACCGTAAACGCCATCGTCAAATTTCACGGTACGGCCTTGTCCTCGAGGAATCCGGAAGCGGAGTACGAAGGGTTCTCCTGCTGCAGCGCGTTTGTCACTCTCCTGGCGGCTAAGCTCGCGCATACCGGGATTGGAAACCCACTGGCCACCTTCGTTCTTCTCTTCGGTATCGACGGCGACTGCCTGTGCTGGCGTGAAATCGCGATAGGCATGGCCTTTCTCGAAGATCTGTTGGGCAAGGCGGCGATGGAGGTCCAACCGCTCACTTTGGCGATACTGTTCATCCCAGCCAAGCCCGAGCCAGGTGAGTCCATCAAAAATGGAATTCAACGAGGCTTCGGTGTTCCGTTCGACGTCTGTGTCGTCTATACGCAAGATCATAGTGCCGCCATTCCGGCGCGCATACATCCAGTTGAATATGAAAGTTCTAGCGCTACCGATGTGGAGGTATCCAGTAGGCGATGGGGCAAAACGTACTCTGAGCATGAAAACTTCAGGATAGCAGGTGGCTGTTAGCGGGCTGGTGTTGGAAACGGCCTCCTTTGGCATGGCAGGGATTTTCCTGTTATGAAAACGCTTGCGCGCGTGGCCGGCAGAATCGTCACACTTGATGAAACCAAAAACAGCAGTTGTCGCACCGGGGAGAGATCAACTCTTGTACCAACCGATCGTTGCGTGGAAACCCGCTGTCACCTGAATGGTGAGCTACTCTCGGTTCTAAATTCACTTTTGTGGCAAGGCATGAGACTATGAGTGCGCGCGGCCTGCGAAATCCGGGGCTGCAATTCAGGTGAAGATGTCCTACTTACAGAAGATGTGCAAGTGAATTGAACCCCCGTCCCGGAGGTTTCGTGAACTTGACGTTACATGGTAGTCCATGGCTTGCAACCGCCGTTTTCAGGATGAAACCTTTCACTCCGCCTGAAAACAATAGACCTCGTAATGAGATTGGGTTCACCTCAGCGGATAGTTTTCAACCTGCTCTTGCTTTGCGACGGTAGGTGGTCTTGAAATGGGTTCGTTCTGTTGAGGACAACTGGCTAATCGTAGTTTTAACCTAACTGCGGTTATACGAATAGGAAAAAGTCCCGGCGATTGAGCATCAAACATTAGTGGGTGGTAGGTCCGCTAATCGGTCCGCTGTTGTCACTGCGTCTTCTCCATAGGCTAATCGCAAGGCGTCCAGCGCTCGGGATAATGCGGCTTTGGGTGCTGCGTTCACTCGGTCCTTTTCCGGTGCAAACAGGGAAAGTTGCGGCGATGCTTTGTAAAGAGTCCCGGCGGTGAGCATCAGAGCGCGCAGTCTAACGCGGCGTGTCCAAGCGGCTTTTAAGGTCGGTTCCAGATGCGAGTAGAAATCTGTTTCCACGCACGTTGGCTCGGGCAGGGAAGCGGTGCGGTAGGATTCGTCGCGATCGGTATATGTGATAGTTAACGTCAGCCGGCGAATTTCTGAATCAGCGGCACGCAGACGGCCCATCAGCCGGTCACACATAGTCTTCAGTGTCCGCAGAATTTGAGGTTGATCCCATACATCTTCAGCAAATTCGTGAATTTCGCGCCATTGCGGATCCACTGTTTTGGGAGGACGGACAGGATCTTCGTCCACACCCTGAGCGCGGCGTTGCAATAGAATCGCCGCCTTGGGTGGAGCCTGCAGGCCCATGGCGGTATGAATCATTTCCAGAGGTGCCCGGGCCAGTTGTCCGACTCGCAGGATCCCTGCCACCTCCAGCGTGGAACGCATGCTGTAATTCACACCGGGCAGCAGGTTAACAGGTAGCGGGGCCAGAAAATTTGCCTCCTCGCCTTTCGGAACATGAATCAATGCCCCTGGTTTACGAAGGCGGGAAGCAATGCGGGCAACCGTTTTATTAGCCCCGTGGCCGACGGAGATGGAAACGCGCAGCCAATCCCAAACGGTGCGGCGTAATTGAGCTACGGTTTCCTCTGGTGAGCGGCCCTTCAGCTTTTCCATGCCGGTGAGGTCAGCCCAGGCGGCACCTACTCCGGCTGGTTCGACAAGCGGTGTTTCTTCCTGGCAAAGGCAGAGGATCTGTTTGGAAAATTGTTCGTAGCGATCGAAGTGGCCGGGGAGCACTAGCAGGGGAGGGCACAGGCGGCGGGCGCGGGTCATGGTCATTCCTGGACGGATGCCGAATCGCCGCGCTTCGATGGAGGATGAAAGTACAATACCGCGCCGGTCGCCACCGATGGCTACGGGGCGTCCGCGCAGGCGTTTATCAGCAGCCTGTTCAATGGAGGCAAAGAAGGCATCGCCGTCCCAGTGTAGGATAGACCGCATATTGATAGTGTAAAGGATTACAGTATGCAATAGCTTACTGTTTGCGATCCCGCTAGTTGGCTGACTTGCGAGTGCCGTTTCCCGGCTGAAAGGAAGGTTCGTTGCTTTGTGCGTATTCCGATGACGAAAATTGCTCAATTCCGAGCTCAAGAAATTTTCTTCAAGCTCAGAATTGTTTTCAATCATAACGAACCGAACTAGGCTCAACGTATTCTTAATGATTTGAGCGGTGGACTTTGCCTGAGTGGCGTGCACTTTGATCGGTAAAAAATATCGTTTTCAGTTCGGAATGAAATATCCGCGAAAGCTGGAATCTGCACTTTGTTGAAAATAAAAAACCGGAGCCCGAAGGCTCCGGTTTTTTCAATTAGCGTTTACGATTTAGGTGCGGCGGCGTGCAGCCACGAAGGCCAAACCTATACCGAGCATCATGAATGTAGCCGGTTCTGGAATGCCAACACTGGTTATGTTGACGGTAGCGGAGACAGGAGGATCTGGAAAAATGGAATCCAGGTTCGAATCAAGCAGTTGAATGTTGCTGATGGATATGATCGCGGTACCGATTGAATTTGCGGTAAACGAAATCTGTGCCAGAACACCACTGCCAGATACTCCGGTTAGACCGGAGAGGCTGTTCGCCGAAGCGATGATAGTGGCGGTTCCATTGTTTATGGTTCCAGGTGCCCATGATGTGCCAGCACCAAGGAAGGACCCTTCGGTAATACTGTTGCCTGTCAAAAGACCAGCGGGCCCGAAATCGATGTCTAACTGCCAGCCGAAGAGGTCTACGACTGAGGCGATGTTTATGTTAACCGTAAAGCTATTACCTGTTAGGACATTGTTGACGCTAGGGGTAACGCTTAAAAGTGGTGCCGCCAAGGTGGCGAGCGAGCTTCCGGCGAGTAAAACCGCAGTACAAAATAGTTGTTTGATCATTTTCTTTCCTTAATAGAATGAGCAGCTAAGTTAGGGGCAGGAAGTGCCACCCGGCAATTGACGTGTCAGCATGCTGAGATCCTTGATGCTGATTATGTTGTCGCTATTCAAGTCTGCCAGGACGTTAAAGCCAACGTCCCCAGTACGTTTTCCCATGGCGGCTCTGATGATGTTAACGTCCGCGCAATCCACGAATGTGTCGTTGTTGATGTCGAAGTTAGACAGTACGAAAGCGCCACGGCCGTGCGTGAAGGCGAAGAGCTTGCCACCACGGGCCACCAAATCGAAGGCAGGTACGTTTGGCATACCAACCTGCGGACCCCAGTGGCTCCAGGTTCCGCCAGCGTTTGAACTGACCCAGACCCCAAAATCGCTACCTGCATAGATGCGGTTTGCAACGGTGGGGTCAAAAATCAGCGAGTTGACGGATACATCTACAGGCACGCTAACGTTGGTCCAAGTTGGCACTGGAACAGTGAAGTCGCTGGTGCAGTAGACGTTGCCTGGAGCGCCACCGGTGAAGCCGGAGAGGCCGACACAAACCTTGGTGTTGTTATTAGGGTCGAAGACGATGGTGGAAACCGGCCGGTTGGGAACCTGACCACCTGGATCGCGCTCAACAAAATCAGCAGGCAGAAGCCCTCCTGTTGTGCTGATGCGGATTTCACCGTTCGAGTGCGTTGCCCCAATCGTTGAGCATACGTTTCCAAAAGCGATTCCGACACCGGCGCTTCCTGGTGTGAAAATAAAACCGCCATCGGACCAGAGTGTTGCGGCTGGCCCGCCGTAGAAATCGGTGGTCCGGTTCACGCGGCTGCCGTTGAGGATGACAGTCCCCGGGGCAGCGGCGCATTCCCGCATCTTACCGATGAAGGGTGCGACACCACCGTAGTTGCCTCTTACGGAGACAAAGCTGGCGCCACCGTTTGTGGATCGGGCCACGTTTTGATTCTGGCTGGAAACCCCGATGTTGGTGGCTGAACTGTTGATGTTGCCAGCACCGTCGCCGCCGAACACCAAAGGCCAAATATTGGTTGCAGTGCGAAGATGGGTTCCGTTGTCCTGTGAGCCGCCAAGAAGCCGGCTGCCATCGGGTGTGGCGGAACCTTCATAATATTGAACAGTGCCGAGCGTCGCGTTATGGGTGGTCCAGGGACCCGTTCCGTCAGTACTACTGCTCCAAACGCCCCCATCATTGCCCATGATCAGGCGGCTACCCGCCCAGGCGGAAGCGTGTTGATCAACGTGGATGCCGTCGTTGCGATTTGCTGGCGATGCGGTTTGGCTGACCTCCACCCAGGTGTTTGTGTTGAGGGTATAGCGCCAAACTGGGATCCCTCCGAAGAAAAGAATGTTTTCGTCGGTAGGCTTCACCGTAAGACTCATGTTGTACCAGCACTGAGGGCTTACGCTGTTGAAAGCCTTGTCGAAGGCGCAAGGACCTCTTGTTCCGGTGCCGTCATCAGTGGGAGCCAAACTGATTTGTGTCCAAGTTGGCGTTGGATCCCAGGCGTTTGCAGTCGTCCAAAGACCAAACATACCGGCCGTCGAAGAATTACTGACTGCGGCGTAAACGCGGTTAGGATTGGAAGGTGAAACAACCACTTCAGTGCGATCTGTGTTACCAGCCAAACTGGTCCACGGACCGGGCGCAGTCGTCCAGGTGACGCCGCCGTCTGTGGAGCGTTGGACGGCGGTCGTCACATTGGTTCCAAAGCCGAGTCCGGCGTATTGTTGTTGGAAATTGGCTGGATTTGGCGATATAGAAATGCCATCAGAAGTAAGCCGCTGGGACCAACTGACCCCACCATCTGTGGAACGCCACAGTCCTCGCGCTCCATTCCCTGGAGGGCGGACGGCGGCACGTCCATATATTCCCAAAGAAGTAGCGGCCACCAGAATGTTGGCATTGGAAGGATCCACTCTTATTGCCGAAAACGCTGTACCTGGGATAACTGGCGCGGTGGCGAGTTGTTGCCAGTTCACGCCGCCGTCGATGGATTTGAGCACACCTTCGCCACCAAAGGAAGACCCGGAGAAGGTTGCTTCCCCAGTGCCTAGATAGATGATGTTGGGGTTGCTAGGAGCGTATGCGATTGCGCCGATGGCCATGGAGGCAGCCGAGTCAGTAAGCGCAACGAAGTTGACACCCCCGTCCTTGGTTTCCCAAACTCCGCCATTGGCGCTGCCAACAAGCCAGCGATTTGTATCCGTGGGGTGTACTGCGAGGGAAGCAACACGGCCACTTATAGTACGGTTGGTGAGTACGTTCCCGATTTGTCCATTGGAGATGGGCTGCGGTCCAAGGCTCGTCCATCGGGAATTCAGAACGTATGTAGAGGTAGGAAGAGCAGACATCTGCGGTAGAAGGCGTTTTCCTGGTGCTTCTGGGAATGATCCGTCTGGGTTGGCTCGCAAGTAGAAATTATGCAAGAACCTCTGCAGAGGTTTACTGTCAAGTAGTTGTTGGGGGAGACCCTGCAGGAAACTTGGAATTGGCTGCGGCTGGTCGGTTTGCGCTGCCAATGGGAACATGGCAACGGAAATAACAGTCAAGGCTGCTGCTAGCCTGTTGTACTTTTTCATACTTCCTCCGAAAATGGTTCCTAGTTTGATACGTTAGATCTTCTACCGGCTCTTTGTATGGCCTTGAGACAATTCGCTTAAACTACAGGAACTGACTTGGGAGAGATGCAGTACGTATGTGGGGATTGAACCTTTTGTAAGATGATACAACATTCCTTGCACCGATAGGCGAAGGTACTCAGTACCAAAATTGCGGAAAGCATAAACCGAAGATACTAAGTGCCCTGTTTCACCAGGGAAGGTAACTGGCTTACTGAGTTCCAACTGTGAGACCTGAAGGGGAATTCCATCGCCAACTGCCCACCCGGCGGGAGGGGCTAGAGCGGAGGCGAAAGTAGTGATGGATGACATGCCACTAGCGATATAGCCAAGAGGTTTGACTTCGCCGGAAAGGCCGGGCAGATCTAATGAAGCTGGGAAGGTTTCAACGCCTGGAAGGCAAGCGGGAACACCGCGAATTCGTTGGCCGAGGTTTGGCGCGAAGACGCGGATGCCTTGGGCTTTTAGTTGACGGACATAGCTTGCCATTGCTCGGTTGGCTACGTTGACGCCTTCGCATGGGCCGCAGAAAACTTCATCGGATTCAAGGCTGAGGACCACCATTCCAATTGGCGCTTTTTCCACCAATAGCCAGTTCAGCGCATCCAAAACCGTAGCCATTGAGACGGTACTAGCCAGAGGGCTTGCTAAGCGGATTGAAAGTAAGGAAATGTTATTCCCATCTATGACATTAGAATGACCGGGCCGAGCCGCGTGCAATGCGACTCCTTCTGTACTTCGACCAGTTACTGGAGTGGTTGCGGCAAGTTCCCCGAATTGCCGGGCAGCACCGCCCGAACAGCAGCCTGTTGCACAGAAACAGGCTTCCTGCTGGAATACTTCACGAAGTTCGGGAGCGGTGCCGAAAAGGCCGATTCCGAGGATTGCCGCGCGCTGGTAACGGGGGATG
>JAYUSZ010000315.1:0-8777 GCA_043755435.1 Bryobacterales bacterium | reverse complement strand
CGTGTTACACTAGGCATAGGTTGAGGACAAATGGCTGCCCCCGAAAAAGGCATTAAAATCCTAAGTGATAATCGTCAAGCTGGGCACAATTACTTCCTGGACGACCGCTACGAGGCTGGTATTGTTCTTGTCGGCACCGAAGTAAAATCGCTGAAAGTTTATCTACGGAAAATCACGATGCAAAAAGCCGCAGCAACCGCAAATCCAACCATCGCGACTACCTTGCTACCGCCAGGCTTAATCGGGGCAACCGTCAGAAGGAAAATGGCGAAGCCAGGCAGGCCCAATTTCCCGCCCCTATATCCAGCGATCATCCCGGTCAAAGCACCTGCAAATAATCCCGCTCCGAAAGCTTCCTTCGGATTCATTGGCGCTTCCAATCTGCATAAGCGGCTCCGCTCATTTCGTGCAGCACAATTTCCATACTCTGTTGCGACAAACTGGTGCGCGCTTTCCACGCACCCATGAATGTGTTTTGCAGGAAGTAGTAACCCTTGCCCGCTTCAAGATTAGTCTTCAATCCATTGGCATTTTCGGTCTGCGAAGCCAGCATGTATTCCCCTGGATCGAGGTACGCGAAACTATAGCTACCCATCATGTTCACCGCCACAACTTTGTCGTTGGCATGCAGTTTATATTGATTGCCGTGACCTGAATTTCTTGCCGCCAAAGGAGGACAAACTACAACCACCAACGCTTTGCCCGGTTTCAATTCCGGCATTGGATGCTCCTTTTTTGCCAATTTCAATGAGTGCTTTGATTGAAGGTCCTTGAGCGTTTCCTTTTCTACCTTGTCGCCCTGCTTCGTCTCGTATTCAGATATTTTTTCGCCAAACAAAGATTTGGCTTTTTCAATCACTGCCGGCGCGATCTCCTTTGGGATTTCCAAAACAGTATGGGAGCCATCCTTCTGTTCTATAAAGAGCCAGTAGTCGTTCACGTGTTTGGCTTGTACAAGTACTCCGGTGACACCTCCCATCAATTGACCGAGTACGCCACCTCGCATGTGAGTGGTGACGTCGAAGATGCCTTTGCTCACATCACCATAAGCGATCGTTACCGGTTTGCCGGATGACTTCACAATTAGTTGTTTAGCGCCGTCATCAAATGACAAGGTGGCCGACTTGTCCACCAGCCGCCGGTCCGTTGCACTGCGGCTTGAGCGCAGTTTTACGTCTTTGAACAAGGTTGGCTGTGCAACAGTTTGTGCCGTGCTCAACAAACTGAGTAGTCCTACTGAAATGAGTTTGTACATGGTAACTTCCTTCTTTATTGATTTTTGAAACTGCGCGAATTACTAGCTGAAGCTGCCCCGCCACTTGCCAAATTAGAAAACGGCTACTTGCCAAGTGGACACTGAGAATTCAAGAACATTGCTAAGATTCCCCGCCCCGTCCTGGATCATACATAAGATCGGCACTGTTCCCGTGAGCTGGTTATAAAAAAAGCTGAAAGTCTTCTGAAACGAAAACCTGATTGTTCCCGAAGCCTTACCTTTCTGCTCCAGATAACTTCCGTCATCAATTACAAGATATCTCCATGCGCTTCCATTCCCGGTATCTGCCATTAGAATTAACTTTGAGCCGACAGTGATATCACCGTCTAGGTCGACAAAATCAAGTTTCCCGGAATAATTGACAGCAGCAGGGCTAAATCGATTAGGCGGGTCAGAGATATACGTCGAAGTGAGTGTCAAGTTTGCAATCGAGGGTGCATTCGGAGAAGCGGCGCGAACCTCAAAAGGCAATTCATTGGACTTTCCGCCGGCTGTGATAATGCTCAATCGTCTAATCCCAGGTTTCGCGTTCGACGCCACTGTCATGGTGCCTGAAACACTTGTTGGCGAGGTTGTAGCAATCGACCACAATGGTTCCACTCCATCCGATGGATCAACCACAAAATCAGTTATGCCTTGCAAGTCCACGCCCCCTAATCCAAATGACATGGCACCAAGAGAGCCGCTGAAGCCGTCTGTACTATAGAAGCGGCCAGGATTGACTATTGTTGGCTTGAAGTCTTTAATTTGAGGTTTTCCCCGCCGAATCGAAATAGGGAACGCGTCTGAAACTCCACGTGGTGTGGTGACAGAAATTGTGTGAATGCCTTCGCTTGCATTGTTGGCAACTGCGAAGTTCAAATTCACTCTTCCCGAATTCGCACTCTTTACCGAGTCCACGGTTATCCCCGTAGGAGGATTAACTCTCACTGTGGTTGCACCGTCCAGATTCTGGCCGAAGAATCCGAAAGACCCGCTTCGGCCCCATAGTACTTCGTCTTCGTCTAGAGCGACTATTTGAGGAGGGCCACTTGCCGCAGCAGTTGGGACAATTGTTAATGAAATAGTGACGTCACGTGGAGTGCCGCCACCCGCTGGTGTAATTCGGATTCCACCAGTCAGGGTTCCGGGACTTCTTGTCTCCGAATTCAAGGAGATCCGGATCGCTGCGGGAGTCCTGCCTCCAAGTGGAACAGAAAGCCAAGTATCGCCCCCAGTTTTTGAAATCGTGAAATCCACGGGGCCAGCTTCTGATATTACATTGAGAAGGGTAGTTAAGCTTTGATAGCCAGTGACAAGCTTATAGGCCAAATTATTCCTCGGCACCTCTATCTGCGGCGTATTGCTCACTGTAAGTTTGACTGGGATTGTTGTGCTAGGGCTGGCTGTACCAGGTGCGAGCACTGTGATTTGCTCGCTGTAAACACCCGGGGTTAAACTTCGCCCGTCCACAGACACACGCACGATTGCTGGAGTCCTCCTATTCAAAGAATCGAATTGCAACCAAGAGGCCGAGCTTTGGAGAGAAAAAGAAAAGTCCTCGCCAGTGGATACCAACTGTAGTGATTGCGTCGACGGAGCCAGACTGGTGGTGTAGGCCTCCATAGAAAAGGGAGTTGGTGAAGTCTGAAGCTGAGACAAGGCAGGATCGCCTTGAATCGTAATCATGGCACCGGATTGAGAACGAAAACTACCGTATTCAATGGTCACCGCATAATCGCCGCTGATCAGGACGGGAGCAACGATGTTGATCTGATACAACCCAGGAGACACAGCTCCAACAAACTCTACAGATGCCTCCTTTCCCCCTACCGTAACGTGGAAGAAGTCGATACCGTTCATTAGTCTGGCATCCGAGAAATTCTGTCCTGGGGGAATAGGCGGATTCGTCGTTCCTAACCCTGTGGCGAAAAGTGCAACCCGCTGTCCTGCTTTTAGTGGACGCGTCAGACTCTGATTCCCTTCAAATAACCCTTGCTTGCCTGCCAAACTACCATCTGGGAAGACAGCAGCTACATACCTCGAGTTCTCGGGTGCCAGCATGAACAAGCCGGGGGAGAAACTTTCTACGTCGATTGAGGTTGACACCGGAGGACCAATTGGACTAGTTACAGTGATAGTAGTGGGCCCAATCGCGGTGTCGAAAGGAATCAAAGCATTTATTTGCGTCGGACTTACATAGTAGATGGCGGCGTCTGTTTTGCCAATCCTTACCGATGTCCCACTCAAAACGATGGGTAACAAATTGCCCCTGAAATCCGTAGCCGTCCAAGTTCGAGTTAGCCCTGCCAGATCAGTGCCTCGTATTGTTATCCAAGCACCTGGTCCAATCGTCCGTCCGAAGGATGCAGCATTCACTACGGACAATAGCGAGGTTGCTGCAACTTGTGATTCCGCATATTGGGCTTCACTTAACCTACCTCGGTATCTTGCTGCTTCAACTGGGGTTTTGCAGGATTGCTCTATTAAACAAAGTTCCTGGAGCCGCAACAGATGTGACAAATCAAGTGTAGCCCCCTGTTTTCCGAAACTGAATTGTTCTCCTATTCCAGACCTTACCCCTTGTCCAAGAACTAAAGGCAAGTGTGTCGTCTGAAAGGAAAGGACTAGGATTGCAATAATGCAACACTGGGGCATTCTGGCAATGTACTTAAACATCGTATTTCTCCTGGTTTACTGCCATTGGAATTGGGTCTACGGCTCGAGACAAAGAAGTTGCCATCTGTGAATCAAGCTTGTTAACGCCATCACAAGTTCTGGAAATAATCATCGGAACGACAAACATCATGTTTGCCGCAAATGCCAAAACCCCCAGGAATGGTATGATCGCGCAAAGCACCAAAATTGGAAAAATCACGAATGGCGTGTCATCTACTTTTGGATGATCCAGTCCATGCCGTTCCAAATAGGCGTTGTAGTCCTCGGGAAATCCGCCAACCATATGGAAAGCCCAATAAATATTGAAGAATGGAATGAACATACCCCAAACTGCTTTTCCTGGCGAGGTACGTGCGTTGCCATCCTGTATTGCACTCCAAGCCGAGTACCAGAAATGGCAATGCACACAGATCAGATACACCACGTAAAACGGAACCACCTGAGGAGTGTTGGCTGATACTGCAATGGCAATCACCGGCAGAAAGCCAAGTAATGAGCCAATATAGAAGGGTTTTGACATGCTCATTTTCAGACCTCCAAGATCTAAGCCGCCACCACGCTTTCAACTGCACTGCGCGTCATCGTAATGTTCTCCACAACCCATTGCATAAGCGCGATAATCATCCAGGGAATGGGAATAATGAACAGGCACAATAACCCACACACCAAAGTTCGCCAAAGAAGTTGATGCCCTTTTCCATGAAACGCAAACTGAATCCCGCTGCCGCGCGTACTGCGTGCCATCCAGCGGTACATCCCAGCACTCGCCCAGGCCCACCCGATCACAGTTAGGAAAGAAAGCAAAAGCAGCGCATACCAACCAATGAATTCCCCGTAAGTCCCCTCGAACGATAGCTTAGGACCAATACTCAGTTCCACCTTCGAGACAAACCAACGCAACAAAACTAGGCCAATCCCGGTGATGGCCAGAGCGTAACCGGCCAGCAACAACAGGCGGGAACCAATGGCACTATCTGGAATCTTGAAGTTCAACACCTGAAATCCAACGATGATCGCAATGTAGAGGATGAACCAACCGACAATTTGTCCGCCCTTCCCAGCAAAGCTCGCGGTACTACCGTCGCTGAATTTCAAATTCCTGCAGAACCAGCGCTGTATTGCCACATTGACCCAGGCCAGAGGGACGATGACCAGACTCGCGACGACCGACAACAACATGTAGCCGGTCAACTGGCCGGCAGTTCCCCCAAAATCGAGACGCACCACCGACGAGTTGCTCTTGACGATGGACCGACCGCAACTCGGGCAAAGGACGGAATCAACGGGAACTTCAGCATTGCAGTGAGGGCAATTCATGTACGATTTCCTAAACTTTATCGATGGGTTAATCCCAGCAGACTGATCGATCCCCCAACAAGGATCATGAAGCACTGTTTGTTGCCATCAAAGCAACACCCCCTGCCGCGAAGGCCAATCCGGCCCACGCTGCAGCTTTCGAGTTCATTGGATAGGCTCTTATTTGGCGGCGTTTGATTGAAAACGGGAGGTCGCCTTGCCGAGTTCCTGCTTGCGGGTAGATTCCAAGGGGCCGTAGCAGGCCAGTCTGGAACTGCTCTTGAGGATTCGTAATCGACCTGATTTGTGGCTTGAGATCTATCCACTTCCGCATTGGCGGTGTTGATCAGGATCAAAATGCACACAAGCGTTAAATGCGTGTTCCGTATCACTAATTGTTGCCCCCTTACTAAGCCTCCACTTTGGGGGTAATCGCTGTTCCAAAAATGGGGGGTGCGATGATTTTGCATGTTCAGCTAAACATGTGCAAGACAAGAAAAAGGAGGTTAGGCAATATTTGGCATTATCATGCAGATAATTTTTGCTTACTTGGGATAGACTCGTACCAAGGAAAAAATGAATAGCAACGGCCAGGAAGAAAAACCTCTCGAGGGCTGGGACGCCATTGCCGGTCATTTCGGTGTTACCAGACAAACCGTGCAAGATTGGGAGAAATTCCAGCAGATGCCGGTTCATCGGAGCGAACGCCAAAGGTTAGCCAGGGTTTACGCCTACCCAAGTGAAGTTGATGCTTGGGACGCCCGAAGGGTTAAGAAGAACCTGGAGGTTTTGCCGGACAACCAAGTTGCAACGGAAATTGCCACCCCGCAACCAGCCGCGCACAAAATCAACTTTGGTTCTTCCAGCGTTTGGCTTACAGCTTCCATCTGCCTTTCTGCACTAGGAATTATTTCGTTTCTGTTGGCGGGAAGTACGGAACGAAAAGTATTGGAACCAACTCCAACTTTCGACGTTCCCTTCCTCCGCGTAATGCCCTCTCTTTCATCCGACGGAAACCGGATCGTCTATTCCGCACGGCCACAATTCGGCGCGCCTAGCTTGGAAATAATGGATATGCAAACACGCAAGGTCACACCTCTTATGGAGGGAGACCAACCTGCCTGGTCGCCGGATGGAACTCAGATCGCTTTCCTTATTCTTAATGACGTTACTTACAAAGGGAAGATTTATGTTACGACCCCCGAAGGCAAAGGGCCGGCGGAAGTGGCTACAACCCAAGCCAACGACTTTGCGGATTGTATTGCCTGGACGCCAGATTCCAAAAGCCTGATCGTGAGTGATCGGGAGCAGCCCGAAATGCCCCTTGCACTATTTGAAGTGAACGTTGCCACAGGGGCTAAGAAACAGTTAACCCATCCGCCAGCCGGAATTCGCGGAGACATTGAGTGCTCGGTTTCCCCGGATGGCTCCCACATCGCTTTCTCCCGGTATTTGTCGGTATCCGAGGCGGATTTCCAAATCATGGATACTGCCACCGGAACCACGGTTCAATTAACAAATGACAGGCGTAAGACCCGCGGGATTGCCTGGTCTCCCGATGGAAAGGATGTTATCTTCTCCTCCCAACGAGATGGAACCTACTATTGTCTTTACAACTTGCCCGCAAATGCAACAATCGCAAATACTCCCGCAAATTCTACAGAGTGCAAATCGCCGCAAGGTGAAATGTGGCCGTCGGTCAATCGATCTGGTAAAACCAAGTTGGTGTTTGAGAAGACAGTGAGAGACGACAATATCTGGCGGATTCCGTTGAGTACCAATCCTGATCCCAGTTTCCAGCCAAAGGCAGTTCCGGTTGTGCGATCTCCTGGATACGACGCTTGGCCTCAAATTTCTCCACGCGGAGACAAGCTGCTATTCATCTCAGACAGGAACGGATGGCGGGAAATTTGGACGTCCGATGGAGAAGGAAATCATCCTCAGAGGATAACGAGTAGGAAAGCGGCCGATGTGCAGCAGCCGCGATGGTCACCTGATGGCGAGTGGATCGTCTTTTCCTCAAGAATCGGCGCTAAGTGGGACATCTTTATGATTCGGAAAGACGGTGGCGGTTTGAAGCGTCTCCATGAACCGGCCCTCGGCCCTCAAAATCCAACTTGGTCGAGTGATGGTAATTGGATTTACTTCACATCAAGCAATCCGCTACTTGTAGGAACCGCCGATAAAAGGCGCTTATTCAAGAAGCGGGCAAACGGTGACGGGGGTGCAATCTCCGTAAGGGATAGAGGAGTGTTAGGTATAGAATCTCCAGATGGAAAGACTCTCTATTTTCAAAATGACGTGGACCCAAGATACATGTGGCGTATGCCCCTGGAAGGCGGGGAAGCGCAAGTAGCATTCAAGGAAGTGGAGGCGGGGTTTTGGAGTATGGGTAACAACTGCATAATGTTTTTGTCGAGCCGATGGCCTTATTGGAAAAGTGGAACGCCTGTTCGTCAATTTGATTTTGTATCCGGAAAGACGGGAATTGCCGGGCGAATTTGGCCAGTTGTCTCCAGCTATCAACAAACCATTTCAGCAACTAAGGATGGTAAGTACCTTTACTATGCTCAAACAGATTCCAACGTTTCCAACTTGTACGTTGCTGACTGGAAATGACCTCCCTAGCGAACAGCCTGGACCTGCAAGTCGCTTATTTAGTGGCCGCTGGTCCACGGGCTGATAAAATAAACAAACTCATCCGTGGCACCCTCCACCACGCCGCCTTTCCCGCCGCCGCCGGCAAGCATTGTTGTAAGCCCTTCCCATTGCGATCGCGGTTCGTTGTATTCTCCGTCCAAGGCCGAATTCGCCGTTTTCCGCCATTCGGCGGGCTGATGAGCCGCCATTTTTGAGGGTAGGTTAACTGCTCCGCACCATCGGGTTTGGCGTGCCGGTTCCCGCAGGCCATAACATATGCCATTTACTTGCGGTCTCTGGATTCCTCTGCAGTTGAATAAAAATCAGTTGGCCAAGCTTTCTTCTCTTTAAGGTTGGCGCCCAGCTTCATACTGCTCAACCTCAGTTTATTGTTGAATGCGCTGCCTCAAAACACTGTCAACAATTTTCAAAGTCGTACCTTGGATTAGTGGGCTATCCAAGTGCAATACAGGGGTAAATCTATGCAGTCACAGAGGATTTGCGCTGATTATAAACAACTTACTTATTACACAACTCACTGTCATGCTATCCTAATATATGAACTTAGAAATAAACACAAACTCACTACAGGCCTCTACCCACCGGCATTCAAACTTGGCAGCGGTAAATAAGCCTGTTGGAACGAAGCTAACGGATCAATAAAACCTAGTTCGCAATCCCCACCAACCTGGCACGGGACAATTAGCCTGTTGGAACGAAGCTAACCAGTCACCACGACGTTCAAGCCCACCATCTTTCAATCACACATATATAACTAACTGAAAAGAATTGATTTGCCAATCAGAACCGGCTGCCCATTATTACTCCCGTGTTACACTAGGCATAGGTTGAGGACAAATGGCTGCCCCCGAAAAAGGCATTAAAATCCTAAGTGATAATCGTCAAG
>JAYUSZ010000314.1:0-3513 GCA_043755435.1 Bryobacterales bacterium | reverse complement strand
CTGGTTTAGGCATCAGCAGCAGTGCAGCAAGTCCGACGGAAGTTAACAGTAACATCGCTGCCGCAGCTTGCCACCATCGCGAAGGTTTCCGCGGTTCAACCGCAGTTCCTCCAACCCCATTTTCCATCACCCAATGCAAAGCCCGTTTCAGATCAATTGCCGATTGAAAGCGGCGGTCAGGGTCCTTCGCCAAACAAGTTTGCATTACGAGATTCAGCGGCGGAGTAAGTTTTAGGGGCTGGGGTTCCCGTTCCAGAATCGCAGCGATAACAGTGGCGCTGCTCTGTCCTTCAAATGCACGCTTGCCGGAAAGCATTTCATATAGCACGCACCCGAAAGCAAAAATGTCGCTACGCGCATCGGCGGGCTTACCTTGTAACTGTTCGGGAGACATGTACTGCAACGTGCCAACAATCTGCCCTGTCTGCGTTACTCCTTGAACTTCGGTGGCGTCTGCGTCTGTAAGAGGTCCTGTACGTTTAGCCAACCCAAAATCCAATAACTTGATGCCTTGCCTAGTTAGTAAGATGTTGGCCGGCTTCAAATCACGATGGACAATCCCCTTGCGGTGCGCAGCTTCCAAGGCGTCCAGAATTTGTCCGGCATATTCTGCGGCCTTCTCCACTGGCATTGGGCCTTGGAGGGGCTCGCCTTCAATAAATTCCATCACCAGGTAATTCGGTCCAACGTCGTGCAGCGTACAAATATTGGGATGGTTCAGCGCTGCCACAGCGTGGGCTTCGCGGCCGAAGCGTTCGGTGAATTGATCCTTCGATACCTTTATGGCGACGAGTCGATCCAGTCGTGTATCCCGCGCTTTCCACACTTCCCCCATCCCGCCTTCGCCAATAGGCGAGAGCAACGAGTAAGGTCCCAGGTGATCTCCGGGTGACAAGGACATGAGTGTTCCATTATCCTACCTCTGTTGGAGTGAAGGATGCTTTGATTTGCCCGTCCGTTCAATTCTCGCGCTACCCCTCGTACCCGTGTTAGCATCAAGTCTCAAGGATTATTCGGTTTGCTCGACTTCCTGAAGCTGCCAATTCTATCATTTCAAGACTATTTAGCCTTGGCTGGCAGAGCCACGCAAAATGTGTTCCGCCGCCCTTTCTATGGCCAGGATGTCCTGCTCCAAATGGACACCATCGGTGTCGGGAGCCTGCCCATCACTATTCTGATCGGCTTCTTCAGTGGTGCTGTAATGGCTCTTCAAAT
Organism: Bryobacterales bacterium; assembly: GCA_043755435.1. Taxonomy (GTDB): domain Bacteria; phylum Acidobacteriota; class Terriglobia; order Bryobacterales; family Bryobacteraceae; genus JANXSF01. The sequence continues at coordinate 2,298 of JAYUSZ010000314.1, read as the reverse complement.
GTCCCGCGCTTTGGCGCAATACGGCGCTTCTGGTGAAGTGGGGAAAATCACTGCGCTGACGCTGGTTCGGGAACTGGGACCGGTGCTCACCGCACTTCTCGTAGCTGGCCGAAATGCTTCCGGCATTGCCAGCGAACTGGGCTCCATGAAAGTCACCGAACAGATCGACGCCATGCGAGCGCTTGGCACTGATCCCATCAAGAAACTAGTCACACCACGGCTAATAGCACTTTGCGTAATGCTGCCGCTGCTTACTGTGCTCGCCGATTTCATTGGCCTTTTTGGCGGATACACCATTGGCGTACCTCTGTTGCGTCTCACCACTGCTTCGCAATACTGGACGTCTTCTTATCAGGTTTTGGAATATAACGATTTAGCCCAAGGCCTTCTGAAGCCATTCATTTTTGCTTATATCATCGCCTCAGTTGGCTGCTTTTTCGGAATGCGCACAACCGGTGGAACACAGGGAGTAGGACGCGCAACTACGCAAGCAGTTGTGGTCGCCAGTGTCTGGATCTTTGTCATCGACATCTTCATTACGCGTATCTTCGTTTGGATCGCAACTCCATAACACTCCAATGGCAGGCGAAGAAATTCTGCGGTTTGAAAATGTCTCCCTTCAATTTGAAGGCGACGATTCCCCTGCTGTTGACCGCGTGTCATTCCGGCTGGCGGCTGGGGAAACTATTGTCCTTTTTGGCGCAGCAGGATCTGGAAAAACAGTATTATTGAAGCTCGCGGTGGGATTGTTGCGCGCTGGATCGGGACGTATCTTTATGTTCGGCCGTGAAGTGACCAACCTTCAAGAACAGGAATGGTATGAGATGCGCGCTCAAGCTGGCGTGCTATTTCAGGAAGGAGGGCTGTTTGATTCCATGACGATTGAAGAAAACGTATCCTATCCGCTTCTCAACCAGAAAGTAGGCATAGTGCAAGCCGATGAGGTACACCGCAGAGTTGAGGAAGTGCTGCAATTCGTGGGATTGCCGCAGACGCTTGAAAAATTCCCCAGCGAACTTTCTGGTGGCATGCGGCGTCGTGTGGGCATTGCTCGGGCAACAGTCACTCAGCCCCGTCTAGTGCTCTACGATTCCCCAACGGCTGGCCTTGATCCAATCACCGCAAACCGCATTATCGCCCTACTGATCAAGGAACGAGAGTTGCGCAATACCGCCTCCATGATTGTCACCCACCGCTTCCAGGACGGCCATATGCTTGCAACTTTCCGCTATAACCCGCAAACTGAGAAAGTGCTGGAAGTTCCCCCCGCCGAAAGGCAGCATTTGCAAACCAGGTTTTTCGTCATGCGGGAAGGGCGTTTGGTATTTGAAGGTTCGGAGGACGAGCTATCGGCGTCTACCGATCCATATGTTTCTAAATTCACCATGCAAAGGGCCTGATCAATCAATATGCCTTCCGCCGAAAAAGTAAGTTGGGCCAAGCTTAGAGTAGGGATCACTGGGATTATTTCCCTTGCATTACTCGGGTTCCTCGTGTTTCTCCTCACAGGCAATAAGAGCCTGTTTTCAAATGACGTGACTGTCTTCACCTACATGGACGATTCGTCGGCCATGACCGAAGGTTCACCTGTTCGCCTCAACGGCATTGAAGTGGGCAAACTGAAGAAGATTGAACTATCCGGTGAAAATGTTCCGCAGCGCATTATTCGCGTCACCATGGCGATTGACGAAGCAATGCTGAAATCTATTCCGGTTGATTCCCAGGCTTCCGTTGGCGCGGAAAACCTGTTGGGCTCAAAGTTCATGAACATCCGCAAAGGCAAGAGTGCCACTCCGGTGGCGGCTGGCGGAGAGTTGAAAAGCCTGGACACTCAAGAATTTCAGGATCTTGTAAATGCCGCCTATCCTACACTGCAATCCATGCAGGGCATTGCAGTACGCATCGATAAAATTGTTGGCTTGGTGGAATCAGGCAAGGGCAGCATTGGAAAACTGCTGGTGGACGATGCCCTTTACCAGCGCACAGTAAGCGTTGTGGCTGAAGTGCAGAAGGCCGTTTCCGATGTACAGAAAATTACCAAAGTGGTCGCCGAGGGCAAAGGCACTATGGGCAAACTACTTTACGATGAAGCCATCTATAATGATCTGCAGAGTTCCACCAAGGACGTACGTGCATCGTTGATCAAGATGGACAAGATCATGGACGAACTACAGCAGGGCAAAGGCACCGCCGGAAAGTTTCTAAAAGATGCCACCTTGTATGATGAATCGAAAAAGACAATTGTTGAGTTAAAGAAACTGGCTGAGGATCTGAACCAGGGCAAGGGCACTGCCGGCA
>JAYUSZ010000313.1:0-8830 GCA_043755435.1 Bryobacterales bacterium | reverse complement strand
GTAAGTGTTACCGCTTGACCCTTGAGAAAAGCTGCCGGTATGAGTCTTAGTAATCGTCAAATCTGGTCGTATCAGAACAGTCGTATCAACGGCGGTGTTATTAGTGGTGTTACTCTCCGTCGCGGTGGTAAGCACTGCGACAGTGTTTGATTGCGGCGAAGAAGCATTCGCTGCCACGTTTACCGTAACTGTGATTGGGGGATAGCTACTACCCGCAGCCAGAGCATCACTGCGAGTGCAAGTTGGAATAACAGTACAGTTCCAACCAGCGCCACCCATTGCTGTGATTGTTAGGCCAGCCGATGGAGCATCAGTAACTGAAACAGAGGCTGCCGCCTTGTCCCCAGCACCAGTGTTGCTTACCGTCACGGTATAAGTCTTGCCGACGGATCCCTGCGAGAAGATACCGGAGTGCACCTTGATAATAGTTAAGTCTGGGAGTCCAATTGAGGTCGGATCGTCAGTGCTAATAGTGCCCAAAGTTGAAGTTAATTGAGCAGACTTGACCAATGAAGCAGGTGCGTTCGACAGAACATTCACCGTCAAAGTGATGGGTGGGAAGCTGGCTCCATTAAGCAGCAAGTCAGTTCGGGTGCATGGACCTGCTGGCTGAGTGCAGGTCCAGCCCGCTCCGGTCATTCCGGTTGCAATCAATCCGCTTGGAATCGAGTTCGACACCGTAAATGGACCTGGAAGAAAGGCTGTCCCCGTGTTACTCGCTGTAAGTGTGTAAGTAGCCCCAATTTGTCCTTGAGCGAAGTTACCGACATGAGAGTTACTGAGTCCGAGAGAGGGGGACTTCGCCACACAGGTTGAAAATTTGAAGGAGCCAATGCGAGTATTCCAATTGTGGTCAGCGGAATCTTGCGGTGTTGCATAGTATTGGTTTGTGTACCAAAAAGTACAATCGTCCACCGGGTCCACAACCATGGCGGTGTAGTCGCCCCAGCGGTTGATGTGTGTCTGCGAGCCCAATCCACCAACCAGTTGCACTTCCGATTGGGGCATTGTGTTAAGGGGATCAGTTGCCAGCCGTCCGGAGTAGGCAATGCCAGGGAACGACGATGCGCTTGACGTGCTATAACCTAGCGCGGCATTCCCTTGACTATCGGCGGCAATGCTGCCCATCCAACGGGCGAGATTTGAATCCGGTGCGTAAATTTGTTCCTGAACCGGCGTGGTTGAAACAGTTCCGCCAGTAACATTGATTTGGGCCCATTGTGACGTCACTGGTGCCACACCCACATTGTGGACAACCCACAAGGATTCCGTGGCACCCACTTTCCGGTACTGTACGCGCTGCATTAAGCGGTCCCCAATACTATCGAGTCTCCGAGTAGTATCAGGTTGCGGAATTATGGAACCAACAGGCACTGCATAGGGGGTTTGACTAACATAGATTGGGGCACTTAAAGAACCGCCAGCCCCGCAATTTGGACCGGCTGTGAACTTACGAACCTCAAAGGCAAAAGTAGATCGGGATTGCGAGACAAAGTAATTAGGAGTCCCGGCAGGCGGCAAAGCTCCAGCCGAGTTAGCCGCAAAGTGACTGGGAATCATCGAAGCTGGACCAGAGGCAGGCAATGTCCCATAGGCCGCAGTTAGTGGCAACCCAGCATACATATCGCTCTTACTGAAGGACGCAAATAGTGTGCCTGTATAATTAGCAATGGGATACTCAAATTCGTTCGCTGCCATATAGAGGCAGTCGTGCCAAATTCCAAACTTGCCGTAGTCGTTGAAATTTCCAATGGGCGGTTGCCCCCCGGTTCCACTATCCATTCGCACAGCGTAAAGCCACCAGCCTCCAGCAACTGGATCGCTTGATTTTGAAACAGCAAAGCACTGGAAGAAGGGTGCCGTTGGCCGGTTGCTGCTGTCGCGTTCAAAGGCAAACTGAGTAAGTATCCATCGGTCCGCCAAAGCGTCGTACAGAACAATAGGGTCACCGGAAGAGCGTCCATCGCACATAGTTCCTGTGCCGCTATGCAGTGAATCCTCAGTGAACGCCGCCAACAGGGTTCCGGACTTGTTGTAGATCGCGTAGGACGAATTTACGGCTTGGATATAGTGATTCCGGCCCACGTCGCCATTGTCATCAGAAGGGTGACCAGCGCCAGCTGTACCTCCAACGACGGTTTGACTGAAGCTCAAACCCGCGAAGTTATTTCCCGGAGACGGCATAGGCGCTCGAGAAACAGTGGGCTCAACGACTGCAGGGTTTTGACGTATCGGCAACGAGTCTTTGGTACCGGGTGGTATAGAACCCACCATTGTGGGGCTAGCCTTGGCGCGCTCCGCGCGCGGTAAATCACGAACGTCTCCGTTATATTCGTCAGGAATGGTCTTGTCTGTAGTTGGCGTTGCAAGCTGTTGCGCCCAAAGTCTGCCAGCCCCCAAGCAGGCCAGTAGACACGCGACAAACAGGGCATTTGGAAAGGTCGTACTGATTCGTCTATTTATTGGGCTTCCACTTACTTGCTTCATCGCTTTAATCTTTCACGGTAGTAATTCGAGGTTACTCTTAGTACTAAAGAAATGAACCCAGTTTGGCCAAAACAGACCAAAGACGGCTTGTTACTCCATAACTATTTTGCTAGTACCGGATAAGTATAAAGGAGCGTGGGTTACCTTACAATACTCAAGTGGTGTGCGATAGTACCGATTAAGCGGAGGGAAGTACTATGGTTACTACGGGCAGTTAGGTATACGAGGAAAAAGCTACGGACGACCGAAAGCGTACTTTGGCTGTCCGCGCGGCAACTTAGTTAAGGGCGAAGTCCGTTGGTGGATTTCTTTGAAGCTTTGCCTCTGCCGAATGCAAGAATGTCTTCCGCGATTTTCAAACCAAGTGGGACACCACCCATTTCGTGGGCAAGATAGGAGTCAATTTCCTCAGCCAAATCCTGGTCGCGCGTTCGCCGATCCCAATATTTCAGCCAGCCCATTTGCAATGCTCCTATGCCGGACCTAACACTCTGACTACTGCCTGCACCAACTTGTCCCACCGGCTTCTTTCCGCCGTCAAATACGTCCGGCCTTGTGTTGTGATCCGGTAATACTTAGCTTTGCGATTACTCTCTGAAGTACCCCAAAACGCCTTTATCAGTCCCTGATCTTCCAAGCGATGCAACGCCGGATACAAGGAGCCATGCTCAACCTGTAAAACCTCCCCGGAACTCTTTTCAATAACATGTGCGATGGTGTGCCCATGGGCCGGCGCAGCCAGCACCGTGCGGAGTATCAACATTTCAAGGGTGCCAACAAGCATGTCACCCCGGGCATCGGTTTTAGACTTACGGGCCATTGAATCAGAGTTTACCAGAAGATATTCTAGTGATGTAAACACCTTTAATACGCATGCAAGGAAAAAACGTGACGAAGAAAGAGAAGATTATCTAGTCAGACTCGTTGAACAGAATTCCAATGCTGGATGCTCGGCATTTGAGAATGGATGACACACGCTAGAGCGCGGCTTTTGCTGGGAATCAGTGGCGTTGGTTGCATCGTTGCGCTGTCTGTAACAGCTCTGCTGCCGATTTTCCATATCGATATTTCGCCAACGCTCCAATTCTTCCAGGTCTTGCAATTTCCGCTTGCTCTCTATACCCTGATCAGCTTCCCGTTCGATCTGTTCGGCGCCACTTGCTGCCTCGTTGGCACAATCGTGCAACTGGGAAGTTTGCTTCATTTCCAGTCGCATGGCTCCGCGGAGTGCTTATTCAAGCCACATTGATGGGTGTTTGCGGCCTGATCATTCTTCAAATCACCGGACGACAATGACATTAGTCATGGCTTATTACTTCACTTTGTTCTTAGGTTTCGACTCACCAGAACTGTTCACGGCGATTGCTTGAAGAACGAGCGACTTGAACGCGGACTCGTCAACTTGTTCTCCTTCATGAATGTCAATGGCACGACGGACATTTCCATCGAGACTTGAATTGAACAGATGCGCCGGATCCTTGAAGGACGCGCCTTTGGCGAAAGTAAGCTTCACGATTTTCTTGTAGGATTCGCCAGTGCAGATGATGCCGTGGTGCGACCAGACTGGTGTGCCCATCCACTTCCACTCCTCGACGACGTCCGGGTTCGCTTCCTTAATCAGCTTGCGCATTCTGCTGAGGGTTTCTCCTCGCCAATCTCCGAGGTCTGCGATTCTTTTCGATATGAGATGCGATGCCGATGGGCCTGGGCCTGCACTTGATTTTTTCGTCATCCGGGAATTGTCACAGCTGTCGATGAATTATAATCCTTGTTGAAGATGATTATAAGATATTCCATGTTGACAAAGACTTTAATGGTAGGCCTTGCGCTCTTAGGACTGGCGTTGGCGCAGGATGGACCGGATTCCGTTATGCGTGGAACCAAGCAATTTAGTAAGAGAGTTGTAACCTCTGGGCTCGCGGGTCCTTGGGAATTGACTTGGGGACCTGATAGTAAGCTCTGGGTCACGGAACGCACTGGGAAGCGCGTAGTGCGGATCGACCCGACCAGCGGTGAGCGCAGCGTCGCCATCACTATTGACGAAGTGTCTGCGCCTGGTGGGCAGGATGGGTTGTTAGGAATGGCGTTGCACCCTGAGTTACTCAAGGGCATTGGCAATGACTTTGTCTATGTCGGCTATACTTACGTCGACGAAAGGTTAGGCGCTGACCCGAGCGTTACCGATCCGAAGAGTCCGTACCGTTTCTTCTATGGCAAGATCGTGCGGCTGACTTACAATCAGGCAACGGGGACGCTGGCCAATCCGGTGACGCTTATCGCTGGGCTACCGGCTGGGAATGACCACGTGGCTGGACGCTTGAAGTTTGGCCCTGATAAGAAGTTGTATTTTACGATTGGCGATCAAGGGAATAATCAGTTGGGCAATTTCTGTCTGGCTGTGGAATCGCAACGGCTGCCGACGCAGAAGGAAATGATTGCGAAGAATTATGTTTCTTATGTGGGCAAATCATTGCGGTTGAACCTGGATGGTTCTGTGCCGAAAGATAATCCAAAGCTGAATGGTGTTGTAAGTCATGTTTTCACTTACGGTCATCGGAATCCGCAGGGGATCGACTTTGGTCCGGACGGCACACTTTACTCGTCCGAGCAGGGGCCGAAGACCGATGACGAGGTGAATATTCTGAAGCGCGGCTCCAACTACGGTTGGCCGCATATTGCCGGCAAGCGGGACAACAAGGCCTTCGAATATGCACGCTGGGCGGAAGCCACAACGCCATGTTCGCAACTGCGGTTTAGCGATCTTGCAATTCATCCATCGGTGCCGCGACAGTCGGAATCGGCATTCAAGAAGTTGATAGTTGAACCGATTGCCACTATGTTTACGGTGCCGACGGGCTACAACTTTAAGGACCCCGCCTGCAAGGGCATCGACTTCATTTGTTGGCCAACGGTGGGCGCATCCAGCATTGAATACTATTCGTCGAAGAGCGGTGGCATTCCAGGGTGGGACAAGGTTCTGCTTGTGACCACTTTGAAGCGCGGGTCACTTTATGTTCTACCACTTACTGCAAATGGGAAGGCAGCCGCGGGACATTTTTCACGTTACTTTCAATCGGAAAATAGGTTTCGTGATACGGCGATCAGTCCTGATGAAAAGACGATTTACATAGCTACCGATCCTGGTGGATTGGCTGAATCTCTGGACGGTGGGACTATTAGAAAAATGCAGGATCCGGGCGCTATTCTCGCCTTTACTTACACTGGCGAAGGAACTGGTGTGGCGGAGGAACCTCGGCAAGTGAGCAAAGCGCAGCAGCCAAGCGAAGAACCGCCTGCTACCAATGCCGCTGGGGGCATTCCTCCACAGTTCACAGCTGCGCAGGTTTCAGCTGGCAAGACGGTCTACAATTCCAACTGCGCAGTCTGCCATGGCAGCACTATGACCAATGGCACCTTCGGCACTCCGCTGGCTGGCGAATACTTTACGAAAATGTGGAAAGGCAAGACGGTCCGTGCGTTTTACGATCGTGCCAACAAGACCATGCCGCCGGCTGCTCCTGGGTCGTTGCCAAAAGATAGTTATACAGACATTGTCGCCTACATACTTGAGTTGAATGGTTTCAAAGCCGGCAGTATGGAATTGAAGGCTGAGGGTGATGCCTTAGACAAGATGACGATTAAGTAGGAACCTTCGCTCCCTTCATGCCTCGCGAATGGGATAGTTTAAAGGCATGCGTTTTTCCATCCTTCAAATTGCTTGTGCCTGCGTTGTGTGGGCGCAGCCGTATGACCTGGTAATTTCCGGGGGCCGCATTGTGGACGGCACGGGCAATCCTTCGTTTATTGGCGACATTGGTGTGCGTGGCGGGAAGATTGTTGCGGTGGGGAAGATTTCTCGCGACAAAACCACGCGGACTATTCAAGCTGCGGGGTTGACGGTTGCCCCAGGCTTTGTAGACATTCACAACCATTCCGATTACACGCTAGTGACCGATGGCAACGCGCAGAGCATGATTCGCCAAGGTGTAACATCGATGATTCTGGGTGAAGGTGGATCGGTAGCCCCAGTTACTGACAAACAACCTTGGAACGATTTCACTAGTTACTTTGCGTTATTGAAGAAGCAAGGAATTGCGGCGAATGTTGGTACGTATGTGGGGTCGAGCCAGATTTGGACTTACGTGCGCGGGCCGAAGGAAGGTCCGCCGACAAAGGCTGAACTTGAGGCGATGCGGGGGGAAGTGCGCAAGGCGATGGAGCAGGGAGCGTTGGGCGTTGCTAGTTCTCTCAGTGGCCCTCCTGGGGCGTGGATTGACACGGAAACACTGGTTGCAATGTGCACTGCTGCGGCCCCTTATGGTGGCATCTATTCTACGCACATGCGCACGGAAGGTCATGGAGTTTTTGAATCTGTGGCGGAGGCATTGGAGATTGGAAGGCGCGCAGGGGTGCCTGTTGACATCATTCATTTGAAGCTTGCGGAGAAGCAGTTGTGGGGGAAGATGCCTGAATTGATTGGACTGCTTGCCAATGCGCGGGCCAATGGACAGCAGGTGGAGGCCAATGTCTATCCATATCGGGCTGGGCAAAATAACCTTTCCTCGATCTTGCCTCCGTGGGCACACGAGGGCGGACCGCAAGCGCTGATTGGACGATTGAAAGATCCGGCATTGCGGGCGAGGCTTGAGAGTGAAGTACTGCATGGCATTCCGGGAACGAACTGGTATAACCACTACACGGCTACAGGATCATGGGAAGGAATGCTGTTAGTCAGTTTGTCTAACCCTGCTTATAAGAAATTTGAAGGACGCAGGATGAATGAAGTAATTACTGCCTTGAACAAGCCGCCTGTTGACATTCTATTCGAGTTACTCATTCAGAACAGCGCCTCGGTTCCTACAGTTTACTTTCATCATTCTGAGGAAGACATGCGGTATGCGATGAAGCAGCCATTTGTATCAATCGGCTCTGACGGTTCTGCTGTGGCTACAACTGGGCCGCTATCCGCAGGCAATCCGCATCCGCGCTGGTACGGGACGTTTCCACGTGTTTTGGGCCGTTACGTGCGCGATGAAAAAGTGATCTCCATGGAAGAGGCGATTCGCAAGATGACGTCGGCTAACACGGCGAAGGTTGGCGTGTTTGATCGTGGATTGCTTAGGGCCGGTCAATGGGCGGATATCACGGTGTTTGATGCCGGCAAGGTGATTGACAATGCTACTTACGAAAAACCCCATCAGTATGCAAAGGGCATTAACTATGTGATTGTGAATGGCACGGTGGTGCTTGAGGATGGCAACCATACGGGGGCGAGGCCTGGCACCATTTTGTATGGCGGGGGCAAGGCTCAATAGTTGATGCGGCTTCTCTTTGTATTGACTTTGTTGTGTGGCCTTCAGGCGGGAGAATTGCACGTTGCCGCGCGCGCTGGGGATGCCAATGCGGTGGCGGTGCTCTTGAAGAAAGGTGTTGATCCCAACGGTCGCGATGGGTTGGGCGGCACTCCTTTGCACGATGCTGCTTGGGGTGGCTACAAGGATGTAGTGGAGCTCCTGCTTCGCAAGGGTGCTGATGTGAACGCGCGGCATAAGGAAGGCGGTTCAACACCGCTGCACTATGCGGTGATCACGAATCGGCTGGAAATTGTAGAGCTGTTGATGAGTCAGGGTGCCGATGCCCGGCTGCGTTATGGACAAGGGTCAACCGTGCTGCATTTGGCAGCGAATCGTGGATATGTTCAAGTGGCGCGGTACCTGTTGAGCATCAAAGGCGTGGCAGTGAATGAGCGCGATACAACCGGAGCCTCCGCGTTGGAAGAAGCGGTTTGGAAAGGACAAACAGAACTGGTTCGGCTGCTTTTGGAGCACCAGGCTGATGGGGCCAGTATCAATCCAAAGAGTGGAGATTACTTGACGCACATTGCGGCGAGGCGCGGCCATGCTGATGTATTGGCAATGTTGTTGGAGCGCGGTGTAAGGGCGGATGAGAAATCGAAGGAAGGATCTACTCCGCTGGACGAAGCGCTGCGATTTCGCCAGGCGGGGACCGCGGAAGTGTTGCTGGGACGTTCGGATGTGACGTTGAATCCGGCCCGCATGTCAGAGTTGGTAATGGAAGGGCGAACGGAGTTGGTGGCTCTGCTGTTGGCGCATGGTGCGAAGGCGGATGGGAAGACGCAATTGGGATCGACATTGCTGCATGATGCGGCGTTGAAGGGTCACGTGGAAACTGTTGAATTGTTGCTGAGCAAAGGCGCAAAGGTGGATGCGCGCAACGCTACCGGTGCCACGGCGTTGCATGATGCGGCCCTGGGCGGGCAGGTCAAGGTGGTGGAGTTGCTTTTGAAACGCGGGGCTTCCATAAACGTGCAAGATGAGGAATC
>JAYUSZ010000312.1:0-8841 GCA_043755435.1 Bryobacterales bacterium | reverse complement strand
CCAGAATATGGAACAGGCTGCTCAACAACTCGCCCAAGCCGCGCAACAGGCCGCGGACGCGGCTGCCCAAGCTGGCGCTCAGTCGCCGCAGGCCGCCCAGGAAGCCGCGCAACAGGCTGCCCAACAACTCGCGGACGCTGCCACTCAAGCCGCCAGCGGCCAGAATGCTGCCGCCCAACAGTCTGCCCAATCAGCATCACAAGCTGTCGCACAAGCACAGGCGTCCATGGCCTCAATGCAAGCCGGTATCACGCCCTCACAAAGTCAAGGTCAGGGTCAGGGTCAAGGTCAAGGCCAAGGCCAAGGCCAAGGCCAAGGTCAAGGCCAAGGTCAAGGCCAAGGTCAAGGCCAAGGTGGCCAACGCGCTGGTGGTAACAACCAAGGCGGCGGTGGTGGTGGATCGTTTGGAAATCGACAGCAGGGTCCCGGAGGAGATCGCGCCGGTGGCGATGGCTTCTCGGCTATGAACCGTGGCGACGTCCAATTCAATCCTGGAGCTATCCAAGGTGCATTGCGCGACGGTGTACGAGACCTTAACGAATTGCGCCGCGCACTGGGCCAAACCAAAGACGGCGAATCCGCTGAGATGGCCAAAGAGATTGACCGCATTTTGGAAGAGATTCGCAACATTGATCCCAACCAACTGCGCGGTAATCCTGAATTGCTGGAGAAGATCCGAACTCAGTTCCTTCCCACTTTGGAGCATCTGGAATTGTCGTTACGACGGCAAGTGGATGATTCCTCAAAGGGGCAAGTAAGAACGCCAGCTTCTGACAAAGTGCCAGCAGGATACGCTGAAGCGGTCGCCGATTATTTCCGGAAGCTTAGCCGTAGCAAGTAAGAAGGCTATTGTTCGAAGGAAAGGGTTGCTTCACTGGAAAATTTGCGGAAGTCGCTGAACTCAATAAAGTTCCGTCTCTGCAACTCTTTTCCTATGATTCGGGCATCTACTCGTCTGGGTAATAGAAATTGTCGCCCCCCGACGTTGCCATACTCGTAATCCAAAAAGAAGATGGTTCGTGTTATCGGCCACTTGGATGGTATGTCCGTGGCCGAAACTGTAATGCGGAAAACCTCGTTAGACTTAGGATCAATATAGATCAACCCCTTCATTCCAAAAGTGTCCTTGTATCGCTTCAAGAACATTCCGTAGTTCATAGTGTATTTTGAATGAGCCTTGTCGATCAGATAGGAATAAACGTGAACCGTCTTGCCGTGCAGGTTTGTCCAGTGCTGCCATTGAAACTTGGCTTCCGCTTCCTTGTTGAAGATAAGACGCAGCAGGCTGCCGAATTCACCACTTGACTTCAATCCACCCACACTTTTTAAGGGCTTGGTTGTTAATTTTCCATTAATGGATAAAAGTTTGTACATCTCACCTTTTCCTGAGTACGCCACCGATACGCTCAACAAATCCCGTTGATTCCATTCCTCGGCATTATTTGGCTTTTCAAGTCGGCGGATATTTTCTGTAGCAATAAAATTAGGTAATTGTGCACTATACAGAAGAGCCTTTTCCCGTGCAGCTTCTATAAAGTCAGATTGTTGCTGTTTTGAAGGTATCGGCGGTTCAACAAAAAGTTTTAGGTCGCCTGCCGGCCGGGGAAGATCTCTTGACCGCTCTTTCTGATCATCCAGCGCCGCTGTGGTCTTAACCCCGGCACCTTCACTTTCTAATTGTTCCAAAACCCTTTCTTCCAACCGCTCTTTGAGGACAATCCCCTTTACCAAATTGGCGATTTCCAGATCCGATCGCTTTTCGCGCAAAGAAGATCGCACAGCCGCCAATACTGAAGAAATTGAACCATCTAGTTCCGCTCTCAAGACGGAGGTCGTCAACATCGCAAAACAAAGACATTTTAAAAGATAAGAATCCATAAGGAGTGAATACGTACAAAGTCTTTCAGTGTTCCCCAGGCGAGTCAAAAGTTATTCTTTGATTGCGTACAACCCCGTCTCGCTACGCAGGTAGATAACTCCATCCGATACCGCAGGTGTGGCAATGAATGACTGATCCGGAATCGTATTCGTGGAAACTACCTCGAATTTCTCTCCCATCTTTACAACCACCACATCTTCATTTTCAGTCGAAATGTACAAATTTCCATTGATCCCCACAGGCGAGGATTTCAAGCTGTAGGGCTTCGGTAGCCTCTGCTGGTGATAATAGGGTTCCCCCGTCTTGGCATTCAAGCAGCTAATCATTCCGCTATCGGTGACAAAGTAGAGCTTATTTTCAAATAGCACCGGCGACGGCGTGTAGGAAGTCCCTCGATTTAAGCTCCACAAAACTGCATCCGTACCAGTAAGGTCGCCCGTCTTGCCAAGCTTTATGGCCATCAAATTGGGATCCCGGAAGCCGCTCATCACATACACAATTCCGCCGCTCGTCACTGGAGCTGGAATTACATTGCCGCCCAATCCCTTGCATTCCCACACAATTTTGCCAGTTTCCAGTTCGTAGGAACGAACCTTGTTCGTTCCTGTCACCACCAGTTGCTTTTTGCCCTCATAATCAACAACCAAAGGTGCCGACCAGCCGCTGCTTTCTTCACGAGCCGCTCGCCATAGTTCTTTGCCAGTTGCTTTGTCTAGTACCAACAAATTGCTTTTCCCGCCTTCCTGGTCGAAATTCAGAATCAATTTGTTTCCATCCAGAACCGTTGCCGTTCCTTCTCCAAATTGAAGCCGCATTTTCGCTTCCTGGAAATCGTCCCGCTTCCAAATCAGTTTCCCGTTCAGGTCGTAGCAATAAACCCCTCTGGAGCCAAACGAGGCCCACAGATATTTCCCGTCCGTTACCGGGCTATTCGATGCGTAGCTCCCGTAGCGTTGGTGATAACCTTCTTTGGGTGTGGCAACTATTGCCACTTGCTCCCAAATTGTTTTTCCAGTTCGACGGTCAATGGCCATTACCGTGAACTTATGTTCAGTCCCAGCACCAGCCCCACCACCAGGTCCTCGACCACCTTGTCTCCCTGCTTCTGCTGGCTTTTCTGTCTTCTCTTTTGGTGTCGGAATAGCGTTTGTAAGGAATATCTTGTCTCCCCACAGCACCGGTGACGAGAAGCCTCTTCCTGGGATGTTAGTCTTCCAGGCAATATTTTTCTGATCGTTCCATTGCACCGCTGCCTTGCCCCGTGCCATCCCATTATCTTCGGGCCCACGCCAGCGGGGCCAGTCGTCTACAGCGGCCATCAGAGGGCATGCAATCAGAAGAAATGGAAAAAGTCGTCTTTGAATCATCATAAAAGATAGAAGTCGCAGCGGAACGTTATTCCAGTCATGGTAACGCATGGGAACAGTTCTTTTGTAAGGGACTTCTTGCTTATAGAGGTTCCGAGGTAAAAGATATCTTGCCCTGCGTAAAGGACTGTTCGAAAATCTCAATTTGAGCCCCAGACACATTGCTGAAGTTCGTGTCGATCGGAATGACAGCAACTCGTCGAAAGCGCTCAGTATCGGAGTGCAGTAGTTCCCGCATTCGATTCGCTATTTTCAAACCAGGATTGTAACTCCGGGATTCCACCACAATATAGCGCGAACTGTTTCTTGCCATCACCGCCAGGATTTCGGCATCCGTATGCACATACTCCTCATATCCAACAGCGATATAGCCGCTGACAGTATGGTAAAGGACCTTATCTGCGCGAAGTACAGTGCTCTTTCGATCCGGGTCGTATCTCCTCATTTGGAAGATGAAATTTCCATTGAGATAGCCATCGAATAGTACCTTCTCGCTGCCTCCATGCTGCAAGACAAATTGCGCGGCTGATTCATAACCGCGGACATATAGTCGAGGGGCTGTCACCGCAATCAGCAAAGTCGCAGCAGCAAAGCCAGCCTGCACCCAATCACGTCGGCGAAGGGTTAACGGCCGAACAAGATATCGAATTCCTTCGCCAGCGAATGCGGCCCAGGCAGGTATCCAATAAATTGTGTGCCTAAGCTCCTGTTCTCCAATTGAGGCAAATGCCAGGTAGGTGGCAACAATGATCGCAAGGTGAGGACGCATTCTTGTCATCCCTCCTTGCTTAATGCAAGCTCCAATCCCAATAAAGGAGGCAACAACAGTAGGCCAACCTAATTGATTTGGGAGTTGGAATAAATAATAGAGCCAGTTGGCGTAAACCACAGGGCCACCATTCACTTGAAGGCTATGCAAATGAATGGCACCCACCTCCTTGGCCGTCAAGTAAGCCATGGGGAATACAGCTGCAATTGACAACAAGACAACTATCCATACCTGCTTGCGCTTCAGCACTTGTTTGGGATTGTTCCCAATCAGCAACAATGGAAACAGGATCAGCAAATAGTAAACATCGTATTTAGTCATCGCCGCAGTAACGGCCGCCGCCGATGCAATCACTAGATGGCGAGTCCTGGCACTGCGCAGGTATACCATGAAATAATAAATAGAAGCCATCGCCCACGCCAAAGTAGGAACTTCAAGCATTACTTGACCTGAAAGCTCAAATGTCATAGGAGCAAAGGCAGTTAATGCAGTAGAAAGCAGTGCCTGCTCACGACTATTTGTGAGTCTGACGACCCTATAGCAGAACAAGCAAGCAATTGCCAGGAACGATAATACCAGTATCTTGGACGCCAAAACAGACACCCCAAACATCACCATCCAGGCTCCCTCTATCATGTGAAATAGGGGCGGCCAGATAAGAAGACCCAGCGCAGGATATTGTCCGTAGTATTGGTATGCGAAGGCCTTTGCCTGGGAAAGATTCCCTCCAATCATCAAATCATAAAAGAAGGTGCCAGTCATCAAATGGCGTGTCTCATCACTCAGATAGAAAGGTTCGCTCGGTTGGAAGGCAACAATATGTGCAATTGCGACGAAAAACAGAATCACCAAAAGCCGGATCACTCATTCCCCTCCTCGTATAAGAATCGGCTTCCGAGGCAAGATTCAACAGTAGTACTTTTACACTTTCGCCCCTTAACTTGGTTGAAACGAAAAAGTCCTCATTGGCGTACAATCAAGCAGATGGACTCAGTTTTCAGACCCGTCCGCCGATATGGAGTCCATTAGAGAACGGGAATCGGAGGTCTGTGTGACTATACTTGGAACCAGAAAGTTCGTCGAGATCAGTGGCGACCGTTTGCTTGAGTTGCCGCCATTACTAATCCACGCTCATACAGCAATGAAGCGGATGGATCGGGTTGTTGGGATGGCTGAGAAGTTGGTGGAGAACGACTTACTGGTCTGCCCCATGCTTCCCCCGGATGCGGCCATGGAAATGGAACTTGACCGCCATCGCATGGATTTGGCGATTCAACTCTCAGAACACTATTTGACTTTGAAGTATTGCTGGCAGTGGGGCGACGACGTTCTGGAATGGATTCGCCAATGCGAAACCACCTTTGAAACCAATCCACAATTGCGCCCGCTTTTACGGCCTGACCTTTGGCCCCATGCTGGCAGATCGAGTTTCGTCACTTTATTGGAGGACAAAGAAATTTCCACCAGCGGAGTTGATCTGGAAAACGCTGTAGGTCTGCGTTTGTCGTTCCGTCACCTTCCGCCGTTTTCCTGCTGTACCGATCAATTCCTTTTCTACCTTAATGGGAAAGTAGCGCACTCAGCCTACGAGGCTTGGACCAATATGGGGCCTGTTGGCGCAGCATGCTTACCGCCGGAACGCTTCCATTTTGACGTCGTTACTATGTAGATTTTATTTAGCTTCGAAGGTTGATGGAAATTACTCGAAAGGGCGGTGATTTTGAACCGCCCCTTCGATTGACATTACCTCGAGCGCTGCTTGCGCAACATGGCCGCAAAGGCAAGCAGTCCACCGCTCATTAGCATGATCGACGAGGGCTCCGGAACGGCCGCAGTAGGCTCGCCATAGATGAAGTCGTCCATCACCACTACATCCGCGTTCGCAGTGAGGTTTTGGCTTGCACCAATAACCGTGTTCCCACTTGTGATCACTACTCTGTTATACCGCCGCGCATCCGTGGAGGTGACTCCAAGGAAGCTGAGTCCGCCTAAGCCGCTAGTGGGAACGGCGAACGCTCCGCCGAACGAACCGTCTGAAAAGAAAAAAGAAATCTGAGTACCTGCGGCAATGTTCACATCTGCGAAGACGGCTCCAAATCCCAATACTTCCGCCGGCGTGTTTGTTCCGGGAACGAAAAACTCCACCTGCATGACGTTGCTTCCTAGCGGTGTGAACAGCCGTTCGAGTGAAAAATTCTGGAACAAGCCAGCGTAGCCCGCGTTCAAATTCACGAAGTTGGTTGCAGTCACGGTCGGGTTTGAACTATCGGCGCTGACGGCGAACCCGGAACCAGCGGTACTGAAGACCGCCCCTCGTGGCGAGTTCGAGTTGAAAAAATTCGCTGGCAGGTTGTTCGGGGACGAAAAGCTGTCCGGCACGGCGTCCCAGTTAATTTCCCTTCTGCCACTGGCGAACGATCCGCCTATTCCGTTATTGGCACCCAAGAGCGCCCGGAAGGCGTCGACATCGGCCTGTATGGCGGCCGCATTTACACCGCTGCCCGATACGACTGCAGCCTGCGATGATCCGGTCGAAAAAAGCGCTGCTGCAAACAACGCGGCGGCTGGTAAATTGATTTTATTCATTATGGATAAATCCTCCTCTAATAGTATAGGTGACGGCAATCCCGCGTTTGTATCCATTCTCCCAAGAGTGCTTTGCGAAATTTTCGAGGAAGTTGTGACCGGAATCCTAACTAAACGGCGCGTTCATAGTAAAAAACAAAACCGGCGGAGAGTGATAATCCACACCGATCCAGGCCCCTATCGCCACCAGCGCAGTTGATCTGGAAAACGCAACAGGTCTGCGTTTGTCCTTCCGTCAGTTACCGTATGAACTAGCAACTCACTCAACTTGAGAGGTTTGGACCAATATGTGACCTACCGACGCAGCCTGTTTACCGCCGGAACCTTTCCATTTCGACGGCGTTACCATGTGGTCTTCAAGCTTCGGGATCGGCGTGGATTGACTTCCCCCACTCCCCCTCAGTAGACTGAATGCTGAGCGGATGCTACTTGCTAGAGAACTGGTCACTTATTTATCGCGTCATTTAGTCACGCGGCTTGCCCCAAGGCTGATTGAGGTTTCAAACCCCGCAGCGGCCATGGAGGTTATCAACAATTTAGTCCTTGAAGAATTAGAAGTCGAGGACAAAATGAACGACGAAGTGCGTGAGATCCTCAGCGAGTATTCCGATTACATGCGCAAAGAAGGCGTCTCCTACCAGGAGATGTTCAAGAAGATCAAGAATCAGATGATCAAAGAGCGCAAGATTGTCAGGGCCGCTGGCCGTGACACTGGGGATTCCATGAAACTCTCTCGCGACAAGATCACTGATATTTCCCACAAGCTGCTGGAGCGGTTTCGCAAGTCCCGTGAGTTTCGCCTGAAGAAAGAGCAAAACGAAATTCGTCTGGAAATCGTCAAGGGCTTCACCGAAATGCTTCTCACCGAGGACAAAGCGGACAAAGCAGCACGGTTAAAGGTTCGTTCACAGAAACGTGAAATTCCCGAAGGCAGCGAAGAATTCGATTTACTGCATAAACGCTATTACTCTGAGGAAATGCGTAAACTCGGCGTAGACTTGGGAAGCCAGTCAGCCCATACTTCTCCGTCCTAACTTCCCGTACTCTTTACTTCTTTGGTAGCGGGATGATCGTTACCTTGTTAGCTTCAATCTTCACCATCTGTCGGATTTCCCCGAATAGAGGTGAGGAGATGTAGAGTTCATAGTCACCCGACGGAATCTGAATTCCACTTCCCAGATTGTTCAGCTCGTCTACATAGCCCACGAATTTCTTGTTCAGGTAAACAGCACCCGTGTCACCTTGTGTCACTGAGATAAACGATTCCCCTTCGCCGCCACCAAGCCGTAATCTGCCAAAGGGTCCCTTTGGCTCCGGTAGACGCTTGGGGTGATAACTAATCTTTGTAGTCTTTCCTGGGGTGACGGTGATCTTCGCTGAAAACTCCTCATAGCGCGGGTCTCTAATAGCCACATCGTGAGAACCAGCTTCCACCGAATATTTTTCAGGTACGGTAAACCGGCTGGCCGGCCCAATGTATTTTCCATCCACAAAAATGCCAGCATCGCCTGGCTTTCCTCGAGCTTTAATGAATCCCTGGTCGGCGGCCATCAAGGTCGCAACTTGCAAGGTAACCATCAATAAGAATTGAATACAGTTCTTCATACCCCAAGTCTACTAAACCTGCAATCCGAAGTTGAAGGAGTTCTTGACGGACAAGCACACTACGGCCTCGCGAACCGATACCTACCATTTTCATTCAACTGGCGTTCCCTAATTCATCTTCTCAGCTGCCAACCACGAACAGCCTGCTTTTAACAGCTCGCATTCACGGTTCTCAGTCGTGTTTGCGATTCAGATTTTATTGAGAACGCCAGAGGAGTTAATCACCTCGAGGACTTCATCATTGGGAAGTTGCTGGCCAGCAATTTGTCTTCCTGTATCAAGCGTCTCATAGGATTTGAAAGCGCAGCCCTACTGCGTTTTGCAAGGGACTGAAAAGAGGGCAGATTGAGCTACTCAACCATTGTGATGGCCATTCTTCATCCCTCGTAAACAGGCGAATTGACTTTGTTCCGCCACTTCGGGATTCAGACTATCGCCTACTAGCGCGTCGAATAAACAACAAAAGAAGAATTCTCAAATATCGGAGTATTCTCTTTGAACCTGTCCTTAGCCTTCAGCACCAAGTAATCGGCGGGTACCGATTTGTAAGCTTCAAGCGAAGTCAAATAGGGTTTCGCTAGAGTCGTCTGCCATCTTTCCCACCATTCGTCGGCCAGCCGCTTATGAAAGTTCAC
>JAYUSZ010000311.1:0-8846 GCA_043755435.1 Bryobacterales bacterium | reverse complement strand
GCTCCCAGCGCAGTTATGTCACTTGTACTTTCAGGAATATCAAAGCTGACCCTGACGTGGCTTTGTGCTGCCAAATTATAAACTTCATCAGGCTTGATGTCGTATAGCAACTTCATCAGGCTACTTGCGTCAGAAAGGTCTCCGAAGTGGAGAAAGAAGTTGGCTCCAGCTTGATGAGCATCGGTGTAAATACCGTCAACTCTGCCGGTATTAAAACTGCTTGAACGGCGTTTGATGCCGTGAACCTGATACCCTTTTTTAAGGAGTAACTCCGCCAGGTAAGATCCGTCTTGTCCGGTCACTCCAGTGATTAACGCACGCTTCATTATTGGTATTTTCCAGTTTGATTGTAATTGGTTTACAGCTAGATAACTGTAGGATACCAAACTTCCTAAGGTTTATTGGGCGTGAACAATACCCGCAAAATAGAATAGAATGACTGTCATGAGACGATTGACCGGGCTCGCCATACTCATTTCCGTAGCCGGAAATGCAGCAGATTCACCCGCTGAGTTCTTCGAAATGCAGGTACGTCCAGTATTGGCCAAAAATTGCTTCTCCTGCCATGCGCAATCGAAGATGGGCGGCCTGGAACTTACCTCCAGGGAGGCAATCTTGAAGGGTGGGAAATCAGGCGCAGCAATTGTCGCAGGCAAGCCCGATGAAAGCTTGTTGATAAGTGCTGTCACTTGGAAGCATGATCGCCTCAAGATGCCGCCGAATGGTGCAAAACTTGCGGAAAACGAACTGGCTGCTTTGAAAAAATGGATCAAGGACGGTGGCGTCTGGCCTGACGCACCTGTATCGGTGCTATCGAAAGAGTACGTTATCCGGCCTGATCAAAAGGCCTTCTGGGCTTTCCAGCCCGTCAAGAAAAGTGTTCCTCCGCAGGTGAAAAATTCAGCTTGGGTGAAGACTCCAGTCGATAATTTCATTCTTGCTAAGTTGGAACAAAGTGGCATTACGCCCAACAAGCCCACTTCGCGAATGATCCTTCTGCGACGTGTTAGTTTCGACCTTACCGGCCTGCCACCAACACCCGAAGAGACTGCGCAGTTTCTGGCAGATAGGAGCCCCGATGCTTATAACAAGGTTGTTGATCGACTGCTGGCAGGAAAGCGCTACGGTGAACGCTGGGGCCGCTATTGGCTGGACATTGCACGGTATTCCGACGACAAGTTGAATTCCACAATGGAAGAGCCCGCACCCAATGCGTTCCGCTATCGCGATTGGGTTGTGGATGCCTTCAACGCAGACATGCCCTACGACAAATTCGTCAAAGCGCAACTGGCTGCCGACCATATGAATGATCCCGCCCTGCTGCCTGCTTTAGGCATGTATGGTTTGAGCCCGGAGTTTCAAGACGACCGCGTGGACGTTACCACGCGTGGCTTTCTCGGGTTGACCGTGGCATGCGCCCAATGCCACGACCACAAATTCGATCCTATTCCAACCAAGGATTACTATTCGCTTTTAGGAATTTTCAATAGCTCTCAATATAAGGAATATCCACTGGCGGCCAAGGACGTTGTGGACACTTACGAAGCCAGAAAGAAGCGTGCAGACGGCACGGAAAAAGAGTTGAAAGACTTTCTACAGCGTCAGGGTGATGAACTAGCTTCCATCCTTTCCAGCCGTACTGCTGATTATGTTCTGGCAGCGTTTGGACGCGGTCCCAAAGACGGTCTTGACCCAAGTGGTCTGGATAGTGAAACTCTTGAAAAGTGGCAAAAGTATGTGAAGCGAAAAGAGCACGAACATAACTATTTGGCCAAATTACGAGCTGCGAAGGATGGCGATGATTGGAAGCAAATGGCTAAGGAATTTGAACAACTGGCACTGGACGTCAATCGTGAAAAAAAGCAAATTGACGAGAAAAACAACATCACACTAGGTGGATCTTCAAAGCGCGGCGATTTGAGTCAGGCGAATCTTGCGTCTCTGGAACGCGACAAGTATTTTCTGTGGCGGGATTTGTTTGGCACCGGTGGAGTGATGTTTTATGGAGATAAGAAGATCGACCGGTTTCTATCGGGAGAATGGAAGCGCCATCAGGATCTGCTCCGTGTACGCCTGGAAGCAGAAAAGAAAGCAGTTCCCGAAAAGTTTCCATTTCTGCATGCTTTGGCGGACAAGGAAAAGTTGGTGAAACAGAAGGTTCACGTGCGCGGTAACGCATCTACTTTAGGTGAAGACGCACCGCCAGCATTTCTTACAGTGCTGTGCGACGACGGGCATCCCAAACCATTCACCAAGGGCAGCGGTCGTCTGGAACTGGCTGAAGCAATCGCGAGCCCCACGAATCCTTTAACACCTCGAGTGATGGTGAACCGCCTATGGCAATGGCACTTCGGCGATGGCATTGTGAGGACTACCAGCAACTTTGGTGCGCTTGGGGAAAAGCCTTCTCACCCTGAATTGCTGGATTATCTGGCTGCCCGCTTTGTGCAAAGCGGCTGGTCTGTGAAGGCAATCCATCGTGAAATTGTGCTGAGTGCAACCTACCAACAAGGGACGGCGGACAATGCTGCTTTTGCTGTGAAAGATCCGGACAATCGTCTACTGTGGAAGGCGAATCGCAAGCGCTTGGATGCCGAAGCGTTGCGGGATTCACTCCTGTTCGCTGCCGGAACGCTTGATGAATCTCCAGCAGGGCGCGCCACTCCGATTGACGATAAGAACTACAAGCGCACACTATACGGTTATGTAAGTCGCAAGAAGCTGGATAACATGTTGGCACTTTTTGATTTCCCGAATCCTAACCAAACCAGCGAACAACGAGTTGCCACCAACGTCCCTCTGCAGCGGTTGTTCCTATTGAACAGCACCATGGTTATGGAAAGCGCAAAGCAAATGGTGAAGCGGCTTGAAAAGGTGCCGGAACCGCAACGGATTGGGGAAGCATACCGGCTGCTGTTTGGTCGAGCGCCGGAAGCGGCCGAACAACAATTGGGCCAATCGTATGTCGCGCGTGGCGCCGATGCGTGGCCGGAGTATTTGCAAGTACTGATGAGCTCTAACGAATTCTTGTACGTGAATTAGGAACGAATCTATATGCTGAATCGCCGTGAAATGATCCAAACGTTGAGTGCTGGTTTCGGAACCGTAGGCATGGCTGACATGCTTTCCGGAGCCACTCACTTCACTCCCAAGGCCAAGCACTTCATCTTCCTTTTCCTGAACGGAGGTCCCTCACAAGTGGATACCTTCGATCCCAAGCCGATGCTGCAGAAGATGCACGGCAAGCCTAGCCCCGCTGGGAATTTGAAGACCGAGCGCAAGACCGGAACACTTCTAGGCAGCCCATTCAAGTTTCAGAAGTATGGCAAGAGCGGCATTGAGGTTTCCGAAATCTTTGCGAAAACCGGTGGGGTGATTGATGAGTTCGCGGTGATCCGTTCCATGCATGTGGAGCGGCCCAATCACGAACCATCCTTGTTCACGTGGAATTGTGGAGTCCCATTGCCTGGCCGTCCCTCGTTCGGATCGTGGTTGAGTTATGGCCTGGGTTCAATGAATAAAAACCTTCCGGGCTACATGGTGATGTGCCCTGGTATCCCAACAGTCGGTCCGCAACTATGGACCTCCGCGTTCCTGCCTGCGGCTCATCAGGGCGTCCATATTAAGAATGATGAAAAGGCTGATCAACTAATTCCTTACATCAACGCCCAGCGTTCAGCGGAAACACAACGTCGCCAAATCGATCTGCTTGGCAAACTGAACGGCATGCGCACTGACGATCCTGAAGTGAATAACAGTCTGGAATCGATGGAAGTGGCCTACCGGATGCAGACCGAGGCTCCTGAAGTTTTTGACCTGACTAAGGAATCAGAAGAAACCAGAACCAAGTATGGGAATACGAATTTTGGACGCGGCTGTTTAATGGCGCGGCGGTTGATCGAAAAAGGTGTACGTACGGTTCAGATCTACTTTGGCAATTTCCAACCTTGGGATAATCACGACGACATCATGCGTCACAAAGTTCTAGCAGCCGAAGCAGACCCGGCGATTGCTGCGCTGATTGAAGACTTAAAGCAGCGGGGCATGCTGGATGAAACCATTGTCCTGGTGGGTGGTGAGTTTGGCCGTACTCCTTCGGTTGAAGTAAGTGGTTTGGTGAACGTGCAGAACGGCCGCGATCATAATAACCACGGCTTCAGCATGTTACTCGCTGGAGGAGGCATTAAGGGCGGGACAGTTTATGGTGCGACGGATGAGTTTGGGTTCAAGGCAGTTGAAAAGCCCGTGCATCCGCATGACGTACAGGCGACCATATTGCACCAATTGGGTTTGGATCATACGAGACTAACGTACCGGTATAGCGGCCGTGATTTTAGGTTGACCGATGTGGAAGGCGCGGTGATTAAGGATCTGTTAGCTTAGCTTGCCAACGAGTGCGCAATAATAGTTGGAATGGAATTGACCGAGCGTCTCCACAAAGTTCGACAAGGGGACGAACACCGCCCTTGCTACTTCTTCTTCCACTCGTCTACCAAGAACTGAAGTCGCTCGCAGCCGGACATTTACGCAGGGAAATCAAAGATGTCCCGATGCAAACCACCGACCTGGTTCACGAAGCTTACGTGAAGTTCTCCTCCCTCGCCCATCCTGAGTATGAAAACCGCTCCCCCTTCTACGGCATTGCCTCACGCCTAGTGCGTCAGGTGTTGGTGGACTTGGCCCGAGCGCGTCTGGCACAGAAACGCGATGCTGAAACCGAAGTCGCTTAATGGATGTTCCCGGCCTACCTCCGGCGCAAAATGATGCGTAACTGCTCTCCCTCCACGAAGCTCTTCACTTACTTGAGCAGGAGAACCCTCGCAAGGCTAGCTGGTGGAGATACGCTACTTTGGTGGAATGACAGCTGAGGATTCCTCCGAAGCCATGCAGATTCCTGTCCACACGGTTCGCCGTGAACTGCGCTTCGCTCAGGCTTGGTTGAAGCGGATCTTGGAACCATGAACCCGTGCTGCAGTGGCTGGCATTATTTGGGCTGGGCTTACACCATTGTTCGAGATAGTTGCCGGGTATCTCCTGTTTGAAGAAAAGCTCCCTAGCATTCAGTTAGTAGGCGCGGCCATAATTATCGTTGGCGTTATCTTAATCGAATGGCCCCAGCTTCATTAGGCTAACCAGTATTTGGTATTGTGGACGCAATGAAATCATTTTGCGCAGTTACCATCTCTTTACTTTTTCCATTGCTGGCTCAACTACCTTCCCCAAACGAATTGGGCGTCGGCATGGGTCATCTTCACCTAAAGACACAGAACCTTGAGGCAAACAAGAAATTCTGGGTGGATACACTGGGCGGCACTGTGGGGAAAATGGGCGGGCTTGAGGTGTTCAAGTTTCCCGGTGTAATTGTAGTCGTCCAAAAAGGTGCCGCCGAAGGTGGTTCCGAAGGTTCTTCCATCAACCATTTGGGCTTCAAAGTGAGGAATCTGGATTCCTATATTGAAAAGCTAAAGGCCGGCGGGTTTGCAATGCCACGCGTCGATATGGCTGCCAGGCAGATTTTCGTAATGACCCCAGACAATGTGAAGGTTGAAATCAGTGAGGATACCAAGATGTCCGCACCGATTGCCCATCATCATATTCATTTCTATACGGAGTCCTTTGAGGAGACCAGAAGCTGGTATATGAAAATGTTTGGTGGCGTTCCAGGCAAGCGTGGCAAGTTTGAGAAGACTGATATCCCTGGGTCTGAACTGACATTTACGCAGTCGGAAACGAAAATGGCACCAACTAAGGGGCGATTCATGGACCACATTGGATTTGAGGTGAAGAGTCTTGAAGAGTTCGCTAAGCGCATGGAAGGGATGGGCGTCAAGTTCGACGTGCCCTACCGGAAAGTGCCGAGCCTAGGGATTGCGATAGCCTTCTTTACTGATCCTTGGGGAACTTACGTGGAACTGACCGAGGGTTTGGCGCAGTTCTAGCGGACGCGGTGCACGATCCACCACGCTTCACGACGTCGCAACCGATGTTGCCGCTGCTCGCATGACCGTCTCACGCCCGCTGAACCGCAATGGCTACGGCCGCATCCCAACCCCCTTGTCCTCAGAACTGGTTCAAGGCACTGTACAGCCGTGGACCGTGTGCCGCTATCGCAACTCCGAGAGTGTGGACAAGTGGAAGGATGATTTCATCGTCCGGGATATGGCACTGGCCGCAAAAAACCGCCAAATTTAAATGCGTGTTATCTTTCCCGGTTTGTCCTGTTACAATCTGAAGCGTGATAAGCCCAAGAACGCCATCCCTCGAAACTGGGGGGAGTTTCTTTGGCGGCAAGAATACAACGCTAAAATGGCAGGCGCGACAGTGCTCAAGATCGGCCATGTTCAAGATCGCCGCACGCCGCAAGGACGCTCCCGACCAGAGTTATTGGTTAACGCTGGGATGCCGATGACGCCAATCTCCTCAGCGACTGGTATCTGCGGCTGGGTGGCGAAATTGCCCGCATGTTCCACGAACAGATTCCTCCGCGTGCAGCATTGCCGGAGAAGGCAGGCCCGCCATGGAAGGATTGAGCGGACGCCAAGTTCGTCGCATAGGGGCTGCGCTACTCCTGGCAGTTGCTTCTGCGTCAGCACAAGCCGTGGATTCGTCCACACTCACCGGCAAGGTCTTGCTTGGCTACCAAGGTTGGTTTCGCTGTCCCGGCGGCGGGAGTTCTGGCACAAATTGGAGCCATTGGGCGAACGGAACGCCATCTGCCTCAACGCTCACCATCGACATGTATCCAGACCTTCGCGAGTTTGATGCCGATGAACTCTGCACCGTACCCAACATGACAATTGGCACCGAGCCTGCCCGACTATTCTCTTCTGGAAACAGCAAGACAGTCGCCCGCCACTTTCGTTGGATGCAGCAATATGGTTTGGATGGCGTGTTATTGCAGCGATTCGTCACCGACATCCCGGGAAGCCGGGGCAGCGGTGATGCGGTGCTTAAGAACGTAATGGCTGCGGCACGCACAACAGGGCGCGTGTTCGCTATTGAGTACGACATAAGCGGC
Source organism: Bryobacterales bacterium (assembly GCA_043755435.1). Taxonomy (GTDB): domain Bacteria; phylum Acidobacteriota; class Terriglobia; order Bryobacterales; family Bryobacteraceae; genus JANXSF01. The sequence continues at coordinate 1,828 of JAYUSZ010000311.1, read as the reverse complement.
GCAAATCCCGCAACCGTCGTAGCCGATTTGAGGAACGATTGGAAGTATCTGGTGGAGACACTAGGTGTAACCGGGCATCCGAATTACCTGCGCCATGAGGGTAAGCCGGTCTTGGGTATGTGGGGTATCGGGTTGAACGACAGCCGTCACCCGCCCTCGGATCCTACCTCTGCCCTGCAACTGATCGATTGGTTCCGTTCTCAAGCGCAGGTGTTTTACCTCGGCGGCACTCCCGCTTATTGGCGCGGACTCTCTAACGATGCCGCAACCGATAGACGTTGGGCTGAAGTTTATCTGGCTATGGACGGGATCCAGCCTTGGACTGTCGGCCGTTATTCCAACATCGCAGGGGTGGATCGCTGGGGTATCAATCAGATTCAACCCGATGTGGCGGCCACTGCGGCTCGCAACCAACTCTACATGCCGGTGATTTTTCCCGGCTTTTCCTGGCACAACCTAAACCGGACGTCGCCGGAAAACCAGATCCCGCGCAATCGCGGTGAGTTCTTATGGCGGCAGGCATTCAATGCGCGGGCGGCCGGAGCGCAGACCCTAAAGATCGCTATGTTCGACGAAGTGAACGAAGCTACGGCGATGTTTAAGATTGCTCCGCGTCGGCAAAACGCACCTGACCAAGGCTATTGGCTCACTTTGGACGCCGATGGATTCACCTTGCCCAGTGATTGGTATTTGCGGCTAGCTGGCGAAATTTCACGAGGCTTTCGCGGTGTGCGATCCCTTCCGGCCGCGCTGCCCGACACCCCCGGGCTTGGGAGCGAGCCTACCATCACTTTTGCGAATGCGAAGTTGGCGCCGGAATCGATCAGCGAAGTTATTGGAGTCCAAACAGCCCTGGAAAGTTTGGTGGTGATCGATAATACTGGGATCTCTCGCGCCGCAACCATCCTTAACATTTCTTCAAACCAAGCCACATTTCTTGCACCGGCAGCTCTTGCGGTTGGAATGGCTGTGGTTGTAGCAACCGGAGCAGATGGCACGGTGAATCACGGCAGCGTGCCCGTCAGCGTAGTTGCTCCAGTGCTGTTCGCCGCCTCGGTCAGCAACCAGAACATCGAGTTATATGGCACTGGGTTTCGAGGGAGAAGCTCCCTTGAATCAGCTACCTGCTCAATTGAGGGCGTCCAGCTTCCAGTGTTGTATGCAGGCCCTCAAGGTGTCTATCCTGGACTCGACCAGATAAACGTTTCTTTGCCGCCGTCCTTAGCGGGCGGCCGTACGACGACCATAGTGCTGACGGTAGACGGGATCAGTAGCAATCCGGTGCAGATTCAAATCCCCTGACCCACAGCGTTCGTTCTCTTGCCGCCGAACTTCCAAACTCGCCTGCCCTCTGCTCCGGACATTTATTGCAGCCTGCCCAGCTCCGTGCACTCGGTGTGAGGCGGCACCAACTGTGTCCTGCTCGATTCTGTGCTGGCGAAGACCCTTCCAACGGAAGTCTCCGTAAATGAGGCGCTGCATGCTGTTCTAAGTATTGAAAACTGTGCGGTTGCCAGTGGACGGTAAGCGAACGACGAACCCAGGTCATCCGGGCGGCTGAGCCCAACGAGCCTGAGTAAGCAATCGAACCTCGGCAATATTACGATTAGCCATGCCCGGCAAAACCGCCAGCAGGTAATCCTTCACCGGAACACCCAGCGGCACGATTCCACTGTGCTCCAGACCCAAAGAATCATGGTGATCAGCCTCGAGCGTCCAAAGCGGTTCACTAAAAAATCCTTAAACCGGTCTGAGAATGCCGCACTTCTGCCGGCAAAAGCGCAGTACGGAAAAAATCGATTGCAGGTCCAGATAGTTCAGAACGCCC
>JAYUSZ010000310.1:0-3533 GCA_043755435.1 Bryobacterales bacterium | reverse complement strand
ACCAGAATACTTTCTGGTTGGGACGTGGTGGCGCAATCACGCACACCATCAGCGGCATTGATCTTGCGCTGTGGGACATTCTTGGCAAGGCTTGTGGGCAGCCTGTTGGTAGGCTTCTGGGTGGCAGATACCGGGAGCGTGTGCGGCCTTATGCTTCCTTGTTGATGCACGAACCGGAGAAGATGGCAGACGAACTATTGCCAGTGAAAGCGCAAGGGTTTCGTGCATTCAAAATCGGCTGGGGACCCTTCGGGCGTCGTGGGAGTTTTGCTGCGGATGAGGCGATTGTAAGTGCTGCGCGGCATGCGATTGGGGACGATTCTCAATTGATGGTGGATGCCGGAGGCAGCGACGCATTCTGGCCTGGGGATTTCAAATGGGCCGTGCGGACGGCGGAAATGCTGGCCGACTATGACGTTTTCTGGTTTGAAGAAGCGCTCCACCCTGACGCCTTGGAAGATTTTATTGCACTGCGCCGCGTAGCGAGAGTTACCATTGCTGGTGGCGAGGTTCTTACTCGACGCCAAGGTTTTGCGCCCTGGCTGGAACGCGGGGCTTTTGACATTGTACAACCCGATGTTACTAAGTGCGGGGGACTCAGCGAGCAGCGGCGAATTGCTTGGACAGCCCGTGAACATGGGGTTAGGTTCATTCCTCATGGTTGGAATACCTGTGTTGGGCTGGCGTCGGATCTGCAAATGGCTTCGGCATTCGCCGATACTGACTTAGTGGAGTATCTAACTGGATCACCGTTCATCGATGATCTCTGCCAGCAGCCATGGCAATTGGATGCCGACGGCATGCTGCCTATACCTGACAAACCAGGACTGGGAATTGAAATCAATCTGGACCGCTTGGCAGAATTCACCGGGATGAGCGCGTCGGAGTTGAAATCGTAATGCGGCTGGTGGCCTTTTTGTGGGTCGCATTCGCTTTGAACTATGTAGACCGCCAAATGGTCTTTTCCATGTTCCCTGCCTTGCAATCGGATCTGGGCTTCGCCGGAGCGCGGCTGGGGTTGATTGGAACCGTTTTCCTGTGGGTGTACACGTTGGGGATGCCGATCGCAGGAAGGATGGCCGACCTGTGGCGGCGAGACGTGATGATTGTCGCCAGTCTGGTGGCATGGAGCTTGGCTACACTGGGCTGCGGATTGGCGGGATCGCAAACTACGTTTCTATTTTGGAGAGGAGCGATGGGGATCACCGAGTCGCTGTACTATCCAACAGCACTGGCGATGATTGCAAGCCACTACCCTGAAGCGGTGCGGTCGCGCGCTTTGGGGATTCACCAATCGGCGCAACTATGCGGTGTAATTGCGGGTGGATGGTATGGAGGATGGGCGGCGGATAACGTTGGTTGGCGGTCGGCATTCTGGATGGCTGCGCTGGTGGGCATCGGCTACAGCGTCATACTTTGGTGGGGCGTTCGCGGTTTGGGCGCTGGCAAAATGGAACCAAAGCAGGGTGAGTTAAGCACGCTGTTTCGGTCCCGATGCTATGTGGTGCTTTCACTGACCTTCGCGGCATTTTGCGCCATGCAATGGGTGTTCTTCGCGTGGTTTCCAACGTTTCTGCAAGAGCGATTTGGATTGTCCATGACCAGCAGTGGGTGGAACGGAACTTTGTTTGTTCAAACCAGTACGATAGTGGGAATTCTTGGTGGTGGGGCGGTAGCGGATTTACTGCGCAAGCGTTGGCCTGCTGCTCGGTTTTACGTGGCAGCATCCGGTGTGTTGTTGTGCGCCCCGTTTGCTTATCTAACCTTTTCGGCAGACTCTCTGGCCATGGCGCGCATCTGTTCTGCCGGGTTCGGATTGTTTGGAGGCTTGCTGGCGGCAAACGCCTTTTCTGCGGCGTATGAACTGGTTGGCGATAGCAACCGCGGCGTGGCGGGGGGCGTTTTGAATGGCATTGGCGGGATTGCTTCCGGGGCGATGATCTATCTTGCGGGCGTCTGGAAACTGACCATTGGTTTTGAACGGATGATGATTTGGATGATGGCCGTGGCCATTGTCTGCTCGATTGCCTTGCTGCTGATTACGTGGATTTGGTTTGATCGCGAACGGCTGCCTAGGATGGCGCCCCATACCGCAACGTGACCACGGAAGGCTTGCCCTGTGCGGGGATGGTGATGATAATCATACGGTCGAATTCCGTGTCCTGCAACGCAGGGATGGTTACTCCGCCTAACTTCAGAACGATTTGTTCAACGGTTGGAACGTGATAAACCACTAACGCTGTTTCACCTTGGGGGATTGCTTTCAGCTTTTCCATCAGCAGAGGTACCAGTGAAGTCTTCACCTCAACTGGTTGCAAACCTTTCTGCGTCGCTATAGGTGTAGCGGTTTGCAGCGTTCGCTTCTTTTCAGAAATGAAAATGGATTGAATCTTCACATCGCGCAAAACTCGGGCTAACTCCTTAGCTCGTTCGTGGCCCTTTGGACTTAGAAGGCTTTCAGGATCTTGAGAGAGTTTATCTGCGTGACGAACAACGATGATTGTCTTCGGTGGTTCGGCTGCCTGGGCAGTAAGCGATAGCAAAGTTATGAGTAGTGAGAATGTGTACTTCATGCAGTTAGTATAACCGTCGAATTACTTCTGGAAGGCACAGGCGTGTGCCAACACGCGACACCAAGCATGGAGACCAGCACAGCTAGCGAATTGAAAATCAGATTGTAAGATCCTGTTCGCTGGAAGGTGGAAGCCAACAACAAAGGACCGATGGCTGAGGCGAACACAGTCATCATTTGGGCAAAGCCTTGGATGCGGCCCAAGTGCGGGCGGCCAAACACGTGGCCCCATACTGAGAAGAAAACCACAGTAACTACGCCTCCTGCCATGCCCATAGCAACGCCATATAACATCACTTGAGTGAACGTCCGGACCAGTGGAAGCATCGCAAGCGAAAGTGCCAGCACCCCCATGCCGATTCCCATCACACGTTGAATGGACCAGCGCGAGGCTAGCAAACCACCGCCGAAATTTGCTAACAATCCGATTAAAGTGGTCGTCACCAAAACGCTGTGATAGTCCGTAGCGTCGAACCCTCGTTCGCGTAAGATGGACTCGTTAAACAAGGCTATGCCCGAATAGACTAGACCGAATAAGGAACTGGAAAGTACGAAGATCTAGAAGGCTGGTGTGCGCAGAGCTTCGGTGAGAGTCATGCCGGACCAGTCAGAAGCTTCCTCGACCGATTGCGGACCAAAAGCCAACAAAGCGGAGTGAGTCCTAAGATCAGGAACCAGCCAATATTCGACCATGCAGAGCGCCAGCCCGATTGAAGTATTGCTTGGCCAGTAAGTGGGAATGCGGTGATAAATCCAATGCCGACTAATAGCGAATAAATGCCCATGGCGGAATTCAGACGGCGCGAAAACCATTTGCCAACCAGCGCCAGACTAACTACCGAGAGGGCGCTTTGCCCCAAGCCCCGAGTCAGCGTGATAGCTACACATATGTCGGCAATGGCGGTGGTGCCGCTCATGAAAAGAACGGTGAACCCAAGTAACAAAGCAGTGAACGTAAGCA
>JAYUSZ010000309.1:0-8864 GCA_043755435.1 Bryobacterales bacterium | reverse complement strand
CCGGATCTTCGCGGAACACAGTTTCGATTTGTTCGCGGATTGCGCTAAACATACCTCTTTAGATTATCTCGCTTATTAAAAGTTGCAAGTTTACCCGGTACGGTACTAAGCAGCAGTTATAATTAAGAGGCATGCCGCAAGGCTATTTACCGATTTTCCTATTCCTCATCCTCGCCATGGCGTTTCCGGTCATAACGATCCTGGCGGCGAAACTGATTCGGCCCTCTTCTCCGTCTAAGCTCAAACTTGAAGCTTACGAATGCGGCATTGAAGCCGTTGGTAATTCGCGCGGCCGTTACGCCGTTCGTTTCTACATTGTAAGCATCTTGTTTGTCATCTTCGACGTGGAAACAGTGTTCCTGTTTCCTTGGGCTGTACGGTTTCACCAGCTTGGTTGGTTTGGTGTCATTGAAATTGCGGTTTTTCTCGTGATTTTAATTGTCGGTTACGTTTGGGTTTACAAAAAAGGAGCTCTTGAATGGGTTTAACAAAGACGATTTGTTTTGTAGCAACACTATCTTTGGCGTTGGTTGAAGCCCAACCTCGCTTGCGTCTATCTTCTACCACTATCGGTCCAGTAACTGTGGCAGTGGGTGCGAATCCTAGGGCCCAATCGGTGGAAGCTTCGAATGCAGGCACTGGAAATTTGAACCTCCAAGCCACCTCGTCTGTAACTTGGATTCGTCCAACGGTCAGCGCACCCTATAACTGCGCCATTCTGGGCGGATCCAGGTGTATCTCCATTGATATTGCATTCAACGCCAATGCATTAGCCGCAGGCTCTTATACAGGAATTGTAACCGTAGCCGATCCGAATGCTATCGATGCTCCTCAGACCGTTACCGTAACCATCGCCGTGGGTGGAACCATTCCTAGTTCTGTAGATTTATTTGTGGCACCGAACGGATCCCAAGATTCGTTCCAGGTCTCCACAAACAAACTGCTCAACAGCACTGTAAGTGCTCAAGGCGGCAACTGGCTTTCCTTTGGATTCACCGGAGCTTCCAGCTTCGCCTTTGCCCTGCCCTATACGTTGATCGCCAAGCATCAGCCGGGAATGGCGGAAGGAAATTACACCGGTTCGTTGGCGCTATCTGGGTCGGATTTGCCTGCCGACAATAAGAACGTTGCCGTAAATTTAAGAGTCACATCACAACCCATCATTCAGCTTTCAAGCAGCCTTTTGAGGGTTTCCTCTTCGCCCGGTTCGTCGAAGCGGTTATTCCGTTTCACCTATGCGAACCGTGGCCTGGGCACTTTATCACTCGGCACTGTCTCTGCAACAGGTGGAAGCTGGCTGGCAGTCACAGCTTTTCCCCAGTTCAATATTTTCGACGTGACCATTGATTCAAGCACCCTCGCGCCCGGCGCCTACAACGGCAATATTACCGTCGCAAGCAATGCCATCAATGGCACCCAGACAGTCCCCGTTTCTTTAGAAGTTTTCCCGCAAAGCCCCCCGGTATCCGGACGCGTGGCTAACAATGCAACATTTTCCTCCGATGAGGAAATCGCCCAAGGAACCATTGTTGCGTTATTTGGCGAACAGCTCACGTACGCCGATCCCACCTCTGCCACTGCACTGCCACTCCCGCAAACGTTGGGTGGTTCAAGGGTGCTTGTTAATGGCGTTCCAACACCGGTTTATTACACCCAGTTCGATCAGATTAATTTTCAGGTTCCCTATGACGCTGCAATCGGCCTTGGCACCGTAAGGGTAGAACGCAATGGGCAGGTCGGAAATCCAATTTCCATTCGTGTCAGTGCTCGGGCTCCGAAACTGTTGCGCCTCGGCATCGGCGAGTACGGGATCTTAGTGAATCAGGACGGGTCGTTCCCCATTCCAACAACTCCTGGAATCAATTCAAGGCCAGCTCGAGTCGGCGAAGTATTAACAATGTACGCGCTTGGACTTGGAACAACGGTCCCATCCGTCGTTAGCGGTGCAGCCTCTCCCACCAGTCCATTGGCGAATGTCACCACGCCTTCCACTGTTACTTTCGGTGTAGGTGCCGTTGGGGGCAGTGCCGATCCTGTTCGACCCCAATTTATAGGGTTATCACCTGGCTTTGTTGGCTTGTACCAAATCAATGTAGCTGTTCCAGCCACTTCACCGAAAGGCAACCGAGTTGGCATTGAACTGAACTTCGGACCCACTATCACCAGTAATCGCGTGGAGATAGCGGTGCAATGACCGAAAGGCTTTATTACAACGATTCTTATCTCACTGAATTTGTCGCGGAAATTGAGGAGGCGGCCACTGTTGGGCGCCGTCTCTATTTGAATCGCACCGCTTTCTACCCAACCTCAGGAGGACAGCTTCACGATTTGGGCACCATCAACGGCGTGCCCGTTGTGGATGTGGTCGATGAACAGGATCGATTGGCTCATGTCGTAGATGGGGAGTTGCCCACCGGCCCCCTGACCTGTGTCGTCAATTGGCAACGCCGCTTCGACCACATGCAACAGCATTCGGGCCAACATTTGTTGAGCGCCGTGTTTGATTCGCTCCTTAACGCACGAACTGCCAGTGTCCATTTTGGCGAAGATTCGGCAACAGTCGATCTGGAGATTCCTTCGCTTTCCGCCAGAGAAATGGAACTCGTGGAACGGCGCGCAAACGAACTCATTGCCGAAAACCGCGTCATCTCGGTCAGTTACGAGGATGCTGAAACGGCAGAAGGATTACGCAAAACAAGTGGACGCCAAGGGACGCTTCGGCTAGTCTCCATCGACCAGTTGGACAAAAGCGCTTGCGGAGGTACACACGTCCGTGCCACCGGTGAGATAGGACCTGTTGTCTTGCGGAAGCTCGACAAGATTCGCGGAAACGTCAGAGTTGAGTTCCTTTGCGGTATGCGCGCTATTGACCAGTTGCGCAGGGATTACAATGCGCTGAACAACATTTCACGACAGTTTTCCTGTGCGTTAGAAGAAACACCGAAGGCCGTCGAAGCATTGCTAGAGCGCGCAAAAGAACAGGATAAAACTCTAAAAGTGCTATCCAACAAACTGGCGGAAGGCGAAGGACGCGAGTTGCATGCAAAAACCGGTGCAAATTCTCAAGGTTTGCGCGTCGTGAATCAGCGTTCGGAATCGCCTTTGGGAGATGCGGCCCGCCTGCTCGCCCAACACTTTGTGGCCCAAGGGAACGCCGCAATCCTCCTTTCCTCCAATAACCCGCCATCCCTAATACTGGCGTGTTCCGGTGATTCAAACCTTCATGCCGGAAATCTACTAAAGGCTGCACTCAATGCTGCCGGCGGCAAAGGTGGCGGGAGCAACACCATGGCCCAAGGCAGTTTGCCTTCTCTAGAAGCGCTGGAAGTAGTTTGCGCGGAACTGGCCAAGAACCACGGACTGTAACCTTGTCGTCGTAGAGTTAAGTAGAGACTATGATGGACCAGGAAATCATCAATACTTCGGGCACTTTGTATCTTGGTTCCATCAGAGGTGTTTCCGTCCGATTGCATTTCACATTCGTTCTGCTTTTCATTGTGCTTTTGTTTTCATCCACAGGCACTCCTTTTGAGCAGGGCCTTTATATGGGGGCTTTATTCGTTTCCGTATTGGCTCACGAACTGGGGCACGCGGCAATGAGTCGCGGCTTTGGGATCGGTACCCTGGAAGTTGTTATGTTCCCGGTCGGGGGCGTCGCCCGGCTCGACCGCCAACCGACGTCGCGTTCGGAGCTTTGGATTTCTTTGGCTGGACCAGCTATGAATCTTACAATCTCGCTGGCATTAACCGCTTTACAAATTTCTCGTGTTGGCGTGGAAAAGACAACGGAACTCTTTCGAGCAGCCGATGACGATTTACTCACCAAATGCATCCTGGCAAACGCTTCCTTGGCCATCTTCAATTTACTGCCGGCGTTTCCCATGGACGGCGGAAAAGTTCTCCGCGGACTCTTGTCATTCTTTCGACCAGAAACTGAGGCCGCCCAACTTGCGCTCACAATCGGCAGGGGAATAGCCGTATTGCTGGGATTCGTAGGCTTGGTAACAGGTCATTATTTGCTGGCCTTCGTCGCCGTTTTCGTTTACTTCGGAGCCGCCCAGGACAATGCAGTGAAGTTGGGCCGATCCTTATTGGAAGGTGTTCATGTGCGGGAAGCAATGGTTACAGAATTCGATACTCTTCACCACGGCGCCACCATAGGCGATGCTGCCAAGCGGCTGCTAGCCACGTCTCAACAAGATTTTCCGGTAATTTCTGGTCAACAAGTCGTTGGACTATTGAGTCGGAATTTGCTTCTGAACGCGATGGCCGAGGATGGACCTGAAGGCTATGTTGCCGGGGCGATGAATCGCGAATTTCTTCGATTAAGCCCGGAAACCAAACTCTTGGAAGCCCTACCGGAACTTTCCAACGCTGGTTCGTGCGGCTTGGTAATGGAGGGAGATACCCTGGTTGGCCTCCTCACCAATGAAAATCTTGCCGAATTCGTTGTGCTGCGCAGAATCGGTATCGAATCCAAACACCCATCGAATTCAGACAGCTAATCCTCCATTTCAACAAAGTGTTTCGCCACCAGAAATCCTTTCTTGGAACCGGCACCCACAATCTCTCCCTGATACTTCACTTTCCCGTTTATCATCAAGTCGATTGGTTTGTTCAGCGGGTAGTCAAAGTTCAACACATCACCCGCTTCCAACTTCAATAGGCTTTCAATAGATAAAGTGGGACCCTGAAGACGAACCTCCATATTCGTTTTGGATTGCTTTACCAAACGCAGCACACGGGCCTGTTCCGCCACTGTAGATTCTGACTTCCGTACCGACCATTGCTGGTCGAACTTTTGCCGCAGCATTTTGATGATGATACTGGGCAACCCAATATTCATCATTCCTGACATCTCCCCAACCCTGATTTCCAGACTTATGGCAACAACTGCCTCATTGGGAGCTAGGATCTGAAGCAAAGATGGTTCGGTTTCGTGAGACTCTATGGAGAACGATATCGTGGAAATTGTTTTCCAGGCGTCTTTCAAGTCCTGCAGCACTATTCGATAAACGGCTTCAATAATACTGCGCTCAATCTCCGTAACTTCGCGATCTAATTTTAGGTTTCCCGCTTTGCCCCCGCCTCCCAAAAGCATTTCCACAATTGGAAATACCAGACTTGGGTTCATTTCCAGCACAGCGTTTCCGTCGAAAGGTCTCATACCTAGCGTCAGAATCGAGGATGGCGATGGCATGATCTGCGCAAATTCTCGAAACGACAATTGCTCCACGCTAACCAGATTCACGATCACATAAGCGCGCAGATATGCCGACAAGCTGGATGCCAGACTACGCGCAAAGTTTTCATGCAGAAGATGTATGCTGCGAAGTTGATCCTTCGCAATGCGATCAGGTCGGCTAAAATCATAGGGTTGCGCCCTTGTTTGAAGATCCTCCTCCTCCGTCGGTCCAGAGACTTTCTTAAATACACTGTCGATTTCATCCTGCGAAAGTAACCGGTCGTTTGACATTATTCCTTACCATCCTCCCCCTTGTTCCTCCATCGGCTCCTCGCACCATATCAAAGAGCCAGGAATTACCACTATCACCCTAGGTATTCTGGTGTGAGGCCTTTCCGTTTACAAATGAGGCCAGACCTAACATAATGAAACCGACCTTAAATTGGCTGCTGATCTTTGTACCCCTGACTGTTGGACTGAAATTCCTCAGTCCTGATTCCCATGTTGCAATATTCATCACTTCCTGTTTGGCCATTTTGCCTTTGGCTGGCTGGCTTGGACAAGCTACTGAGCATCTGGCGCATCATACCGGCGAAGGCATCGGCGGGCTCCTCAACGCCACCTTCGGCAACGCCGCCGAGTTGATCATCGCCTTGATGGCGCTGCAGCGCGGATTGCACGACGTCGTGAAAGCCTCCCTTACCGGCTCCATCATCGGAAACCTGCTCCTGGTAATGGGCATCTCCATCGTCGCCGGAGGCTTGAAATTCAAATCGCAGCACTTTAATAAATCAGGAGCAAGATCCCAGGCCACCATGCTTCTACTTGCCGCGATCGCCATGGTGTTGCCGGCAACATTCCATTCCCTCGCTGGCAACTTGCCCCGCCGCGAGCAAGACCTTTCGGTCGAAATCTCATTCATTCTTTTAGCCACCTATGCTCTCAGCATGCTTTTCACCTTGAAAACTCACAAGCAATTGTTCGGAGGAGAGGGCGGCCACGCTCATGATGACGAGGCAAACCCCTGGAGCGTAAAAAAGTCCATCGGAGTGCTGGCTTTGGCAACCACCCTCATCGCAGGAGTCAGTGAAATTCTGGTTGGCTCAGTCGAAGTTGCCGCACACACCTTCGGAATGACCAGCGTCTTTGTCGGTGTCATCGTCGTCGCAATCATCGGCAATGCTGCTGAACATTCAACAGCCATCATGGTGGCGATGAAGAACCGCATGGACCTCAGCCTTGGGATCGCGCTCGGATCAAGCATCCAAGTTGCCGTGTTTGTTGCTCCAATGTTAGTGCTGGCCAGCTATTTTGTAGGCCCCAAACCCATGAACCTAGTTTTCACCGAAGCTGAAGTAGTTGCTGTTGGGCTCAGCGTTTTGATCGCTGCGCAAATCACGAATGACGGTGAATCGAATTGGATGGAAGGGGTTCTCCTCCTGGCCGTTTACGCAATTCTTGGAGCCGTATTCTACTATCTTCCAGAAGTGAGTCATCAATGACCCCCGAATCCATAGCAGGCAAAGTATTTGACCTCGGGCAACCCTATTTCGTAGGAATGCCCCACCATCCATCCCATCCCCCTTACTTGTTCGGCCTAGTGAAAAAACATGGGGATTTTATTACTCCTACTGGAACCAGTTCCGCCTCTGATGCGATTGCGTTGGGCAGCCACGTTGGCACTCACATCGATGCGTTCTGCCATTTTTCGCAGGCAGGCAAACTGTGCGATGGCACTCTCGCCAGCGATGTCCAGCATTCGGCCACAGGTATATCCAAATTTTCAGTCGATACAATCGCTCCCATCATGCGCCGCGGCGTTTTGCTGGACATCGCTAAACTTGCCGGCGTAAGCGAACTTCCTATCGATTTCTCCATTTCCTCAACCCTGTTAGAGCAAGCCGCAGCTGGAATATCCATTCAACCAGGCGATGTCGTCCTACTGCGAACAGGTTGGGCAAGGTATTGGAACGACGCTGCTCGTTACATTGCCCAGGTGCATGGCCCAGGCCCTGAATTAGAAGGCGCAAAGTGGCTCTCCAGCAAAGGCATTTTCGCAGCCGGCAGCGATACAGTAGCTTTTGAAAAGGTGCCGTCTCGCGACATGCCAGTCCACATTCATTTTCTCGTTGAAAAACGCATCCATGTTATCGAGGCTTTGAACTTAGAAGAATTATCCGCAGCCAACGTAAGAGAGTTCCTGTTTGTCGCAGCCCCCATGAAATTACAAGGTGCCACCGGTGCCCCAATCCGGCCTTTAGCCATTGTCGAATAGCCACTGCTGTTAAAATTAAAACTATGGCAGCGTTAAAAAGAAGGAAGTCGATTGCAGTGAATGTGGGCGGCGTTTGGGTTGGTGGAAACCATCCGATTGTGGTCCAATCCATGACCAATACCGATACAGCTGATACCGCATCCACCGTCAATCAAATCATGGAGCTTGCCAAAGCAGGTTCCGAATTGGTTCGTGTAACCGTAAACAACGAAGAAGCTGCCCGTGCCGTTCCAGTAATTGCCGAAACCCTTTACCAGTTCGGCGTAAAAGTCCCCATCGTCGGCGATTTCCACTACAACGGCCATCTGCTGCTGAAGAAATATCCCGATTGCGCCAAAGCACTCGCCAAATACCGCATCAATCCTGGGAACGTAAACATCGGAAAGAGTCACGACAACAATTTCCGCGACATGATTGAAGCAGCAATCTTGTATGACCGTCCCGTACGCATCGGTGTGAACTGGGGTTCCTTAGACGGAGCCTTGCTGACCCGCATGATGGACGATAACAATCTTCTAGACGAGCCCCTCGACGCCCGCGCCGTCACCCTCAATGCCATTGTCGAAAGTGCCGTCATGTCCGCCAACGCCGCAGTCACCTACGGACTTGGTGCAGACAAAATTATCATCAGCGCCAAAGTCAGCGGCGTTCAAGATTTGATTGAAGTCTACCAGCACCTCGCCTCGCGCTGCGATTTCGCATTGCATGTTGGCTTAACAGAAGCCGGCCTCGGTTCCAAGGGAATCGTTGCCTCAACCGCCGGAATCGGCGTGTTGCTGCAAGCAGGCATCGGCGATACCATCCGCGCCTCCTTAACCCCATTGCCCAACGGCGATCGCCGGGAGGAAGTTCTGGTCTGCCAGCAAATCCTCCAATCCCTCGAAATCCGCAGTTTCAGTCCACAAGTAACCGCCTGCCCCGGATGCGGCCGCACTACAAGTACGTTCTTCCAGGAAATGGCTGACGATATTCAAACTTACCTGCGAACCCAAATGCCAATCTGGAAAGAAAAGCACACCGGAGTGGAGGAAATGAAGGTCGCCGTAATGGGCTGCATCGTCAACGGTCCCGGCGAATCGAAGCACGCAAATCTTGGCATCTCCCTTCCCGGCACATTCGAAGAACCAGTCGCCCCAGTATATGTCGATGGAAAGATGTTCAAAACCCTTCGAGGCGACAGCATCGTCGAAGAATTCAAAACCATTCTGGATAATTATGTAGCCTCCCACTATTCCAATAAAACACCAATTCAGAGCAGTGACCATGAGGGAGCGGTACTTCAAGAGCGCTAATCCCAACAATGATTCTCACCCCAACCAGCGGGTTCATCAAACAGGCTGGCTTCACGCACTCGCTCACCCCCGCCCGCAACTGCACCTTCGGCTGTACATATTGCTACGTGCC
>JAYUSZ010000308.1:0-8874 GCA_043755435.1 Bryobacterales bacterium | reverse complement strand
TGCTCACAAAAACGGCGACAGTTTTGGATCAGCAGCGATGGACAATTCTCACTGCACCTCTCGATGTGGAGTGGTTTACTAGCGATGACCCTGTGGTTTGCCTGAATACGTATCCTGGCGGATCCTACGATTTCGGCGGAGGCTGGGGCAAGAATGGTGCTGAGGTATTGTTACCCCTAAGTCCGCGTCACGTACTCTATACCTGCATAGGCCGTCGTCCCCCAAGGCGGGGAACGACCGTCGAACAAACCATGGCAGTATTGATACAAAGCATTGTCGCAGAACATGCATTCCGTATGATATTTGCAGCAAACACAATCGCGGAAATGACTAAACTGCGGCCTCGACACGTCAACGACGAGCAATTCCGGGATGAACAACGACAATGGGCAGAATGGCACCAAAACCAATCGGCATTGGAAGCGAGAGCCGTAGGATTTGTTCCAGGCCATCGCAATGAAAGCGGGCCATGATCATTGGGAGTGCCTAAGAAAACCTGCCCATAGCGATGCTCCATTTGACACCAACAGTTACGTCTAGCGAGGAGTTGTTTTCCAACTGCTCTTTGTCGATTCCGATTGACGATTTTTCGACGCTCAGCTGACGAGCGTTTTCCATGCTGGTAGCAATGTTTGGAAGTGGTTCAGCACTTGTTCTTCGGTGTCGAATTCGATGGGGTTGAGGATGAGTTGTGCGCGGAGTCCCTCTCGGTGAATGCCTTTTTGGATATAGGCGGCGATTTCTATTTTTCGGCCGAGGCGTTCGGTGAGAAATGCGGCGATGGCGATTTCTTGCTCGATCCATACTGATGCGCGCAGGTGTTCTTGGTTCGGGGTTGTAACGGTTCCGCGATGGTGCATGACCGTCACGATTGCGACGCATTGGTCGAGCGCCTCGAAGATGTGCTTTGACAAGTTGCTCAGTGATGTTTGGTATTCCGCAAAATACCCGCGCAGAGGTGGCGTGTGGTTAACGGCAGTAAGGAGTTGTTGTCCGAGGTCTTTTTCCTGTTGGTAGTATTGTCCGCAACTGATGAACACAATTGGTTGCTGGAGGGTTTGGTGTTCAAAATCTTCGCGCCCCTCAGGAGTTATCCCGACGCGGAAGTCACCGTAGGGCGGCCCATAGAATAAATTCACCTCACTGGGGAATTCCCTGAGCGGCACGAATCGACCCTCAGACGGATCATATTTGTCCAGTGCAATGTGTCCGCGCCGGTACATGCGAAGGTGCGCGTCGGTAACATCAATGTTCTGGCTCATCGGAACAAGACCGGCGAGAATGGCAACACTCGTCGCTTTCGGTTCTCCGCGATTACTCCGATCAGCAAATTGGTAGATCGCGATTTCTAGTTTCTTTCCCAGCGTCCAGTTGCGCATATGTTCCTTCTCATTCTTAAAATGTTTCCCCGGTACGATGATCGTTGCATTCAGCAGAGCAAGTTTATGTTTGTCCTTCGAAACCACTACAAAACCACTACAGTTTCCAAAAACAAAGGCCGGTCGTTTTCGACCGGCCTTGCTAACTGCTTTAGAATCTATGGTGCGGAGAGGGGGACTTGAACCCCCACGATGTTACTCGCTAGCACCTCAAGCTAGTGCGTCTGCCAATTCCGCCATCCCCGCTTTGTGAAAAACTATCCTACTACTTCTTTTGTGGCTGTCCGGTCTTCTTAGCTGCTTCTTCTTGAATCTTCTTCATCTCTTCTGGAGAGAGAATCTTCGGATCAATCGGCATGGTCGTTTCCTTGCCTGTTGCCGGGTCCGTCATGGTTACGGATGGAACGGCCGATGTTGCGCCTGCTGGAGGCGTCGCAGGGGTTGCCGCCGCTGGAGCTTTCACCTTGTCCAACACTGACTTCCCGCCACCTGTGGCACCCACTCTGGTGGCCATCACGGAAAGAGAAAGCGAAGTTATCATGAAAAGCGCTGCAGCAATCGTCGTTGCTTTTGTCAAAACAGTAGCCGAACCGCGGGGACCAAACGCCGTCTGCGAACCCATGCCGCCAAACGCGCCAGCCAAATCAGCCGCTTTGCCGCTCTGCAACAGAACAACAATCACCAGGAAAGAGCAAACGATCACGTGAATAATCGTTAGAAGAATCATCAACATAGTTGTACCTGATTTAGTATACCAGACAAGCCCGGATTACTTGTACGCCGCCACGCCGGTAACCCGTTCACCAATCACCAAACAGTGGATGTGATCCGTACCCTCATACGTCTTCACAGTCTCTAAATTGCACAGGTGGCGCATCAAAGGATACTCATCCATAATACCGTTAGCGCCCAATAAATCGCGGCTGGATCTTGCACAATTCAATGCCATGGCCACGTTGTTTCGTTTCAACATGGAGATGTGCGCTGGATCTAATTTCCCCTGATCCTTCAACCTTCCGCAATGCAGCGCCAGTAGTTGGGCCTTTGTAATTTCGGTGATCATGTCGGCCAATTTCTCTTGTACTAATTGGTGCGATGCAATGGGCTTGTCGTCAAACTGCTTTCGGACAATACTGTACTGCCGCGCGGTCTCATAGCAGTCCATGGCAGCGCCAATCACACCCCAGCCAATCCCGAAACGTGCTTGGGAAAGGCAGCTCAAGGGTCCTTTTAAGCCGCGTACCCCTGGGATCATTGCGGATGCCGGTAGCCGCACATCATTCATGTACAGCATCGAGGTGACCGAAGCTCGCATCGACATTTTTCCATGGAGATCAACTGTGCTAAACCCGGGCGTCCCCTTTTCAATCAGGAAGCCACGAATTCCTTCTTCCGCGCGAGCCCAGACAAGTGCCACATCAGCCACAGAGCCATTGGTGATCCAAGTCTTTTCGCCATTCAGCACCCACTCATCTCCGACTTTCACGGCCTTCGTTAGCATGCCAGCCGGGTTTGATCCAAACTGCGGCTCGGTCAACCCGAAGCAACCGATGGCTTCGCCGGTTGCGAGTTTCGGCAGCCATTTCGATTTCTGTTCCTCACTGCCATAGGTGTGAATCGGATACATCACCAGTGCGCCTTGCACGCTGGCGAAACTGCGTAAACCGGAATCACAACGTTCCAGTTCCTGCATCACCAAACCGTATTCCACATTGCCTAAACCAGCGCAACCGTAGCCTTCCAAATTGGCACCAAAGAATCCAAGCCTGCCCATTTCCGGAACCAAATCCATGGGGAACTTGCCCTGGTTGAAGCTGTCGCGGATGACGGGCATCACGCGGTCCTCAACAAACTGCCGCGTTGACTGGCGAACCAGCAATTCCTGTTCAGTGAAGCAGGAATCAATCAATAAATAGTCCACACCCTTGAAATTGGCCATACATTTTGATCTTAGCTGAGAATTTCGCTCAATCTGCGGCACTACTACTACGAACCATGAACTTTTCTGCGGTCGTATTGTTTATCGTGGCCTTCAGTCTTGTTGTTTTTGGCGAGGAAAAATCCTTGGCAACCAAGGCTTACGATGCACTTCGTGCTCACGATTACGATTCGGCCATTCAATTGTTTCGTCAGTCGCTGGCACAGGATTCAAAGCAGATTGCCTTGTGGAAAGATCTTGCCTACACGCTCCTACAGGCGGGTCAGAATGAAGCAGCCCGCGACGCCTTTGCTGAGGCTATGAAGCTTGACTCCAACGATAATCATCTTGCCATGGAGTACGCTTTTCTTGCTTATGAAACCAACCGGAAGGCCGAGGCACGTGGAATTTTCATGAGGCTCCGCACTGTCGCCAAGGAGGCAGAAACAGCATTCCAAAATATTGACCGACCGTTAGCCCAAGGCATTGCGCGATGGCAACAAGCATTGGCGGGAGCCCCGAACAATTTCAGCGCTCACGAAGAGTTGGCGCGCCTGGCTGAAGAACGCGATGAACTGAAGCTGGCGGCCGAACATTATCTGGCGGCTTGGAAACTCAAACCGGATTACCGATCGTTGTTGGTGGATTTGGGTCGTGTTCGAAAAGCACTTGGGCAGGAGGAGGAATCGATGGCCGCCTTGATGGCTGCTTCTCGAGGTGCTGAACCACATGCAGCCGAACGGGCTCGCGAAATGTTGCCGGTACGGTATCCATACGTTTATGAATTTCGAACGGCATTGGGACTGGATCCGACGAACGTTGCCTTGCATCGGGAACTGGCGTTTCTGCTGCTTACCATGGGCCTGAAACCAGATGCAGAAAAGGAATTTCTGATCGTCGCAAAACAATCTCCAAACGATTGGCTTTCGCAAGCGCAACTCGGATTTCTGTTATTGGAACGGGGTGAGAAAGCGGCGGCGATGCCTTATCTGGAAAAAGTGTTGAACAACAATAATGGGGAACTGGCAGATCGGGTCCGTTCCGCTTTAAAACTACCGAAGACGTTTCAGCAACGGAGCGAAACGCCGCGCAGTCAGGTATCGGTGGAAGCCAAAGAATTGGCCGCAAGAAGTTACGAAAAGGGATTTATGAAAGATGCCTTGAAGTACTTGCGCATCGCCCATGAAACCGATCCAGTGGATTTCCAAGTGATGTTGAAGCTCGGTTGGGTAAACAATCTTTTGCTGGACGATGCAGAAGCCATTAAGTGGTTCGCGCTGGCGCAACAAAGTCCGGACGAGCAGGTGGCGGCTGAGGCGAAGAAGGCTTTCCGCAATTTAAGCGCAACGGAATCCCGCAACCGAACCACGTTCTGGAGCATGCCGCTTTATAGTTCGCGCTGGCGCAACTTGTTTAACTACAGCCAGGTGAAAACGGAATTCAAATTGCCAGGGGTTCCGTTGAGGCCATATTTTTCTACGCGCTTTGTGGGCGATGTCCGTGGTTCGTTTATGGGGCAGACTGCCCCAGGTATCAACCCGCAATACTTTTCTGAAAATTCGGTGATCTTCGGAATCGGCATTTCCACACCTGTGAAACATGGCTTCATGGCATGGGGTGAGGCTGGAACTGCTGTTCGATATATGCATCGAAACGATCTTGCACTTGCTGTAAGTGATTTCCGCGGCGGCGTCAGTTTTGCAAGAACCTGGCGCGGTCCATGGAAGCAGAGCTTCGTCGAAACCAACGATGACGCCGTGTTCATCAGCCGGTTTAACAACGATGGCATTGCCTATTCGCAAAACCGGTTGGGTTGGCGGCTGGTAGAAAGTGAAGATCCAAAAGCAATGCAAGCTGCCGTGTTTTGGAACTTCAATTTGACTGCCGATTTGCGCCGCGCTTCTTGGGCGAACTTCGCGGAAACCGGGCCTGGGTTTCGGATTCGATGGTCCGCCATGCCCCCTGGAATGCTGCTTACCACCGGCCTTTTGCGCGGCACTTACTTGCTGGCAAACCCTCCTGGGGGACGTCCCAACTTTTACGATTTCCGAATAGGACTGTGGTATGCCGTTTCTCGCTAGCTTAATGCTGCTGGCAAATTTTCAAGTCCTTGGCGATGAACCAAACGCCTGGGCAAACATTCTTTCGTCCATTGGCATGACGCCTGGAAATGGCAAACTTGTTGTGATTCCCGCTGGAGTCCATGCTGCTCCTGATGTTTGGCTGGCGCGTATCAACGCCGGATCCATGGTTGTTTTGGAAGGCGAATCGCCATTGGCTGAAGCGCTGGGAATTCGTGCTACACAGAAACGAATTGTGGTGCGGAGCATCACCGATCTTCGCCGTCCCAAGCTGCCCATTGTTTGGGAACGTAGTTTGGAATTGCCCGTGTTTGCGCTGCCTGCGGGGGCGATTCTGTTTTCGAAAGAACGTTGGGACAGTGCACCGTTGATGGCTGGAATCCGGCACGGCAAAGGCACTGTCCTATGGCTTGCGGCGAGTGCTGGAAAACTGGGGTATGAGCGATTTCCTTATGTTCCGCAAGCACTGACGGAGTTAGGAGTGGAAGCACCGTACCGGTCTAATCGTTTGTGGGCTTTCTTCGATACATCGTATCGTCAACGGGCTGATGTGGAGTATTTAGCTGTGCGCTGGCGGCGTGCTGGAATTGCTGCACTGCATGTGGCCGCTTGGCATCATTACGATGCCGACCCTGCGAAAGACGCCTTTCTGAAACGTCTGATTGAGGCTTGCCATCGCAACTCCATTCTGGTTTATGCGTGGCTGGAACTGCCTCACGTTAGTGAATCGTTTTGGGACAAGCATCCTGAATGGCGTGAGAAAACTGCGATTGGTCAGGATGCGCATCTGGATTGGCGCAAGCTGATGAACCTCAATAATCCGGATTGTGCAAAGGCTGTGACCGATGGAGTGCGCAGTCTAATTGCGAGGCACGATTGGGATGGGGTCAACTTGGCGGAGCTGTATTTTGAGTCACTGGAAGGCATGGAAAATCCAGCGCGATTTACTCCGATGAATGCTGATGTGCGCGCCAGGTTTAGAACGGAACATGGGTTTGATCCGTTGGATGTTTTTGGTTCAAAGGCTGGTGATGCGGTAGCAAAAGCAACGTTTCTAAACTTTCGTGCTGATCTTGCAAAGCAGATGCAGGAGACTTGGCTGGGCGAAATCGCAATGATCCGGCGGAAGAAGCCGCATCTTGATTTGGTATTGACGCACGTTGATGATCGCTTTGATACTCGAATGCGCGATCTGATTGGCGCGGATGCTGCCCGGCTTTTGCCGCAACTCGATAAGCAGGATTTCACATTTCTAATTGAAGATCCCGCCACAATTTGGAATCTTGGACCGCAGCGTTATCCGCAAATTGCAGAGCGGTACAAACCGTTAACGCCGCATCAATCGAAGCTGGCCATTGATATTAATATTGTGGAGCGCTATCAGGACGTTTATCCGACGAAACAACAAACTGGTGTGGAATTGTTTCAACTGCTGCATGTGGCTGCGAAGGCATTTCCGCGAGTGGCTTTGTATTTTGAAAACTCCATTGTGCCGGAGGATTTACCGCTGGTGGCGTCGGCTGCGGCAGTGGTGACGCGGCATGAAATCGTGGGTGGGAAGACGGTGGTTGAGTCTCCTTATGGTGTGGGAATTCCTTGGAAGGGGGCGGCCTTGGTGAACGGCAAGCTGTGGCCCGTGCGCAATGACGAGACGCTTTGGCTGCCCCCAGGTGCGGTGGCTGCGGAACCTGCGACTCAAGTTGCGCCGTTGCACATTCTGGATTTCAATGGGCACTTGCGTAGTGCGTCGACCGAGGGGAATGGGGTTACGATTGCTTATCAACAGCCTTCCAGAGCTATCGCGATTGTGGACCGTTTGGTGGAACGGGTGGAAGTAGATGGGGCTGAAGCAACTCCGCAAATCACGAAATTGGATGCGGGCCGTTTCATGATCCTGCTTCCTGGCGGGCAGCATATTGTGTCGCTTCGTTTGGGGAACTGATTACTCCGATTCGATAGCTGAATACATAGTAGCAAGAGGATGCAAGAGTTCTGAAGACAGAAGAAGAGCAAGTGATTGATAGCGTGTGAGGAAGAATTATTTGGATGGGAGTGAACGGACAATTTGGGAGTCGCGCAAAACGGGCACCCACGCGGCCTTTGCGATATTGGGTTCGTTTTGCAAGATTTGCAATTGGCTTGTTCGAACAGTGGAGAGAACCCAATACTTCCGCGGGACTATTGACACAAGTTGTCACATATGACAACTTTGCCTAAAGAAAACATAGTCGAACGAACGCGGCCCATTTCATGGATCACCACGGCACAAAAGGAATTTATCAAATTCCCAGAGAAGGCAAGATCAATTTGCCTTACCGCATTGACCATCGCAGCCGAAGGTGGCAAGGCCGACATTGCGAAGCCGTTGCACGGGCTGGGAGCAGGTGTATTTGAGATTGCCTTGCCGTTTCGAGGGGATGCGTTCCGGGTTGTTTTACGCCGTACAAATTGGCGAGGAAATTTGGGTGGTGCACGCGTTTCAGAAAAAATCGACGCAAGGAATCAAGACGCCACAACACGAAATTGAGTTGATCAAGGACCGGTTGAAGCGATTGAAAGAGATGCTGCGATGAAAAGCGAAAAATTGGAAGTAACCAGGGGAACGGGAAATGTCTTTCGAGACTTGGGACACGCGAGCGCCGGCACTGCGCAGTTCAAGGCGGTGCTGGCTACTGAAATCATCAAATCTCTGGACCGTCAAGGCTTGACCGTGCGCGCCGCGCATGCCCTTACGGGCATTGCTGCGGCTGACTTCTCGCGAATTCGCAATGCGGACTTGGGGCGGTTTACGGTGGACAGGCTGCTGTCAACCCTCAACCGGTTGGGATTGCATGTGGAAGTAATGATCAAGGTCCGCCGTACCGCTTGATGAAGACTTCAATTGGAACGCAGTTCGGCGTTGCGACCTGATGTACTTTTCTAAAAAACCAGCAAAGCCGCCGCCACTTCTTTCGCTGCAACTGCCGCCCAGCAGTCTTGCCTGACTTACAGGCATGCCCTTCTTGACTCCTCAGCCAAGCTAGGCAACGCGAATTTTCCGTTTTGCGGCTCACCGGTTGTATTGTTACTGCGGCTCGAATCGACCCGAGCGCCTCCACATTGCTGCGGAGGGCTTTTTTAGAAGAGCATTCTGGCCAGAATTTATTCTCTACTGAATCCAGAGTAGCAGGGGGGTGCAAGGATTCTGAGGCTGGAAAGCGGGTAAGTGTTTGAAAGCGTGTGAGGAAAAATAATTTGGATGGGTGTGAACGGACAATTTGAGCCCTTGGTTTTATTCCAATCCAGCGGACCGCTTGCTCGCGCGCGCGGCTCGGTAAGGTGATACGGTTTCTTCTGAATAAAACGGCATACTTCTGGGCCATTTGCGCTACTGAGTTCGTTCTTGTTCGAACACTGGTAGCGGGCCGAACACTTCTGCGGGACGCCACAGGGGCATGCCGGAGCCCGCTTCTGGCACGATCCAACCGAGCGACCGCCAAGCATCAGGGCCGCAGGC
>JAYUSZ010000307.1:0-24054 GCA_043755435.1 Bryobacterales bacterium | reverse complement strand
TCTTCTTCATGAACTATGAAGGCCGGCGCGATGCCACTGGGCAGAGCGTGTTGCGTACTGTTCCATCCGCCACGTTGCGGCAAGGTATTGTGCGTTATGTGCGTGCTGACAACAGCATTGCAACATTAACTTCTCAAGACCTGGCAACCAGGCTCGATCCGCGGAATATCGGTGCAAATAGGGCCTCGCTGGATGTGTTGAGCAAGTATCCATTGCCCAATTCCACAGAAATTGGCGACGGTATCAACAGTGGTGGTTACCGCTTTAACGCTCCGATCAAGGTGCGGCAAAATACTTACATTGCAAAGTTCGATTACCTGCTGAATACCAAGCACCAGTTGTTTGCCCGCGGTAACTTGCAAAACGACCATGATAATGATTCACAGCAATTCGCTGGTGCTCCGGCAAATAACACGAATCTTGAAAACAGCAAGGGGGTGGCGTTTGGATGGACCGGAGCCTGGTCGTCTAACTTCCTTTCCAATACCCGGTTTGGTTTCACTCGTCAAGGCATTGAGAACACCGGCGTATCCCGTGTGAATCAGGTATCGTTCCGGACGTTCGACGATCTTTTCGGTTTGAATCGCAGCTTCCGCCGCTTTTCACCGTTGACTCAATTTTCAGAGGATCTCAATTGGAGCAAGGGTTCCCATAGTATTCAATTCGGTGGGTTGATTCGTAGGTATGCGAATGACCGGGCAAGCTACGCAAACTCGTTTTTCGCTGTTAGCGCGAACGCTTCCTGGTTAGCCCAAAGCGGCGCCATCCTGAATGCGCCATTTACAGATATGGCACCGGGCTTCCGCGTTTCCTTCCGCGATGCGACTATGGCCGCCATGGGAATTATCAGCCAGGTTACATCCCGCTACAACTACTTGCCGCAAAACGGTACGGTTACAGCACAGGCTCCAGGAACTCCTGTGAATCGGCTGTTTAAGGGTGAGGAATATGAAATGTATGTGCAGGACTCCTGGAAGGTGAAGAGGAATCTTACAGTCACCTTCGGGTTGCGGTTCGGCTATTTCCCTCCGATTTATGAAGCCAATGGAGTGCAGACATCTACGAATGTGCGGTTGAGTGAATGGTTCGATCAGCGCGTCTCACTGGCGAATACCGGGCAACCGGTGAGTCAATTGACTCCCATCGCTTATCGGCTTGCCAGCAGTGATGGTGGAAGGCCGCTCTATGATGCGAACAAGAATTGGCAACCACGGTTCGCCATTGCCTATGCGCCAACCGGGAACAGTGGACTCTCTAAGTTCTTGCTTGGTGATTCTGGCAAATCCTCCATTCGTGCAGGGTTCGGTGTTTATCATGACCTAGTGGGAGCAGGGCTGATTCGTGGTTTCGATGCTTCTGCTTTAGGACTTTCTACTTCACTCAACAATCCATCCGGGACTTTGAACCTTACAACAGCTCCGCGTCTTGCGACGTTAAACGATGTTCCTGCTGCACTGGTGCAAGCACCACCTCCAGCGGCTTTCCCAGTAACGGCACCGAATATCTTCGCCATCACGAATTCGTTGGACGACAAATTGAAGTCGCCTTACTCCATGAACTACAACGTCACTATGACGCGCGAAGTGAAGGGCGGATGGGTGTTCCAAGGCTCTTACGTAGCGCGGTTGTCAAAGCGCACCCTTACTAGCGAGGACATCGCGGCTCCAACCAACTTCAGAGATCCGCAGTCGGGCATGGATTACTACACTGCTGCACAGCAGCTTACAACGCTATTCAAAAGCAAAACTCCGGTTGGCCAAGTTCCGAAAATTGCCTTCTGGGAAAACGTTTGGCCAGCCCTGGCCGGCGGAGGACTGAGTGCCACCCAAGGTGCTTACAATGTGTTTGCCGACAATATTCCAGATACCACTACAGCTTTGGAATCACTGGACCGTTTTTGCGATCCAGCATGCAGCAAGTTTGGCCGGTACACAATGTTCAACCCGCAGTATTCTTACTTGCGTGTTGTGCGTTCAGTTGGCTTTGGTACTTACCACGGAATGCAGTTGGCCATCACGAAGCGTTTCAGCAATGGTGACCAGCTTCAATTTAACTACACCTGGGCCAAGTCGATTGACCTTGGTTCCACATCAGAGAACAACCAGTCGGCAACTTCCCGAGGGGCGATCATTCAACCGTTCAACCGCAAGCTGCAGCGTTCGGTTTCAGACTTCGACACTACTCATTCCTTCAACGCGAATTGGATTTATGGTTTGCCCTTTGGGAAAGGACAGAGAATGGGTGGAGATTCCGGCAAGCTGGTGAACGCCATCATTGGCGGTTGGCAGTTAAGTGGGTTGACTCGGATCAGCAGTGGTTTTCCCACCTCCGTCGGCAATGGCCGCTTTTGGCCAACCAACTATAACGTCACTGGCTTTGCAACTCAGATTGCCGCAGTGAACGTTGGTACAAACAAGAATGCACCCAAACCCACAGCTGGCGGATCGTCTGGTCCTAACCTGTTTGCGGATCCATCGGTTGCTATTAAATCGTTCGAAAATACCACAGCGGGACTTATCGGCAATCGCAACAACTTGCGCGGTGACGGTATCTTCAACATTGATACCAGCCTTGCCAAGCGGTGGCTGATGCCCTTCAAAGAAACGCACTCCTTGCAATTCCGTTGGGAAGTGTTCAATATGACCAATACCACCAAGTTTGATCCGTTGAACATTACTTTGGATTTGGGTAATTCCAGTGCTTTCGGACGATACACAGGACAGTTTGGTTCGCCCCGCGTGATGCAGTTTGGCCTTCGTTACGAGTTCTAAATCTGCTGACAAAGGCAGCTTCTACGGAGGCTGCCTTTCCTCTAATGGAGAGTTGCGGTAAGCTGGTCCTCTCCCCATGAAACATTCACTATCTGATTGGATAACGCCGATATCTGAATGCTTTCATTGCTCCGTTGCCCAACATCCTGAAATCAAACACTTAAATATGGCACGCCGATTGCACTGCTCAACCCTTGTGCCTCACTTGTCCTCATCCTTAGCGCTCTGACCTTGCATGCGCAAAACGAGATGCAGGAACTCACCACTTGGCGCCACCAGACTGGCGATGACGCACGCTGGGCGCAGCCTGATTTCGACGATTCAACTTGGGACGAAAGCACGGGCCCAAACCGCCCATCTTTCATCAGTGTGGGGGAACTAGGCCGGCAAGGTGGAGCCGAGTGGTTCCGGACCACTGTGGAAACGCCTTCATGGTGGGCCGGACAGCAGCTCGCCCTTCAGTTCCGTGGGATTAGCGATGCCTATGAGGTGTACGTTGAGGGCGAAAAGATCGGAGCGTTCGGATCCTTTCCCCCTATTGGCAGTACCGCCTCGGACTTTGACGTTGCCGCCTTCGTTTCGCGAAATCTAAGTTTTGCGATTCCTATCCATTTGACTCGTTCCCGTACGATTCACATTGCAGTCCGGCAATGGGGTCTGAAGGTAACCAACACTTTCGGCTTTCTCAATTCAACCAGCGCAGCCCTCGGAAGTTCGAGAAACTATATCGGCCTTTCAGCCACAGTACATCAGCAGACTGCGGCGGAAATCGATGGTTCGTTTCACAAGGCAATACCCAACATCAGCATGTGGACGCTAACTCTAATCTGTGGTTTGGTCTGCTTCGTTCTCTCGCCGAACAGGGGCAAGGATCGTGAATATTTCTGGCTCGGGCTTGCCATGGTCTTTGCGGGCATCTACTTTTACATTGGTTTCCCGGCCGCTCTGACCTACCTACTCCCAAAGACTTCGCACATCGCCCTGCTGTGGGGTTTTGGAATCAGCGCATCCGCCACGTTCTGCTACACCATGTTTCTGGCCGAAGCAGCCCCGCCTCTGCGAAAATACCTGCGCATGGTTGCGGTGCCCGTCGCCATCTGCGGTAGCTTGTGGATGCTGGCTGCCTATCAGCCTTCCATTATGTTGGCGCTGCCACTCAATGAAATCCGTCACTTTAGTTCTCTGCCATTGGTGGCAACGGGATTAACGGCGGCATGGCTGGGGGCGCGTTCAGGCCGATGGGACACCGCTGCGATCAGCATTGGCGTGGCCTTGCGCTATTTGATAATCTTCGCCACCACTATCAACAACAACTTCAACAGAGCTACAATCGGCCCGTTCTACTTTCAATTGCGTATCCTGGCTGACGCTGTGATCGCCGTCATTCTAGTGACAATTCTCTACTTCCGCATGAAGCGCACCAAGCGCCGCCAACAGCAAGTGGAAACCGATCTAATGGCAGCGCGCCGCGTACAGGAAATGCTGCT
Source organism: Bryobacterales bacterium (assembly GCA_043755435.1). Lineage (GTDB taxonomy): Bacteria > Acidobacteriota > Terriglobia > Bryobacterales > Bryobacteraceae > JANXSF01. The sequence goes on along the minus strand of JAYUSZ010000307.1, from coordinate 19,796 downwards.
GGGCACCGCAACACCGGAAATTGCTGGCTTCAAAGTGGAAACAGCCTACCGTCCGGCGCAGGAAGTGGGCGGCGATTTCTACTACTTCGCCCCGCCTGCCAGTGATGGATCTCTGTTGGCTGTAGTCGGCGACGTTAGCGGCAAAGGCTTGCAGGCAGCCATGCTGGTTTCCTCTGTGATAGGCTCCCTGCGCAACGAACCTTCCCGATCTCCTGGCGAAATTCTGGCGCACTTGAACCACTCTCTAAACGGTCGCACTGGTGGCGGATTTGTCACAGCCGTGGTGGCCCGCTTCGATTCCGATGGCACAGTGACGGTGGCTAATGCCGGTCACATCGCTCCCTTCTTTGGCGGATGCGAATTGGAATTAGAGTCCGGTTTGCCGCTCGGCATAGTAAGCGGAATGAGTTACCCTGAAACCGCAGTGAAGCCGCAAAAGCCATGCAGTTGGACGCTTGTTTCTGATGGTGTGGTGGAAGCAGCCAACGCAAAAGGTGACCTGTTCGGTTTCGATCGCACTCGCGAAAGCAGCAGCCAACCCGCCGCAGAAATCGCGAATATCGCTGAAGCCTGGGGGCAGAACGACGATATTACTGTCGTCACCGTTCTGAGGCTTACCTGAAGCGATGCAGGGAAAATCTCTGGCCGCAACGAACCCTTAACTTCAACCTGTAAACGGCAGTTGGCACCTTTGAATCTGGGTATCGCGCGCCAAAACAGGACATGTTTCCCTGTCCTGAAGCACTGGTACCCTTTTGGCGGCCTTTTTTAATTACTTCAGTCTCACCATGGGTGACTCTATTTCCACCCCAAAAACGGCAGTTGCATGCCTCAACTGGCACCCCATCTGTCATGTTCGCGAAACTCTGGGACGGCGGTTCACGCGTTGACAAGTCGAAAGACATGAATCTATCACACATTACAGGAAAGCTAAACCAGATTTTCGCTTTGCCGCCCCTACACTGAGTAGCGCTATCAAACCCATACTCAAGGGCGCCCAGGATTCAGGTTCTGGCACTGAAGATGTGATCTGATAAACCTTGCCGGCTCCAAAATCGGAAATATAGAGAGCATCGGCGGTACTTAAAAGCCCGATCGGATGATTAGACACCGTTCTGACTGTTCTCTGAAAAATGAATGAAGGTTCCATTATTCAAGTCGTAATAACCCACCGCCAGGTTAAAGCCAGCGGGAAAATTCGCTGACTAGCAAAGAAGGGGAGGCTAAGAAAGCCAATGCCAATCCGAAACAGCTTACTTTCATTATTGAATGATATTACTCTTCTCATGTCGGCGCTGTGAAACCTTCAGCATAGTGGTCCTCGTTTGCGCAGACCTGGTTCAGGTGATGGAGATGAGAGAAATACTCTCGAAAAGTCCATAATTGAAAAGTGAAGATTGAAACCCTCGCGGTCCATGCGGGACGCCGCATCGACCCCACCACCGGCGCAGTCGCGCAGCCCATCTATTTGAGCACCACTTATGAGCGCGATCCCGACGGATCCTACCCGAGGGGTTTTGAATATTCTCGCGAAGGCAACCCCAATCGTGCAGCGCTCGAAACATGCCTGACGGCGCTCGAAGGTGGACAGGAATCGTTGGTCTTTTCCTCTGGCCTGGCAGCGGTCACCGCCTGTATCAATGCCATGGAACCCGGCGATCACGTCCTGGCGTCTTCCGATGTCTATTACGGCATGCGCATGGTTTCCAGCAAAGTCTTCGCCAAATGGCCAGTGGAAACCACCTATGTAGATATGCGCGATCTGGACGCTGTGCGCGCCGCCATCCGCCCTGGATCCACGCGTCTGGTCTGGTTTGAAACACCCTCGAATCCGCTGCTTCAGGTGCTGGATCTGACGGCAATCGCCGACATTGCTCATGCGGCCAACGCCATCTGCGTTTGCGACAACACATTTGCAACACCCGTACTGCAGCGTCCGCTGGAGCACGATGTTGATATCGTTATGCATTCCACCACCAAGTACATCAACGGCCACAGCGACGTCGTCGGAGGTGCGCTTATAACCAAGCACGGCAACTATCTCTTCGAACGCGCCAGAATCTTTCAGCAAACCGGAGGCGCGGTACCTTCGTCCTTCGATTGCTGGCTGACCATGCGCGGGATCGAGACGCTGCCCTATCGTGTTCGCGGACAATCCGCTAACGCACTTGCTCTCGCGGGATATTTGTCAACGCATCCGTCGGTGGAAGCGGTCCACTATCCAGGACTCGAAACTCATCCCAGCCACGAACTCGCCAAACGGCAAATGAGGGGCGGCTTCGGCGGCATGCTGTCTGTCCAAGTTAAAGGTGGCAAACCGGAAGCCATGGGGGTGGCGGCGCGAACGCATCTCTTCATTCGCGCCACCAGCCTGGGCGGAACGCACTCGCAAGTGGAACATCGCGCATCAGTGGAAGGACGCAACACCAAGACGCCGCAGAACCTTTTGCGGGTCTCTGTTGGCTTGGAACACATTGACGACCTGATTGCGGACTTTAATCAAGCACTGAATTCGTTGCGCCCGTAGCAGGCAAGGCTGGCAACCGCTGCTATTTCGAAGGGTTCAAATTCGGGAGTCACTTCCTGTTTGTTTCTTTTATAGCCTTTAGAATCAATAATTTTTGCGTCACCACGTGTCCACCCTCCTTTCCTCTCTCATAGTCTGGTTCCAGAAAGTCCTTGGTTCGCCAGGGGCTGGGTGCAAAAAAAACTTGGATCCCATTATCATCATCATTGATCTGTTGTTCTAACGCTTCATAAGCGTTTTACATTCATGCGCGAACAGACGCATGCCTAACTACAAACTCTTAAAATGAGTTAACCGTAAATTCGGTTGTCTGAAAGGATCTCTGGGAGTATTCCTGAATGGACTACTCCTAGGGTCTGAATAGCAGGATCCATTCCTTTCCGCAAATGCCCAAATACAATTTTCTCAGAGTACCCAAGTCCAAACATGGAACGGTAAGTATTTTTCGAAACTGCGTTACTGCCTGTGCTGTTGGCCCACTATTCCGTGAAAACATACGGCAACACGATGCCGGTTTTACTAGAGGCAACTTGGACAGTCGAAGAGTGGACGGCCTCTCAGTTGGAAGGATATAGTTAGAGTTAACCCTAGTTGCCTCCCCGCATGATTAATATCTTGATGATAGCTCCCTCGCTCGACATAGTAGGGGGTCATTCTGTATTGGCGGAGCAGTTGATTCGGGAGCTTAAGAGCGAACCAGGGATCCAGATCGATTTCCTGCCAATTAACCCGCGGTTACCTGGGCCGCTGGGAAAGCTGCAGAAGGTCAAGTATGTTCGTACGGTTGTCACCACAGGGTGGTATCTGATTCTGCTACTGATCAAGATCGGACGGTGCGACGTCCTGCACATTTTTGCGGCTGCATACTCTTCGTTTTATTTAACCCCCAGCCCAGCAATCATGCTGGCTCGCTTGATCGGTAAGAAGACTGTTTTGAATTATCACGACGGACAGGCCGAAGATCATCTGGCTAATTGGCCTTTGGCAAGGCGCGTTATAGGTCAAGTGGATGCGATTGCGGTCCCCTCCGAATTCTTAGTCGACGTGTTCGCGCAATTCGGCATTCAAGCTCTTGCTATCTATAACATAGTGGATTCTTCCCGGTTTCAGTTTAGAGAGCGAAGTGAACCACGGCCAGTGTTCCTGCACAACCGTGGCATGGAGGAGCTGTATAACATTCCTTGTACATTACGGGCCTTCGCGTTGGTGCAACAGCAGTACCCAGAAGCTTCTTTGACACTGTCCCACGGTGGCTCTAAGCGCGGTGAACTGGAAACTATGGCCGCAGCCATGGGCTTGCGGAACGTACAGTTTATTGGGTTCGTTTCCCAAGAAGGCACACCTGCGGTCTATGCAAACGCTGATATCTATTTGACCAGCCCCAATATCGACAACATGCCGCTTTCCCTGCTCGAATGCTTCGCTGCAGGATTGCCCGTGGTGGCCTCTAACGTGGGAGGGATTCCTTACATCCTGAAGGATGGTGAGACCGGCTTGCTTTTTGAAAAGGATGATTCCGAGGCGATGGCGGCCTGCATTTTCCGTTTGCTTAAAGAGAAAGATCTGGCTGAGCGTCTAACACGCAATGCCAGAAAGGAGTGCGCAAAATACAGGGGCAAGGAGATTACCCGCAAATGGATGCAACTCTACGAAGAAACTCTTGAAGGCAGAAGACCAATTCAGTAGAGCAGGAGTGCCGCTAACTTTCACGTTCCGCGCGGAGCCATTCCTATGGGGCCGAGGCCAGGAATGATCTTCTTGCTAACTGCAACATACCGCATACCTTCCGCATTGCGCGCAACGAACAATTGCTGAGCCCATTGCCCTAGAACCGGTAAACTCGGAATCCTTCTGCTGTTTTGAGGGGTCCACCTTGGAATCACTGCCTAATGCACTCCTTACAAGCGTTTTATTCATGCTTGAACAAATTCATGCCTAACTACAAACTCTTAAAATGAGTTAACCGTAAATTCGGTTTGTCTGATATGATCTCTAGGAGTATTCCTGCATGGACTACCCCTAAGGGTCCGATCGCCGTATCCCACCCTGCCCGCAAATTCCAAAAATATTTTTTTGAGAGTGTCCGCGTGCAAACATGGAACGGTAAGTACATTTCTAACCTAACTGCGTTGCTGCCTTTGCTGTTGATTGCAGGCTTTGCCTGCCAACAACAGCCCGTAACACCTACCACCCAAACGCTTAAGTGGGATGGCCCACAATTCCGCGTATTGAAAGAAGAAGCGCGTCAACTGCATAAGAAAGGTCGCTTGATGCAGGCTGCGCTCCTATATAAGGATGGGGCTGAGTTGGCTGAAAAGGACAAGGACCTTGTTTCCCAGGCTCGTTTCCTCAATAACGTTGGGGCGATTCACTTGGCTGTACTGGATTACCGCGCAGCAGTTGAAGCCTACAACAAAGCGTTGGTGATTGCTGATTCCATCGATGATCAAAGAACGGTGCGTTCTTCGCGCCTGATGCTGGCGTCGGTGTATTTGCAGCATGGGGATTTGGAATCTGCTTCGAACACGGCCTTGAAAGCGGAGGCTGAACTGGAAGGCGGTGAACAGGCGCGCTATACATCCAACGTTTACTTGCAGCGCGGACAAATCGAAGCGCGGAAAGACAATTGGGTGACCGCTGAGAAATATTTCCATAAAGCGATTGCGGTTGCCGCCATGGATAACGATGCTACGCTCGAAGCTTTTGCTTGGGATCAAATGGGCTACGAACGTTTGGAAAAAGGGTTGATCGCACAAGCCGAACCGGCTTTATCGGAGGCCTTCCGATTGCGAAAACTGTCCACCGGTCAAGCGGAAATTTGCTTGTCCTACACCAAACTAGGCCGTCTGCGGTTTAAGCAACAAAAGTTCCCGGAAGCGCTGCGATGGTTGAATCAGGCTGCTGCCGGCTGTCATTCCTTTACCACCATGCAATCGTGGATACTTTACAAGACTCGGGGACAAACGCACCAGGCGTTGAATCAGCCCACTTTGGCATTGTCGGATTTACGAACAGCGATTGGTTTTATTCGTCGATGGAAATTGGAAGTAATTCCCATTGATGGTTTGCGGGCTCCAGCCGAGGAAGAACTCCAACAGGTTTATGACGTTTACCTTTCCATGGTTTCCGCAGAAGCCATACGAACCGGCGATAAGAATCTTGTTTGGGAAAGTTTTCTAATTGCGCAAGAAAACCATGCTTGGAGTTTCCGCGAACTGAAGCGCCAAGCCCAGACGAATATGGGCAGGCAACTGCCGGAAGATTATTACGACACTCTGGAGAAATTGCGGGAAACCGAGAGCCTGATTGTTTCATCTAGCCACACGCCTGTGCTTGATTCCAGAGTTTCAGGTTTACGGCTTCGACTGCAGGATTTGGAAATCAGAGCTGGACTGGGAGATCTCAAAGGTTTAGACCACCCCACGGAAAATATCAGGAAAGAGCTACAGGCTTCTCTTAATAAGGATGAGGCAATTGTAAGTTTCCACGTGGCTGCTGAAAGTTCCTGTGTCTGGGTGCTCACCCGGAATTCTATTTCGCTTTATCCATTGGTTGAAAATACGGAACTGGCAGCGGAAGTAAGCTCCTTTGTAGAGGCGATTCGCGCCGACAATGGCACGGAACACTTTGGCAAAAAACTATTTACATCTTTGCTAGGCGATGCTTATCCCGTGATAAAAGACAGGAAGAATTTGCTTCTGATTCTGGATCGTAACCTGTTTGGCTTACCCTTTGCAGCTTTACCTGCCGGTGGCAGCGGCAGATACCTGATTGAGGATCACACGCTGCAAGTGATTCCAAGTATTTCCATGGCAAAGGAACCTATTGCAAAACCGTCCCATGGCTTCTTGGGGCTTGGTGATGCGATCTACAATCGTGCTGACGAGCGGCTGGCCCAAAGCGGTACCAAATTACCTGCGATGGCGAAGCCGCTTAACCGGTTGCCAGCCACTGCCCAGGAACTGGAGCGCTGCGCGACAGCCTTTCAGCCCGATGGTCCGGTTCAGGTTCTAACAGGTGCGGATGCATCTTCTAAGGTGCTTCAACAGGCTTTAACGCTGAATCCGCAAGTGGTCCACATTGCCGCTCATTTTATGAAAGAAGCCCACTCGGAACCAGCCCTTGCGCTTAGCCTTAACCCACAAGGAGTGCCGGCAATGATCACGTCCAAAGAAGCGGCTACCTTTAAGACCAATGCGCAATTGGTTACTTTGAACGGCTGCGGTTCGGGCGACGGTTCCAAGCGCCCTGGTAGTGGACTGATGGGTTTGACTCGAGCCTGGTTGGCGGCAGGAGCGCAAACAACCATCGCCAGCTATTGGCCAACGCCCGATGACAGCGGCGAGATGTTTGTTCGGTTGTATGAATTAATTGGCCGGGATAAAAAGAACATGACCTCCCACGCGATTGCCGAAGCACTTCGGGAATCTCAACTTGCCAGCTTGCGGTCCGGGTCGTACCGCAATCGTCCAAAATACTGGTCGGCATTTTTCGTGGTGGGGAAAGGAAGAACATAAACGATGCTGTTAATGCCTGAAATCGGGAAGGATTCCGTTAATTTGCCGGAGGATAGGCAACCGGAGCCTACAGTAGTTTCCACAGTGGATTGGGCCAGTCTGGTAGAGAAAATACGCGAAGACGATCCCAATGGCATGGAAGAGTTGTACCGCATGTTTTCCCGCGGAATTCGCTTGTATTTGTGCCGGCAACTTGGTCTGCAGGAGCTGGACGATAAGATCCACGATACCTTCCTGATTGTCATTAACGCTATCAAACGCGGCGACTTAAGGGAACCGGAGCGGCTTATGGGATTCGTCCGGACAGTGGTTCGCCGACAGGTTGCTTCCCACATCGATGACATTGTCCACCAGCGCAATAACCAAATGGACCTTCAAACTGGGTTCCGGATTGCCGATGGCCGATTAAATCCGGAATCTAGAATCCTGGATGAGGAAAAAGTGGTCATCATGGAAGAGGTCCTGGCTGGGCTTTCAGTAAGGGATCGGGAGATTTTGATACGGTTTTATCTAAATGAACAGCCTCAAGAGCAGATTTGCGAGGAGATGGAACTGACGGAAACGCAGTTTCGCCTTTTGAAATCAAGGGCTAAGGCCCGTTTTGGCACACTCGGCCGAAAACGAGTCGGTAGGAAAAATCTGGAAAACAAAAGTATGAGAGCTTCTGCCTCCTCCACAGACTAATACAATAGAGACCCATAGAGGTCCCAGTTGTTCAAGAGAGCAGTTCGTGGAGAATTTTGGGAATTTAGGCGAATGGAGTGGAATCATATGATTACGGTGACAAAAGATCACTTAACGGAAGAGAAAATTGAACAATATGCCATGGGAAAGCTCCGTGGCGACGAGTGCGATCAGCTGGAAGAACACCTACTGATCTGCGCAGTTTGTCAGGATGCGTTGGAAGGAACTGATTCTTTCCTAACTAATATACAGGTAGCCGCTAAAAGGCTAGCCGATAATCCGCAACCAGACAGTGTGTGGAAGAAAATCCCCTATCTTCCAGCTTTGGCCACAAGACCGCTACCTGCCATGGCAGCGGGATTGTGCTCACTGGCTTTAGTGTTATTCATGGTCGCCCCAAGGATGCAAGTATCTAATTTGGAGCAGCAACAGATAACACTGGAATCATTGCGCGGAAGCACTATAGTTGCGGTTGTAGCAAACGCCGACCGACCGCTGTTGTTGTCCCTGGATGCAAGTGGATTATCTGGGTCAGCAACTACTTACTCAGTAAAGATCGTGAACGATGCTGGCAAAGAAATGCTGAGTGGAGCCGCCACTGCACAGAGCGGAAAGCTGAGTGTGAATGTCTCCAGAGGCTTGCCTGCAGGAAGTTATTTTGTCCGTGTTTATGATTCCTCAGCAAAGTTGCTGAGAGAATTCGTTATGTTGGTGAGTTAGAAGTAAGAAGTTCCTCCCTCAGCCCAAACACTAGGGTAGTACGTCGATCCAATGACTTGCTGCCGCTGGTTTTTGTCCGCGATCCAGGAACAGACGCAACTCATATCGTCCAGGCCGCAATGGAGCGGCGAAGTTTACCGCTCCATTGGAACTTTCACCAAGAGCCTGAACTGAAATTGCAGCTGAGTCTGGCGCGCCCGAAACATAGAGCCCCACCGAAGCATTTGAGTGTTGCCGTCGGCGAACTTGTCGTCAAGTATAGTAGTGCCCGTTTGGGTCATCAGAGGCAGGATTGCAACTACCAACCAGAGGAAATGCTTCATAACCTGTGAATCATCTCACAAGTTAATGCCCCCAGGCCTTATTCTCCGCGCAATATATCCAGCGGCTTCTGTCCTAAAATCCTGTAACTGGCCAGCCAACCGGATGCTGTGGCAATGATGGTTGTCAACACAATGGCTATCAAATTCGGAAGAAGGCTGAAGTGGAAAGTGGACTTGAGTAAGTACTTCAACAAGAGTCCGCTAAAAGTGCTGGCGAGCAAACTTCCAAGCAATCCGGCAGCTGCGCCGAGAATCAGAAATTCAACAAAGAAGATGGCACCCACGCGACGCCTTGTGGCGCCTAGAGTCTTAAGGATCACCACTTCCTTGATGCGGCGGAATCGGGTTCCTGCCACGCTTGAAGCCAAGATTGTGATGCCGGCCAAAATCGCAAAACCGGAAATGAAGCGCACAACAATTGCGATTTGATCCACCACTTCCTGCACGCGATCCAACACATCAGCAATGTTGATGATGGTAATTGCCGGGAAAGCCTTGAAGGCATCGCGTTGTAACCTGGCAATTTCAGTTGCCTTCACACGCACACCACCAAAGTAGAGTGCAGGCATGGTTTCCAGTTGTCCGGGAGTCAGCACGAATTCAATATTAGCGCCGGGGCGGATGTTTTCTGTCTTATGAATTGACGCAACTGTGGCTCGCACGGTCTTCCCGGAAACCAGCCATTCCAACTGAGTGCCGATGTGAAGATTCAAAAACCGGGCGGCGTCTTGTGCAACTGAAACCTGGGGATTGGCCGGGTCGGGTTTCGTCCACCAAGCACCCTCCACAACCTGCGTATTCGGAGGCAGAGTGGCCGCCCAGGTAAGCGCTCGGGCTCTGTTAAACCGCCTTGCAGGACCCTCCGCAAGTCTCTCAACGGGCTGACCGTCCACTGAGACAAGGCGGCCCGATACGGAAGTGATGATACTGGGTTCACCCTCCACGCCAGGCTCTTTCTTCAAGAACGAAACAATGGAGTCGCGCTGGCTAGGCGTAATGTTCAGCACAAACACATTGGGCATGCCGGGTGGAGCGCTTTCAATCAGCTGCGAGAGTATCGTGTGCTGCACCAGATAGACAGTTAGTGTGAACATCACCCCGATACCCAGAGCAACCAGAATTGCTTCAGCATGGTTCCCTGGGCGATTCAGATTGGCGATGCCATGGCGCATGGAAGTGGGTAATCGCAGGGCTTTGACGCGCAGAACAGCGCGCAAACCGGCAAGCATCACCCACGCCAATCCAGTAAGTATGAGTAAGCTGCCCACTAATCCGCCGGCAAACCATCCACTTACTTTAAGAGCGACTTGCCAGGTGCCGCCGACCAACCAAGCAGCAATACCGCCGATGCCCAGTAGGATTAGAGCTGCTGCTCCAATTGCTTCGCGCCACTGCTGCCATCGAGTGAGGCCCGAGGTTTGAGCCTCTTCCATTTCCCTTCGCAGAATGATACTTGGACGGATACGACGAATGGAAAGCAGTGTGGGCAATGTGAACAACATGGTGGAGAGAATGGCCACAGCGATTCCTTCCACTCCACTCAAGAAACTCAGTTCCAACTTCGGAGCATTGAAATAGCGGGACAAAAGAACTGGGAAAGACCATTGCACAAACAGGCCAATGATCAGGCCTCCGAACCCACCCACAACGGCCAGCATCATGGCCTGAGTCATGTAGATACGGATCAACTGCGACGATGTTGCACCCATGGATTTCATGACGGCAATGGAATCCAACTTCTGCTGCAGGTGTGATTGCATAGCAGTGGCAACGCCGATGGACCCGACGATAAGCGCAATAAGACTGATGAGGCTGAGGAACGTGGTGGCTTGTTCCAACCCTCGCGTTAACAGCGGATGAGTTTCCCGGAAATCAGCAATGACTGCATCGGGAAACGCCTTCCGCAATTCTTTGCGAACTTCCTCAACACCAGTGCCAGGTGTTGGCGCAGGTAGCTTGAACAAATGACGTTGAGCGGCGCGGCTGCCCAGGTTCAGCAAGCCAGCCCGTTCCAAAGTAGTGCGGCGGACCATCACACGCGGCCCAACATTCAAGCTTCCTGCCATGCGATCCGGCTCACCCGTCACAATGGCGGCAAGCCTCAAATCCAAGGATCCCAGCCGCACCATGTCGCCCACTTTGATGTTCAGCCGGGTGAGTAGATCTTCGGAAACCAGCACGGCATCTTCGGTCAGCATGTCCTTCAGCTTCCCTTGCGAAAGAACAACTTCACCGTAGAAAGGGTAAACAGCAGGGTCCACAGCTTTTACAGAAACCAGCATGGGAGTAGAATTGGCAGCAGGGTTTGAAGCAGAGACACCCATCATGGAGACGGTTTCCGTGAGCCAAGTGCGTCGCACACCGCGCTTTTCAAGATCAGCGAACAGGTCTTTTTGTTGATCGTTGGGAAGATCAAACACGCGGACAGAAAGATCACCAGCCATCAACGTGCGGGCTTCGCGCAATAGCATGTGGCTGAACGAGCGGCTGAATCCACGGACGCCAACCAGCGAGCCAACGCCAATGGAAACGGCGAGCAACGCAAACAGGAACTTTGGGCCGGAGGCTCTGGATTCACGCCACGCAATGCGGAATGCTGTTCGCCATGGAAAACTGCGGTTACTCATCGCGGACAATCACTCCGTCACGAAGTTCAAGGCAACGATCGGCATGGGTGGCCAATTCACGGTCGTGCGTCACCATCACCAGCGTGGTGCCCTGTTGGCGATTCAGTTGAATTAAGAGGTCAAGCACAAGAGTGCCGTTTGCCGAATCCAAATTCCCGGTTGGTTCATCGGCCATCAAAATTGGAGGGCGGCACATGAAGGCTCGTGCAAGCGCCACGCGTTGTTGCTCTCCGCCGGAAAGTTGCACGGGATAATGATCGCGCCGTTCACCTAGACCAACGGTTTCCAGTAATTCTCGGGCGCGGGCGGAATCCTCACCACCACCAGTTAGTTCCAAAGGAAGGCGCACATTTTCTTCGGCAGTGAGTGTGGGGATCAACTGATAGGACTGAAACACGAAGCCCAAAGTACGGCCACGAACCAGGGCCAAGTCATCTTCTTCAAGGCGTGTGATGTCGGTTCCGTTAAGACGTATGGCTCCGGATGTTGCGTTATCCAGCCCTGCAAGAAGGCCTAAGAGAGTGCTTTTGCCACTGCCGGATGGTCCCATAATTGCGATGAACTGCCCCTTGGGAACTTGGAAGGTGAGGCCCTTTAGAATGTCAACGCGATGCGTGGGGGTGGCGATGGATTTAGTGAGCGCCTCAACTTCGATCATGTTCTCTAGGGTCATATTTACTGTTGGATGGCTAAGAATAGGAGGATAATTTAATTATTGCATCCAATGAAACTACAAACCCTGATTTGCGTGTTGACTGTAACCACATTCTACGGATGTTCCTCTTCAACTTCAAATGATAAGGACGCGGCGAAAGCTGCTCCCGTTGCGAATGCTTCTAAATCTCCAGTTGTAACGAAAGTTGTGGACCCCCGGCCCATCATCGCCGCGTTTGGCGATAGCCTTACTGCTGGAGCCGGCGTTGCTGAGAACGAAAACTATCCTTTTTACATGCAGCAGCTACTGGATGAACGGGGAGTACAGTACCGTGTGGTGAACCATGGTTTGAGTGGTGACACTACGTCAGGAGGCGTCGACCGTGTGCCACAGGTGTTGGCGGATAAACCGAAGATTGTGGTGTTGGAGTTGGGCGGCAACGATGGGCTTCGTGGCATTCCAGTGGCCACTACGACGGCGAACTTTGAAACCATCATCGAAAAGTTGCAAGCTAGTGGCGCCAAGGTTGTGCTGGCTGGAATCACGCTTCCGCGCAATTACGGCGAAGACTACATCAAGGATTTTGACGCCATGTTCAAGACGCTGGCGCAGAAGTACAAGCTGCCATTCATCCCGTTTTTCCTGGAGAATGTTGCGTTGGTGCCCGGCATGATGCAACAGGATGGTATTCACGCGACGGCGAAAGGAAATAGGGTTGTGGCGTTTACTGTGTTTCGCAAGGTGGAGATGTTAACTGAAAAGTAGCCTACTGTGCTTCCACCTTTTGCTTCAGCCGCTCCATGTCTTCCTTACCCTTCCTAGAGGCGGATGGCATAATAATCGGCGTCAATAATTTCGTGAAGGAACTGTCGAAGACATACTTTGCATGATTGCTAAAACGGCTTCGACCGTCACCCAAATCTTCCACTAAGTATTCTGTCTCACCAGTGAAGACCCCCGGCACATTTGCTCGAATGGTTTTGGATCGGCCTGGTGTATAGGCAATCACTTCGCCGTTGATTTCCATCAGTGCGCCGCCGTTGTTCATGTCCTCCATTACCCAAACCTGACGAGACCCAACTCCGCGTGAACCAGGTCTGGCTTCGCGAATCTCCTTCATCCAGCCCACCCAACTTTTCAATTTTTCAGGCTCCTCAAGGAATGCCCAAACATGTGCTGCTGGCTTGTTGATCTCCACGCTACCGCGCAGTTCATCAGCACCGGGCCTGGAACTCAGGAACCCCAGTACAGCAGTGGAAAGCAACAGCAATGCTGCTATTGATAGCAGGATTCGCTTGATCCAAATCTTCATAACGATTTCCTCCTGAATGCGGCAAACGCCGCAGAGCATACGGACGGAACAACAATCAGCAATAACCAAAACCAAGCCGGCAGCCACGCCGGAAGGCTGGAAAGAATCAACAACGAAGCCAACATCAACCAAACCACGCTGACTCTTGAAACCGCTGCCCGCAATGCAATGGCGCATGCGCAGGCCAGCACCAGATGGACCATCAAGAATTCAACGGGACGAATGGCGGCTTCTTTCAGAGGCACTTGCGAAAGAACGAATGCCCATAGGAAATCCAAAATGCGAACGGGTATGGCGTACATCAGCATTGTGGAAAGGGCCGTGTTCCAATCGGGCTGACGAATGCGCATTGCCAACATTGGAAAGGCGGAGCGTAAGACTTGCTTCCAATACCAAGCGGTTCGCTGTGATTCCGCGATGCTTTGGAACTCTTCCAAAAGATCACCTTCCACTTCTTCGCGCGTGTTGGAGGGAGTAACTAACAGCAACAGAGTAGTAGCTAAGCGTGGAGGTGTTAGGTAAGCCATTCGAGGTCTCCCATCTTAAGCCCTTGCCGCATCTTGGCCAATGATTCCAGACTGCGGCGTAAACCATCGGCGCCCGCACCAGTTATGGCAAACATCTTCTTTGGCCGACCACCGCGCTCCGGAGTGCTTTCGCCTACTTCGGACCGCACCAGACCCTTTGATTCCAACCTTTCCAGCGTTGCGTAGACAGCTCCGATGGAAGTGGGTCTGCTGATTCGCGTTTCAATTTCCTGCCGGACTCGCATGCCGTATGCTTCGTCCTTGAGGCGAAGCACGGCCAACAGAATCAGTTGTTCAAACTCGCCCAGGTTGTCTCGTGCATTCATTTCTACACAGTAGAGGAAATCTTGCCGATTTGCAAGAGGAAGTTTAAATATTTACGCGATGGTCATGATTGAGTTCTGCCAGCAGGCTGCTTCTTTGAGCCGTAGGGTCAAGCACGGCCACCTGGAAAACGCACTCGCCGGGCTGTTCATTGGCATTGTTTTTGGCTGATAGGCTTGCAAATAAATGAACATCTCACGAGCTACATGGCAGCAATTTGCTGGATGAACTGGGAGTGGAGTAACGTATGGTGAAACTCTCAAGGCCACCAATGTGCTTAAGCGTGTTAGGTGTTGGCTCGCGAAGGCGACTTCCAATATTCCAGCAATCTAATACGGCCATCGCCAGTCGCGAATGTCTGGCATATCGTCGCCGTGTATGCCAATGTATCGTTTGTGTTCGGCGAGCTTGTCGCGAAGGAGTTGCTTGACGTGACCGGCTTTATCGTGGAGGCGAGGAACACGGTCAATCATGTCGCCTGCCAGATGGAAGCGATCAAGATCGTTGAGCACCGTCATGTCGAATGGTGTGGTTGTGGTGCCCTCCTCTTTATACCCTTTAACATGCATATTGTCGTGATTCGTGCGGCGATAGGTCAGACGGTGGATCAGCCAGGGGTAGCCGTGGAATGCAAAGACGATGGGTTTGTTAGTGGTGAAGATGGAATCGAATTCACTGTCTGGTAGGCCATGCGGATGTTGGCTGGGTGGTTGCAGCGTCATTAAATCCACCACGTTGACGAAGCGGATTTTGAGATCGGGAAGATGTTGCCGTAGCAGATCGACTGCGGCTAATGCTTCGAGGGTGGGCACGTCACCAGAGGAAGCCAGAACCACATCAGGTTCCTGATCCTGATCGTTACTTGCCCAACCCCAAATGCCAATGCCAACTTCGCAGTGCCGAACTGCGGCATCCATATTGAGCCATTGCGGAGCTGGTTGTTTGCCAGCCACAATCACATTGACATAGTGCCGGCTGCGAAGGCAGTGGTCAGTTACAGAGAGGAGTGTATTGGCATCAGGTGGAAGATAGACACGAACAATATCGGCCTTTTTATTTACCACGTGATCAATGAAGCCTGGATCCTGATGGCTGAAGCCATTGTGATCCTGCCTCCAAACATGGGAAGTGAGCAGATAATTCAAGGAGGCGATTGGGTGACGCCAGGCAACTTCGTTTGAAACCTTCAACCACTTGGCATGCTGATTAAACATGGAGTCAATGATATGGATGAAGGCTTCATAGCAGGAAAACACGCCATGTCTGCCAGTTAGTAAATAGCCTTCAAGCCAACCTTGACAAAGATGTTCGCTGAGCACTTCCATGACACGGCCGTCTTGCGAAAGGTGATCATCGCTGGGGAGGATGCCATCTTCCCAAACGCGATCGGTGACCTCAAAGACAGCTCCGAGCCGGTTCGAGGCGGTTTCGTCGGGGCCGAAGACGCGGAAATTCCGAGCGTCGTGGTTGAGCTTCATAACATCACGGAGCATCTCACCCATCACGCGTGTGGACTCCGCATCCACGGAGCCGGGTTTGGGGACTGCCACTGCGTAGTCGTGGAAGTCGGGCATGATGAGGTCACGAAGTAGCTGCCCACCGTCGGCATGGGGGTTGGCTCCCATGCGTTTATTGCCAAGGGGTGCTAGCGCTGCCAGTTCAGGGCGCAGCGTTCCATTGGAATCGAAGAGTTGTTCAGGATGATAGCTGCGCATCCACTTTTCGAGCTGCTGCAAATGTTCTGGATTGGTGGAGACGTTTGCGAGGGGAACCTGATGAGAACGAAAGGTACCTTCTGATGGTTTACCATCGACGATTTTCGGACCAGTCCAGCCCTTTGGGGTTCGCAGAATGATCATCGGCCAGCGGGGGCGAACGGAAGATCCACTTTGGCGCGCCTGCGTTTGAATCGATTTGATTTCGTCGACGATCTTATCGAGAGTGCTGGCCATAAGTTGGTGCATGGCTTCAGGCTGGTCGCCTTCGACGAAATAGGGTTTGTGACCATAGCCGGTGAAGAGGTGATCCAATTCCTGGTTACTCATTCTGGCGAGGAGAGTTGGTGCGGCGATTTTATAGCCATTCAGATGGAGAATGGGGAGGACCACGCCGTCACGCGAGGGGCTGAGGAATTTGTTGGAATGCCAGCTAGCGGCGAGGGGTCCAGTTTCTGCTTCGCCATCCCCAACAACGCAGCAAGCCATTAGATCGGGGTTATCGAACACGGCACCATAAGCGTGGAGGAGGGAATAGCCCAGTTCGCCACCTTCGTGAATTGAGCCGGGGGTTTCTGGAGCGACGTGGCTGGGAATCCCACCTGGAAAGGAGAATTGCTTGAACAGCTGCTGCATACCAGCCGTGGTTTGAGGAATGTTGGGGTATAACTCGCTGTAAGTACCCTCTAAGTAGGTGTTGGCGACCAAACCTGGGCCCCCATGACCTGGGCCGGTCACATACAACACGTTCAGGTTGTGGTTTTGTATGATCCGATTGAAATGGGCGTAGATGAAATTGAGGCCAGGAGTGGTGCCCCAGTGTCCAAGGAGCCGGGACTTAACGTGTTGCGAGGTCAGCGGCTCGGTGAGCAGTGGGTTGTCCAGCAGATAAATTTGTCCAACGGAAAGGTAATTGGCTGCAGACCAATAGGCGTTGATCCTGGACACCTGTTCAGCGGACAGAGTGGTGGGCATATGAACCGTTCTAGCAATCTATTGGCCAAAGAGGAAAGCCCTGAAGCGTTGTTCCGGATGATAGCTTAACTTAATCTACTTTCGAGTTGGTACGCATGTTCTGGATTGTTGGCAGCATTTGCGGCGCTCCACAACTAAAAGATTGCGGTTGCTGCCTGACTTCAGGTTGCCGCTTTATACTAATTTGGCTTAGCAGTAACCTGCATCCGATCCACATTGCCGGCAGCGTCGGTAGCAGTAAGGATAAAGGTTGTTGGTGCCTTGATAGCCACTGGAATACAACGGGGAGTTTCCGACGGTCCAACAGGGTGCACCGGTGGATCCAATCGCAATGTTGTTGCACCTTTGGTTCGGTAACACAGTTGGACAGGTTGGCCATTGCCACCCGTCGACACATCGAAATTCTGGATCAACACCACTGCTTGCTTTGGAGCCACTACTCGGATTGGAAGCGATTGGCGAACTTCCAATCCATCAGCACCCTTGGCAATCAACATGTAATTGGTATTCTGCTTCGGAGAGACTGCTATACAACGATTGCGGGAAAGTCCAAGCTGTTCATCCGCCGGTTCCATCCTTACCGTAACTGCATCTTCCACACCGTAGCAAATTGTAATTGGCTGCCCTTTGGTAACTTCGGCATCTGCCCCGTAAAATTGCAGGATTTTGGCATGCTTCGGTTTTTCCTGTTTTAGCGGCTCAGGAACAGGCGGAGGCGCGCTGCATGCGCAGCAGAATAAAATGGCTGAAGCCGCAATTCTCATTCTCTCGATTGTAACTTCACTTTAATTCGTAGGCGACGATTTTATCGCGGCTTCTTACATACAATTTGGAACCAACAATGGTCGGCGCAGTCCAACATCGTCCTGAAAGTGCTTGAAACTTGCTCAACACTTCCATCCCTTTGGAGGAAAGCCGCACCAGGCCCAGCATCCCGTCTTCATCCACGACAATCCCTTTGCCGTCAGCCAACACAATGCTAGCTTTGGCGAATTCGCGATTTTGCCAAAGAACCTTACCAGTCTTCACGTCAACCGCTGTAATTGGTGCCGGACCAAAATCACCACTCGATCCATAAACCGTGTCTCCAATGCGCACAAGGTTGCCGTGATGGACACGTAGCTTCTTCATTTCCCACAACGATTTTGAAATCACACGGTCACCCTGCCGGGTTAGCTGAACCCCTTGTGCGCCTCCGCTATAGGCAGAAGACATCACCAGAATTCCATCCGCACCATAGACTGGCATGGCAACGTTCAAATCATAAGTTGTCTTGTGCGGCTCCCGCCATTGGGTGTCCCCATTCAACGGATTGAACCCGCCAATGGCATTGCCTAAGAACATAACCAACTGTTCCATGCCCCCAACTTCAATCAGGATCGGAGAAGATCCACTCGTCTCCCCAGCCCCGCCGTTCCAAGCAACGGAACCGTCGTTTTGACGAAAAGCAACAAATGCCTTCGCTGGACCGGACAGAGGAAATATCACCAGATCACGATATAACAAAGGGCTTGAAGCATAGCCGCGATCGAAAGTAGTTGATCCGTACTCGGCCATCAGATCGTGCGTCCAAAGCACCTTGCCTGATTTCGCATCAAGCGCATTAACAATCTGTGTGATCCCGGCAGAAAACACCCGACCCGAAGCAACCGCAGGTGTAGTATGTGGACCCGGTCCGTTTTCCAGTGCGTACCGGCCTACCTGCGGCGCTGCATAACTGTATTCCCAAAGTTGCTTGCCTGTTGCGGCATCGAGGGCAACCACTGTTTCCTGACTGGGCGACTTACGAGTCATGGTGAATAAACGGTCACCATCGCATGCAATGCCCGAGTAACCTTCACCCAGAGGTTGTCTCCAAAGCTGCTTCGGGCCATTCGCCGGCCACTTTTCAAGCAGGCCCTTCGCCGGAGATGCAAAGTCACGATTAGGTCCCCCAAATTGCGGCCAATTTGCTTGGCCAAGAAGCGTTAGAGGAAGGATCAGGATTAGTGCGCGCCGCATAATTATTAAGTTAGACGCCACTTGGTTAAGAAAGTTCCGGGTGCCAGTTTGTTACTCTCGTCAGTAGTGATTGCGGATAATGAAATTCATGTTTGGTTACAGGAAGTGGACCAGAGTGACCCCCAGAACGATACGATCGGTGCTGAGATTCTATCAGCCGATGAGCTGGAACGGGGCGCCCGCTATCGTTTCCCCAGCGATCGTCGGCTATTCCGCTTCGCCCATACTTTCCTACGTCAAACACTAGGGAAGTACTTGAATGCCAATCCAGCCAAGCTGCAATTTACTATTGGAGACCATAGCCGGCCGGAACTTGCCAACCAGGAATTGCGATTCAACTTGACGCATACCAACGGCCTTGTGGGCTGTATCGTTACCCGCAGTATGGATTGCGGTGTGGATGCTGAGGCTATTGATCGCCGGGCTGATCATGAATTGTTGTCACGCAATGTTTTTACAGAGACAGAGCGGGCGGCGTTTCTTGCTGCACCTGCCTCCGAGAGGTATGTGCGCTTTTTTCAAATGTGGACGTTGAAAGAAGCGTACATTAAGGCTCGCGGCTTGGGAATGTCGCTACCGTTGCGCGAAATTTCCTTTGACCTTACCACCGCCGAACCCACTGCATCTTTTGGTCCCAAGATTGGTGACATCGAAAATGAGTGGCGCTATTGGAGTGGCAAAGCAACACAGCGCCATGTTTACGGTGTTGCCGTGCGTTGCGGATCTGAGGTTGTGCTGAAGGTTTATCCAGCTACCATCATTTCCTAGCAAGAAGCGGAACCCTAAGGCGGACTTAGAAACTCACCTTTATCCCAAACTGCATTTCGCGCCCAATATACTCTGCCCGTTTGTTTATCACCCGCCCGAAGTTCGTGTTGTTGAAATCCAC
>JAYUSZ010000306.1:0-8951 GCA_043755435.1 Bryobacterales bacterium | reverse complement strand
ATATTGGCGGTGATGGCGCAGAGACCATTAGCATTCTTGCAGCAAAAGGCTTGGTCCCTGGCGCGTCTTTTCGTAATAACACCTTGGTCGGCAGCGGGGACGCAATTCAACCATGTAGACCTTCGGATTGCAGTGGCAATTTCACCATAGGAAATTACAAACCGAACTATCGAAACACTGAACAGAACAACTTTTCCTTGGTGCCTGGTTCGGCATATACTGGTGCAGGGACCGACGGGAAGGATTTGGGTGTAAACATTGAAGAAGTGTCCATTATTCGTGATCTACGTGTGAAGGCTGAGTCAACTTCCTTGATTTTCACTTGGCGTGTTCCTCGCTTCATGACGAAAATGGGATGTCAGCTTGAGGTTAGTCCCAATAGCAACTTAACGACGGATCTTGGATCATACGTTGTCGTCAATGCTCTTCGGCCCGATTTCTTTATCCGTGCCGATTCAGACCGCTCCAACAAAAGAGCCAGCAAGAGTGAAGAGGATCTGCTGCGCACTTTTCAAGTTGGCGAGAATATTGAGGAGAAGGACGACAACGGCCAAATCCGTAACTTGGCGCTGGATTCCGATACCGATTACTTTTACCGTTTGATGTGCGGTGGGGCAACTGAACGGGGAACAATCCGGACCCTATGAGCGGAAAAGTGAAATCGCTCAGTTCTCTTCTTGTTAAGGCATTTGCATGCTTGGGTGCATTTACACTGTTCATCGTCGTTACACCTGCGGTCTCATGGTGGTCAAATCGTCTTTCGGGAAAGTGGACAACCGAACACGGTGAGAATCTAATCGTCCTTGCAGGGAGTTCGCTCGATGAAGCGATTTTGGGTGACGATACTTATGGCCGTTGTGTTTACGCCATTCTGGCTTACCGCCAAGGGCAATACCAAAAGATAGTCCTCTCCGGCAAAGATTCCTCATTGCTGATGAGAAACTTTTTGGTGGGCCATGGCATTCCGATTGAGATGATTGTGACGGAGAACTCCTCCACAACAACCCGTGAAAGCGCACTGGCACTAATTCCTGTGCTTAAAAATCTGAAAGGTCGCAATGTTCTCCTTACAAGCGATCTGCACATGTACCGAGCAAACAGGGTCGTTGGCAAAGTCGGCATTCCCGTAACTCCTCGGCCTTTCCCTGAAGGGATGAAACGAGGGAATAACTGGAAAGGCAGGGTATCCGTATTTTTCGATCTAATTCAAGAAACTGTCAAAATACTCTACTACTACTGGAAAGGGTGGATCTGAATCCAACTAACTACTGCCCAGTAATCGTTGGTACACCTGTTCATATTGGGGAATGATCAGATTTGTGTTGAATCTACTTTCCGCAGCATCGCGAGCCGCCGTTGCCATCTTCTCTCGAACCGTTTCATTCATCAACAGCGACGCAGCGCAATTCGACTGCTTCGCAATATCACCCGCCGGGCAAAGGTAGCCTGTTATGCCGTCGTCGATTAATTCTGGAACTCCTCCAACTTTGGTTGCCACTGGCACCAAGCCACACGCCATCGCTTCCAGCGCCGCCAATCCGAAACTCTCCGTTTCGCTGGGTAGCAACAGAACGTGTCCCTGAGGTAACAAATTTGGAATATTGTTCTGCTTCCCAAGAAAGCGGACATACGATGTCAACCCTAATTCAGCCACAAGACGCTCTGCCGCGCTGCGATCAGGACCATCACCGATCATCCACAAATCGGCGTCAATACTCTTCCTCACTTCGGCCAGTATTTTCACACAATCTACAACCCTCTTTACCGGACGGAAATTTGAAATGTGCATCATCGTTTTGCGCGGAGCTCGTCTTTCCGGTTGTGGCCTGTAAGTTTCCGTGCAGACGAAGTTGTGGATTACTTGCACTGGGTTCGTTACTCCAAAAACCTCGATCGTTTGGTTGCGCAAGTTGTTGCTGATTGCCGTAACAGCATCGGATTGTTCAATGGAATACTTGGTGATTGGGAAATAGGAACGATCCACACCCACTAGAGTGATATCTGTTCCATGAAGGGTTGTGACAAAGGGAAGCCGTCGATCTTTTTCCAAAATTCCCCGGGCCAGCATGGCTGATACGGAATGAGGAATGGCATAATGAACATGCAGCAGATCCAGCTTTTCCATGGTCGCGACTTCCGCCATGCGCGACGCCAAAGCCAAGCAATAAGGTGGGTATTGGAACAAAGGATAATTGCTCACCTCCACCTCGTGATAAAAAATACCAGGACCCTCCCCCAAGCGAATCGGATTTGCATAACTGATGAAATGGACCTGATGCCCCCGCTTAGCTAGCTCAAGCCCCAGTTCGGTAGCGACGATTCCAGATCCGCCGTAAGTTGGATAACAAGTGATGCCTATGCGCACCAATCCAGCGTAACAGGAGAAAATGAGTTACATGAAGACGTTGCTAGTAGTTGCTCATGCGGACGACGAGACAATTGCCGCCAGCCGATGGATGGCGATGGCTCCACAACAATTCACTATTCTTCACACCACCGACAGCGGACCAAGGAATCCGAAATATTTTGAAAGAGTTGGGTTCGATTCTCGTGAAGCCTACGCCAAGCACCGCCGATCGGAGTTATTAGCCGCCATGACCATTGCTGGAATTGACGAAACCCAATGTCATATGGCGCAGGTGGCCGATCAGGAGGCAGTGATGAACTTGCCCCTGCTGTCGAAAACTATTGCCTCGCTTTTTCCGGTGGACCGTATCATTACTCACTCCTACGAGGGAGGTCATCCAGATCATGATGCAACTGCTCTTGCGGTGGCGCTGGCTGTTGGATCCACCGGCGTAGAAGTCTTGGAATTCCCCGCCTATCATTCTCTTGATGGAATCATGGTGGCCAGCCAGTTCCTTCCGCATGCATCCCATCCCCTTATCCAGCGCATTTTACTCGATCCCGCTGATGCCGCACGAAAGGCAGCAATGTTTGCCTGCTTTCGTTCGCAACAACACTTGTTCAGTCGTTTTTCCACTACCGAGGAGTTGTTTCGCCGGGCACCGGAACACGATTTCTTGTCACCCCCTCATGCCGGTAAGCTCTACTATGAGACTCGCGACATGGGGATGAACTACGAAATGTGGAGGCAATTTGCTCAAGCAGTGCTATCCTCAAAAAAATGAAATTCTTACGATGGCTGGCTCCGCTGTTAATTTTGGGTGCAGTTGCTTTGTATAGTGACCCTCTTCGGTTGCGCATCCTGGTTTGGTCTGGACGTGCTAATGGCTGCACCATGGAACGGGCGCTGGAAATTCCATCCCATGAAGCAAATCTTACTACCGCTAAAGATCGAATTCTTGCGGCAACCAGAAAGCTTCAGTCCGACGAGCACTTCGATTTTTGGGACACTCCTCGTGGCAAGTTCTGGCTACCCAAGGGGAGCCAGGATTCCTTCATGCTTCCGTTCAATTTGGCCGAACAAGATCAGAAAATCTACGGGACTGGTGATCGCGATATTCAATCAGGCGATGTGGTTCTCGATTGCGGGGCAAACATTGGCGTCTTCACTCGAAGCGCCTTGGATCGCGGTGCGAAGCTGGTGATTGCTATTGAACCGGCTCCAGAGAATATCGAATGTTTGCGCCGAAATTTCGCTAAAGAAATCGCCGAAAAAAGAGTCATCGTTTATCCGAAAGGCGTTTGGGACAAAGACGACATGCTCACCCTTAGAATTGACCCGCACAACTCCGCCGCCGACAGTTTTGTGATCCACCGCGAGAGTGCATCCGATGGAGAGAAAGTGCCGCTCACTACCATCGACAAGCTTGTTGCGGAACTCGGTCTTGAAAAAGTAAGCTTCATCAAAATGGATATTGAAGGGGCCGAATTGAAAGCGCTGGCCGGCGGCAAAGCAACTATCAACCGCTTTCATCCACGCATGTCCCTATCGGCATACCATCATCCAGACCACGCAGTAGAGGTTCCCAAAGCCGTTCGTGCCACTGGTGCAGATTACAAAATGGAGTGTGGACCTTGTGCTGAAGTTAAACAGTCTTACATTCTTCGTCCTGACATTTTGTACTTTTACTAGCTGCGCCCGCCGGGTCGCATTGGAAGGCCTGGTTGTGGCAGTTCGTCCGGAATTAGGGGAAGTGGTCATATCCCACAAATCGGTTGACGGCTGGATGCCCGCGATGATCATGCCCTTTCGGGTAAATCCTCAGCAGATGGCCGGGCTTTATCCTGGTGCTCGTGTCGATTTTGAAATTGGAGTCACCAAGGTTCGAACAAAAGTTCGCCGGATGAAGTTGATTGAAAGTGGGCTTGACGGAATCAAACTGGACGATGGTGAGGCACTGAAGCTTCCTCCACCCGATAGCAAAGTTGCGATGCGTTCCATTGTTCCTGACTTCGCGTTAACCGATCAGTCTGGGAACATCACAAGCCTTTCGAGCTTCCGCGGTAGGACAGTAGTTATCAATTTCATTTACACGCGCTGCCCATTGCCAGAAGTTTGTCCGCGGCTATCGGCAGGGTTCGCTTTCCTTCAAAAGAAATTCTCGCAACGCTTGGGAACGGAGCTGATTCTGCTAACAGTGACCTTGGATCCGACTTACGATACCGTACCCGTGCTTTCCAACTATGCTGCAAGGTGGCATGCTAGTAAGGATGGCTGGCGTTTTCTAACGGGCACCAGGCAACAGGTTGCCAAAGTAGCCGGTTATTTTGGACTGGTCTATTGGGCAGAGGAAGATTCACTGGTGCACAGCTCCGTGACCAGCATCCTTGGCCACGATGGTCGATTGGTTGCACGCGTTGAGGGATCCCGTCATTCCGTTACGCAGTTGGCAGACTTAGTTTTAAATCAATTGGATGGAGGGAAGAAATAGCATGAGAAGTTTAATCGTTATGGCGATCTTCGCCTTAGAGGGATGGAGTCAAAGCAAACCGAAGGATATGTGCATGCCACCACCTTCTTCGGTTTCGCCCGCATTGCCCGCGAAAATCATGACCGGCCAAGGTGAGGTGCACTTTCCCATCACAACCACCAGCGCTGAAGCCCAAAAGTTCTTTGATCAAGGCTTGGCCCAAATGCATTCTTTCTGGTCTCGCGAAGCGGAACGGAGCTTTCTGCAAGCCGCCCAATTAGACCCTGACGCCCCAATGCCGCATTGGGGCGTCGCGATGGTTTCCGCTGGAGATTACCGCCCTCGTTTTCAATTAGATCAATTTCGTGACGCCATGGGTTTCCAGCCTCTAGCACCTGAGCATCGCGCCATCAAGGCCGCTGCCAAGGCAGCAGCTTTGGCAGCGGTTCCTGGTAAAGCCACCGAAGTGGAAAAAATGTACATTGCCTCAATTGTTGCCCGGCGGAACACACAGGTGAAGAATGGGGATCTTGATTATCTGGCAGCGCTCAAGGAATTGGTTCGCCGCTTTCCCAATGAAATTGAGGCTCGCACGATTCTTGCTCTGCAATCAATGGGTGGCTACGAGCAGCCGGCACACACCCCTCGTCCAGGAACAATGGAGGCCGTTGAACTCCTGCGGAAGTTGATGATTGACGCACCGGAACACCCTGGAGTTCATCACTATGTGATTCATGGATGGGAAGGCTCGACGTTCGCCAAGGATGCTTGGATGAGTTCGAAGAAATACTCCGAACTGGTCACCAACATTCCTCATGCCTTGCACATGCCGGGGCATATCTACTCGCAAACAGGCAAGCTGGATGAGGCTCTTGAATCGTTCACGAAAGCCGCCGAAAATGAACGTTCCTACATGAACGGAGATGCTCTTTACGGCAATTCTCACCACGGCCACAATGTTCATTACTTAGCCACAGTGGCCACTTATAAAGGGGACTATGAAAAGGCCTTCGAGGCGGCCCGTGAGCTTCTGGCGATTGCTGAAAATCCGCGGGAAGCTTCCGCGTTGGATAATTTCCAGACATCCTACAAGCAGGGCTGGTTTGCAATGTTGCGCGCCTTGGTGGAATCGGAACGCTGGGACGACATTCTAGCTGGCAAGATGCTTCCGGAAATCAACAAGCCACGCCAGCAGGCTTGGCGTCACTGGGCATTGGGGTTGGCTCAAGCAGGGAAGGGAAATGCAAAGTTAGCGACCAGCGAATTAGAGCAGATGACTGCTTCGGTCGGGGAATATAGTAGCCGCCTGAAACTTGCTGCTCCAGAAGAGCTGTTAGTTGCCAGGCAAGAATTGGAAGCTCATATTTTGGTGGCCAAAGGCAAATCGAAGAAGGGTCTAAAGTTACTTGGGAAAGCAGCGTTAGCGCAGCGGGCACTTCGTTATACAGAGCCACCGTGGTATCCACGTCCCATTTCAGTGGTTGTTGGCGGAGTTTCTCTGAAGAATGGAAAATTAAAGGAAGCCGAATCCGCTTTCAAAATTGCACTTGAGGAAATTCCATCTTGGAATAGAGCGCAACGGGGTATCAAAGTTGCACAAGATGGCTTGCGTCCCCTTGATAAGGTTGTTGTTGGATTTTAGGCGGCTTTAAAAAACAAAAGGGCGACGAGCACTCGGAGGAAGACGCTCGTCGCCAGGTCAGTTCTAAAATTCGTCACGGGGACGATGGGACCCGACCAAGACCATAATCATAGTACTACAATCCCCTCAAAAAAGGAAGTACTGAATCCCCACAAAAAGTGCTTTTGTGGGTAGTACTACCCACATTTTTAATAGTACTTTTTGGACAAGGGTCCTTATTTCTGATCGGCACACGGCAAAGAAAAGGAGAAAGTCGCTCAATAGCAGCGATTCTACTCTTTCTTATTGGTTTGCGCTCTTAAGAAATATGCGCTCACCCCTCAAAATAGAAGACGCATCAAGTTCAGTTGACCGCTACGGACTGGACCGTAAGTACCGGATCCTCCGATGGAGAGTCTGGTAAGGGTTGCACCGCTTCGATTGTCACAATTGTTCCGGAGTTTACTTGCTTTTCGATGATTTCTGAAAATGGAGAAAGGAGGAATCGTTGGTTGCTTCCCTCAAGCATGAAAATCCAAATGCCAAGCTCTTTCGTTGCGCGACCCCGTGCCCGAATCTTCGCGTCCTTCGGAGTAAACCCGACACCTTTTATGTCATCCCGGATTCTGTCGATTCGAACCGAGTTTCCATCCAGCAATTCAAGTGAAATCAGGTTCTTTTCGGGCTCCACTGCAACGGTTTTCACCCCGCGCAGGCGTTTGAGCTTTGCCTCCAGGCCAGTTACACATGAGGCACAATCCATCCCGGAAACTTTCATCTTCACGCTGATGAACTCGGCGCGCAGCGAAAGTATTGCCATCATTCCGAGAATGTACTTCACGGACTTGATTTTGACACGTTACTTGCCATTTGTCAGCGCTTTCAATGCTTCTTTTCGTTTTTCTTCTTCCGTAATACTGCTGGTTTGACCCAAACCTAGTGCCTGCAATGCCTCAGCCCGTCTTCTGGCAGCATCTTCAGGCTTTGGCGATGGGCCGGTTACTTCCACAACTGGTTTTGCAGGTGCTGGTAACGCTTTGGCGGTTGGAATGGGAGTGGCCTTGGGTTCGACCTTTGCCGCGGGCCGATTCCATAAAAAGAACTTCATTTCTCTTTGAACTTCCGGAGGAGTAACTCTGATTGCCCCCTGTGCACGAGTAGAGTTAGAGATCATCCAGGACCCAATAAAGCTAACAACAACAGCGGCGGCAACTCCGATTAACATCTTGCGTCGGCTTTGCCCCCCTTCGTCTTCTCCGATAACAATGTGAATGCTGCTTTCATCGTAATTCTGGTTCGTTTGCGACCAAAGAATCGGGATCTCATCCTCTTTTTTTGTGGTGGTGGTCCGTTCCAGCTGTTCGAAAAGCTTTGAAGTTTGCAAGTAGATCAGATAATCCTTTTCAGCAATGGAAGGGTCCGCCAACAAGTCCGGAAATACGCTTTCGGCAGTAACAATGGCACTACCCCAGGGAGCGAAAGAAGCAGTTGGGGAAAGTCGGGCCGCCCCGAATCCATCCACGACATGGGCTCCGCTCACAATGGTCGTTGTAGTCAAATTTTCCCAACCCGTCGCTGCATTCAGTTGTTTTTGCAACAGCCAACACAATAAGGGAATTTGCTCTCTTGATTTTTCAATCAAGGCCGGGTCCGTCATGGAATCAAGCAGGTTCACATTCAGATATTCCAGGTAAAGAGACCGTTTCCCCACATTGGTTATCTGAAGGTACAAGCAAATCACCCCATCCGGGTAGTGCTTTGCCTTTTCCACTGCTGAGGTAATATCCTGAGCAGATTCAGTGCGATTCCGCATGATCTGAGGCCACTGAGAGACGGCTGCCAAACGAAGAGTGTCTAGCTCATTCCGGTGTAGCGTTTGCCCAACGGTGACTCCAACCTGTATCAGCTTTCCAGGGGCGCGAAGATAGGTCATTCCCTTGTTGTTCATTTGTTCAATTCCTAGTTGGAGATAGGTTTAAAGTTCACTTCTACAAGTGTTGAAGAAGGCACTGCTTTTCCATCCAGTTTTGCTGGGTTGTACCTCCAGCGCTTAATGGAATCCTCGGCAGCCGCAGATAGAACTGGGTGCCCTGCGATGGTCCTAACTTTGGTAACCATACCCTTTTCATCAATCGTCACTTCGCAGCGGACGCTTCCGGCAATTTTTTCCCGTTTCGCCAAAGCCGGGTAAATCAATTCCTCTCGCTTCAATAACGAGGCTTGGCTGATGGTCTTGGCCGCTGCTTGCAGAGGCTGTTGCGGGACTTCCGGTTTCGGCGTGGGTGGCGGGGGAATCACAGGTGCCGGCGTTTGTATCACTGCCAACTGCTGCACCAGCGGTTGTGCTTGCACCGGGGCTGGCGCAGGCGCTGAAGGCAGCGGTTGTTTCAGCAACAAAACACCAATCAATGCGCGATCCCCTCCGGCATTTTCAATTGCCTTGGCGCTTTCCTGCGATAAAGAAAATTGAATACCCCTTTTCTCCACAACTTTTTCAAGCACAGCCGGAGTTA
>JAYUSZ010000305.1:0-3568 GCA_043755435.1 Bryobacterales bacterium | reverse complement strand
TAGCAGCCAGCGAGCCGAAGCCCAAGCCGGAGCGAGTCAGAAAATTACGGCGCGCTGCATCAATCGACATAGAGGTACTCGTTTGTGTTGAACCAAAGCAGGCACAATGCCGCCAAATCATTGCGAGCCAGGAATGTTGTGGCGCGGCTGGACTCTGCCGCTGTAGGCGCCCTGCCAAATACGATGCGCGATCCGGCTTCAATCATTCGGATCTGGTCGCCGCCATGCTCCTTTTGCAATCGTTCCGCCAGTTTCGCAGCCTGCTTCATCATGAAATCACTATTCATCAATGTCAAAGCTTGAGGCGCCACCGTAGACGATTCCCGTCTGGCACAACTAGCCACAGCGTCGGGCTGGTCGAATGCTTCAAACATCGGCAGGCGGAAGGACCGTTTCACATAAAGATAAACACTACGGCGGTCATGTTCGGTCACATCAGGATGCACTGGCCATTGTGTTGGATCACGCATCCCCGTCATTTCTTCCTGGCTGAGCGGCACCGCAACCGGTGGGCCCGCCATTTTTGGATTCAATGCGCCAGATGATGCCAGTATGGAATCCCGCAATTCTTCTGCTTGCAGCCTGCGTCGGTTCATTCTCCACAAGAAGCGATTGTCCGCATCCACTTTCAGGTTCGCCGCATTAGGCTCGCTGGACATTTGATAGGTATTGGAAAGCAGTATCAGTCGGTGCATTGCTTTCATGCTGTATCCTTTCGCCGCGAATTCCGAAGCCAGCCAATCTAACAGTTCCGGGTGCGTGGGCGCGTCTCCCTGCCTGCCAAAATCGTTCGAAGTAGCAACAAGTCCGCGACCGAAATGCCCTTGCCAAATTCGGTTCACCATCACTCTGGCCAGCAATGGATGGTTGGCAGAAGTTAACCACTCCGCCAGAGCTTTTCGGCGTTGGGTAATGTCCGCCGCAGAACCATCAGAAAGTGCGGCGGGAAATCCGGGACTGACTTTTTCGCCCTTTTGCTTAAACTCGCCACGCAGCAAAATGTGCGAGTCGGGAACCATTTCGCTATGTGCTAAAACATTTGCCTTGCCGAACATCACAGGAGCTTTCAGGTACGCCTCACCCAACTGTCGCAACAACGTTTCCCGCTCATCTTTTTTTGAAGCAGTC
The DNA here is from genome assembly GCA_043755435.1 of Bryobacterales bacterium. GTDB lineage: Bacteria > Acidobacteriota > Terriglobia > Bryobacterales > Bryobacteraceae > JANXSF01. Next base: position 2,440 of record JAYUSZ010000305.1, on the reverse strand, counting down.
AGGTCGCGCTTGGCTCCTTTCCGGCCGTCCAGGGCCATTAGCTTCTCTTTGATCTGATCGGCAATCACCAATCGCGTTCCGTAGCGGGTGTATTCGTAAACACCCATCTGGCTGACGATTGGAATTTCACGATCCTCGCTGCCAGCAAACACCGCAGCCAGCCGGTAATAGTCGCGCTGCGTCAGCGGATCAAACTTGTGATCGTGGCATCGAGCGCAGCCCATCGTCAATCCTAAAAACGCGGAACTGGTGGTTTCAACTGCTTCGGCTTGCCATTCTGCCCGATACTGGTCACCGAAGAATGTGTACTCCACAGCCATTGGACCCACAGTGTAAAGTCCCGTGCCCAACCTGCGATTCAGGTTCGTCACCTTGTCTTTAGGTACTTCATAGCCGCCGTTCAGATCCAGATTGTCCGGCCAGATTTCATCAGCAGCAATTTGCTCCTTCACAAATTCTGTGTAAGGTTTGTCTTCATTGAAGCAGCGGATCACGTAGTCCCGATAGCGCCACGCGTTTGAGTACAGGACATCCGTCTCATAACCCCCGGTATCTGCGTACCGGACCACGTCGAGCCAGTTCCGTCCCCAACGCTCACCATAGCGAGAAGACCCCAGAAGCTTGTCCACAAGCTTTGGATAGGCTTCCGGCGAATGGTCGTTTAAGAAATCATCTACTTGTTCCGGCGTCGGCGGCAGGCCATGCAGATCGAAGTACAATCGCCTCACCAGTGCCAGCTTCGAAGCTTTAGCCACCGGCTTCAAACCATTCTGCTGCAGTTTCGCCAGCACGAAACTATCAATCGGATTGGACGCGGTTGGATTTGGAATGGCTGGTCTCTTCGGTGTTTGAAAGGACCACCATGCTGACTCTGTCTTTGCAGCAGCAGCGTCCCAAGGTGCTCCAGCATCGATCCAAGAACGGATCACTGCGATTTCGTCAGCAGTAAGATTAGCTTTACCCGGCGGCATTTTCACATCGCCTTCACGCTTCACCGCGCGCAGCAACAAGCTATCGGAGGATTTACCCGGCACCACTGCGGCACCACGCTTGCCACCGCGGAGAATGGCATCACGCTCACGGATATCGAAGCCTGACATCTGCGTTGCGCCATGGCAGGACCCGCACTGTTTTTGTAGAATGGCGATGGCAGGTTGCGGACCCGCCCACAGGTCAGCGCAGAGCGTGATAAAAACTGCGAGTTTAATACCGGGAGACGACATAGTCCGCTTGGGCGCACTCCAAGTGGAATTATATAGTATTCACAAGCTTTCGTGCGGTTCAGAAAATTGTGTTCAGAAAATTGTGTCCTACCGGCCTTTAGACATGACCACTCTAAGAACGTTATTGATGCGCGTGGAATAGCCAGTGCCGTATTGCTTCAGCCATTCCAGCACATCGGCATCACGGCGCACGGCCACCAGTTTTTTGGACGGACGGCGGAACTGGTTGAGTTCCTTGTCTGTCAAAGCGGGAATATCGGAGTAGTCGATCAAAGAGGCGCTTGTGCTCTTCTGTCGAGTAGCAATCCCCTCAAGCACTGACTTTTGGCGTTTAGCGAGTGGTTTGGTCCAGATAGACTCTGCACTCACGCTGATTTGCTTCCCGGGCTGAGATGATGCGGATAATTTCTTCGCCATTAGAGTTCCTTTGCGATCAACATGAACCGCGTAGCTAGCGGTATGCCTCATTGCGGATCCAGACTCCGGTAATTTCGATCGTGCATTCAGCCCTGAAATCAAAGAACACCCGGTAGTTGCCGCAGCGGAGCCGTAAGCCGGTACGAGGCGGTTTGAGCTTCTTCACATCACCGTTGCGGCTGCTTAAATAACGATCCAAGCAATATAGAATCCGCATGGCCAGTTCCCGTTCAATTGCCCGTAACTCTGCACGAGCTTGTGGCGACCAGATAACGGCGATTCGCTGTGGAGCGTCGCCAGACTTCATGGATTCAGGCCAAATTCCTGTAGGATCTGGGCGTGCGGAATTCCCTCCCCACGGGCGAGAGAGGTACGAGCAAGGTCTAATGCCGCCGCGGTTTCTGCAGTAATCTCATCTTCTTCCACTGGGGCCTTCGCGAGTGAATTAGCTAAACGCTCTGGATCTTCGCCGCTGGCCAACACTTCCAATAATTGAGCAATGGCGGTGAATTGCGCTGGTCCAAGTTGATCGAGTAACTCGTGGGCTTGTTGTCTGTTCATAATCCTCTTCCTGTTTTATCACCATTCGAGAGACCCACGCCTACAAATGCAACTGGCATAAAAAATGGAAGCATGCCTGCAAGCGCTGACTATCAACAGTTTTACTCATTGGGAAACTGGCCATCAATGTGTACGAGTGAGTCGCTTGGGAGTCGAGGGTCGCCAGCCGACCAAATCGAGTTTTCCAGATCCACTGCAATCCTTCTTATCACTTCCATGAGATCGGAAATAGAAACGAC
>JAYUSZ010000304.1:0-8965 GCA_043755435.1 Bryobacterales bacterium | reverse complement strand
CACCGGATTTTTCAGCAGCTTTGAAAATCTCTTTCCAATTGGCCACACCTTCACCGAATAAAACACGATAGCCGCCACTATCTTTATCCTTATCTTTCGGCGACGTCCAATCCTTGCAATGGAGAGAGACAATCCGGCCAGGGTGTTGATTGATCCACTGCACAGGATCGGTACCCGCTTCAATCGCAGTGCCGACGTCAAGCTGCAGCACTACGTTTTTAGGAGTGTTGTTAGCAAGCACTTCCATGGGGCGTGTTCCATCAATCGGTTTGAATTCCACCTGATGATTGTGAAAGCCTACGCGGATGCCAGCGGATTTTGTATCTTCAGCACCCTTGGTTAATTGTTCTGCAACTTTCTTCCAACCGTCTAGCCCGGTAACGCGACCAGCACTCGCCATGATGATGAACTTGCTGCCAAGGATGGTATTCAGTTCAATTGCCTTGGGCATTAACTCCGGCGTGAAGGAGTTATTGCTGTTGTGCGTGGAAAGGCACTTCATGCCGACTTCGTCCAGAACAGCTCGCATTTCTCTTGCAAAAGCAGGGGTCCATTGCATGTAAGGGGAAAAGAACTCAACCCCCTGATAGCCTAACTTTGCTACTGCGCGGACGGTGCCTATTTGATCTTTCGCTAAATCACCGCGGACGGAATACAATTCCAGGCCAACAGGGATCTTCTTTTTAGCAGCGGAAAGGGTGGCGGCTGAAACAGCCAACGAAAGCAGGGAGCGGCGGGTAATGGAACTCATCAGTATGGAAGATAACACGAATCAGGCAGACAGCAAAACTACTGCCGGCCTGATTCGTTTTCGTCATTAAGGCTTTGGAGCTGGTGGAGGTAATTCCTTGGCTTCACAAACTGATTGAAAACCCTGGCGTGAATGGCCGCCATCGCAGAAAGGTTTATTTTCTGAAAGACCGCAGCGGCATAGGCCAATTGAAGTGCGGCCGCCAAGACCGTATGCTTTGCCGCTGGCATCGACCAGAGTGAAATCACCCTCAATGCGAAGTGGACCGTTGTTGAAAACTGTAGCTTTTGATGACATTGGCCACATGGTAACACAGCTACCCAGGATTAATAAGGCACAATATAAGAGTTGCGACTTTCTATCATTGTTTTGGCAATTAACTGCTTGGGCACTGTGTCTGCGGAGACGTCAGCGGAGCTGATGGGGCGGGTTCGTGCGCACATGAAGCAGACCATTGAAGGCGTCCCCAACTATACTTGCCAGATGCTGGTGGAGCGGTTTGCGCAGCCGCCTGGAGCAAAACAGTTAACCCGCAGGGATGCGCTGCGCTTAGATGTGGCAGTTGTTGAAAAGCATGAATTATTCGCCTGGCCAGGTGAGGGTGCCTTCAAAGAGCGCGATATTGGAGAGTTTGCAAAAAATGGAGCATTTGGAACCGGGAACTTTGCCACACATCTTGCCAATGCACTGAATCCTGCCGGTGTTGCTTATACAGTGAACCCGGTTGAGGAATTCGCGGGGCGCAAGGCCTATCGTATTGGATATCGAATTCCAGTAGCCAGAAAACCATACCGCATTAAGATTGATGCACAAGTGGCGGACGCTGGAATCGACGGGCAATTTTGGGTGGATGCCGTCACGTTGGATGTGTTGCGTTTGGAATTTTCGTTGCAGGAAATACCAGTAAATTTTCCACTCAGTGCGGCTGGTGAGTTTGTGGAATATGAGCGGGTTCGGATTGGTGTGGGTGATTTTTTGTTGCCCAAAAAAGCGCAAATGGAATTGGAGCATGAGGACACAAGACTGGAACAGAATCGGACCACGTTTACTTCCTGTCGCCAATATGCGGGTGAATCTGTGATTCGGTTTGAGGGATTGGCGGATGAAACGGAAGCGGCCAAGGCTCCCCAGGAAATCAAGATTCCCGCGAAGCTGCAAATCAGTGTAGCGTTGCGCACCCCGATTGTTGGCTCAAAAGCTGCGATTGGGGACCCGTTGGAAGCGATTGTTTCTAAGCCCGTGAAGATTAAGGGCGAAGTGGTGATTCCCAAGGGTGCCGTGGTTACAGGCCGGGTGACAAGGCTGGAGCCGATGCAAGTTGGGCAGTCACAATTCATTTTTTCCATGGTAGGGTTTGAATTCAACAAGCTTGTGTATGGATCGAAATTCGCACAATTGTCAGCAGTTCTTGAGGAAGGAGGAATTATCATGAACGCCTCCATACGAGGCACGCGAAACAACCAGATTTCGGGGGTTTTCCTGTATCGCGAGTATGTCAAAAAGAATGAGGAGGAACCACCACCGTTGGTTTATTCCCCCACTTCTAAGTTGGAACTGCCGCAAGGCAGTTCCCTTGTATTACGTACCTATTAGAATGTAAAGCGCAAAGATCCTTGCATGACGCGAGGTTGACGGGTTGAGGTTACCTGCCCGAATGTTGTATCCACTTGGTTCCCTGCTGGATCAAACCGCGCCGTGGTGTTCACACCAGAAAACTGAGTGTGATTCAACGCGTTATACATTTCCCAACGAAGGGAAAGGATGCGGCGTTCATTCTTGAGCGGGATCTTCTTTATAAAGGATATGTCCGTGTTGCTAAAGCCAGGTCCCCGCAGGACATCCTTAGGTGCGTTGCCAGGATTTCCAACTGGTGGCCGGGAGAATACTGAGGTATCGAACCAGCGCAGGAACGTTTTGGAACTATGATCCAGTTGCGCTTTGCCGTTGACGATGATCCGCGAACCATCGCCGCCACCGGTGATGTCAGCACCGTCTGTTGTGCTGTAGCCGACGCCAGTGGGCTGACCGCTAACTAAAGCAACGATCCCGGAAATCTGCCATCCATCAAATACATGATGAACCACAGAATTCTTGACGATGTTCGATAACTTAGGCAGATCGTAAGTGTAATTAGCGACGAAGCTATGTGTTTGGTCTCCACCGTTTTTGCCATAGCTCCAAACACGAAGTGGGCGATAGACGGGGATGCCGGATTCATCCATGAACTTTGAGTAAGTGTAAGAGATACCCATTTGAAGGCCACGGCTGAAGCGACGGTTAAGCGACGAGAGCAACGCATGATAGTTGGAATCATAAGCGTTGTCGATGAAATTAATGTTTCCGTAGCCAGGATATGGGCGTAGGAAATTGACGGGGAGTGGCCGGCCGTTTGTTGGATCCAGGTTAGCAGCCTGGAAGTTGGCTCCATAGGGGACCGTATTGATGTTGTACCCCTGCTGAATGTGACGGCCGAAGGTGCCGCCATAACTAACATCTAGTAACAGCGAATGTCCTAAATCCTGTTGCACGCCGAATGTCAAATTGTAAGTGCTGGTGGTTTTGTTATCCACGTTGAAGGAGTTGGTGTTGCTTGGTGCCAACACATTTGCCGCCTGCGTGAAGGTAGCAATATTGCCGTAGTAAGTGATTGGCGTGAAGATGGCTGGAGGATTATTGGTGGTGGGGCTCCACTTGCTCAAGCGCATATTGTACTGAATGGAGGCACCACCGCGAATTGCCGTTTTCCCTTTTCCAAAGGGATCGTAGGCGAAGCCAAGACGTGGTCCGTAGAGCAGCGGCTGATTGTTGACGAAGCCACGAGCGTAATCTTTGTCTCCAGATAAGACGCCGCCATTGGCTGGGTTGCCAGTGTTTGGGACGAATGCTCCGATATAGGCGACTGGGAAAACCTGACCATTGCGTGGATCGATTGCCACTCTGTTGCGGTTGGCATCGAAGCCAGGGCGGAAAAATACTGGAGCGTTGGCTGCCTTATAGCGGCTGAGGGCCAGAACAGATTGTTCACCAGCTTTCTTGGGATACATCTGATTTGACCAACTGAAGCGCATGCCGTAATCAATAGTCAATTTGCGATTGACTTTCCAACTATCCTGCACAAACCATTCTGCAAACGTTTGCCGCATGTTTGCGCCGAAACGGTTGGTGGATTCGGAGTATTGCTGAAAGACTCCCAGCGCCGCATTGGAGTAAGCCCAGTTGGTATCAAGCGGATTATTCACGTCGCGAGCGAAGGCAAAGTTTCCACTAAAGACGCTGCGCTCGCCTTCGTATTCGCGGATTCGATTTACGTCGAAGCCCACCTTAAACAGATGCGAACCACGAGTGATGCTGAAGTTGTCGCTGAGTGTGAAGGTGAAGTCGGTTCCGCCAGTGAGGAAGCGGTCGTCGAAGGTAGCATCAGCGCTGCTGGGGACTCCGCCGAAGGAGAAGCGTGGGATGATGCCTTGTACATTCGAGGATGGAAAGTATTGGCCGGCAGTGAAGCCAATCTTGGAACGAAGGACGCGGTCAATTGGATCAACCGGGTGCCAGGCTTCGTGATTGTGGCGGACACCGCTGGTTACTTCCATGACTACAGTTGGGCTGAACACGTGCGTGTATCCAACACCCAGGCCTGATTCGGTGAAGCAATAGCACTGAGCGAAGAGGCCCCAGGCAGACGCACCACCGGCTACGGCGTGGCCTTGTTGTTCTGAGAGCCAAGTTTTGCCGCGTACATAAAGGCGGTCATTCGCGGTGGGTACATAGTCGAATTTGAACAACTGGCTTCGCTTTGGATTGTCGATTGCTTCTTGGAATCTGTAATTATAGTTGCCGCCGGAAATGGAGCGATCGAAGAAGTTCGGCAGAGGCAGCAACTTCATCAGGGCCGTTCCATTGCTGCTGACACGGTTTGAGGGAATAATATTGCCAGGAAAATTTTGGCCTGTGGTTGGATCCTTGATGGCAATCAAACGTCCGCTGACATCCAGTGTCTGCGAGAAATCACCAGCGCGTTCGAGAGCCGTGGGAACGGTGACACGTTGCAAATTACCTGGTGACTTGATGCCCCACTGTTCCAGATTGTAAAAGCCGAATAGCTTATCCTTGCTTGTGTTCCATTTGCCCGGAATATAAATAGGTCCGCCGATACTAAAGCCCAATGTGCTAAATCGCAGGATGGGGCGTTGTGCGCCAGTGCGATTGTTGAAGAAGTCATTCGCATTCCACATTTCATGGCGCTTGTACCAGTAACCTGATCCATGATACTCCTTGCCACCCGACTTAGTAATTACTTGAACCACCGCGCCACCATTGCCCGCGTATTCGGCCTGGTAGCTGTTAAGGATGACTTTCACTTCGCCAATGGCGTCCATGGTTGTCACGCTGGAAAATACGTTGGGAGAGCCGTTATCATTGCTAACCACACCATCAACTGAAAGTGTATTCATGCCGCTGGTGGTTCCGCCCATGTTGCTGGAGCCTGTACCGAAACTGCCACCGACTGAATCGCCGTCGGCGGCAAATTGCACGCCGGGCAAGAGCTTCAGCAGCGAGTTGACGTCGCGGCCTCGTGCTTGGATGTTGGCTACCTGCTCGCTGGTGATCACACCGGAACGCTCGGAACTTGCAGTTTGCACCGTGGCTCCTTGCGCTTCAATTGTGATGGTGTCGGTGACTGCGCCGATGCTGAGCAGCACTTCGCCTAAAGACAAACGCTCATTTGCGTTCAGCACCAGGTTGGTTTGACGATAGGCCTTGAAGCCCGGCGCATCAATCTTAATGGAATAGGTTCCCGGCAGTACGGCTGGGAAATTGAAATTGCCTTGATCGTTGGTGTTGGTGTTGCGCGATTCACCCGTGCGATCACTAACCAGGGTCACCGGCATGGCAACGATAACTTGCCGTGTGGGATCCATAACAGTACCAGTGATGGTTCCGGTGATGGTCATCTGAGCCATCGCCAGTGGAAGTGTGAGCAGGGCGGCACAGAGGCCCTGGAGAAAACGGTTGATTTTTTGCATGTAAATTACCCCGAGTACTTGGTCGTCGCGTTAGCGATAACTATCTAGGGAAGTATATTTAGTTCGCTGGCACAAGTCAATCGCCCTATTTTTTCCCTATTTTTTCCCGAAAGTTACTAGATAAGTTTTCCCAGCCTTCAGATTTAATTCGCGCGAAGTTGGCCGCCAAGTTAAAGCATCAGCGGGCCTGCCGTCTATAGTTACCTTAACTACTTTTTGGCCATCGGGAACGCGCACTATTTGCTTGCTATCCTTCAACGGACGCAGAGTGGCTTGCGAAGCCTTTTCCGATTCCCATTTCAGATCCAGATCCAAGGCACCACGGGCACGCAATCCGCTGATGCTGCCCTTGGGCCAAGCTTTAGGAAGTGCAGGCAACAGACTAAGTTCACGGGCGTGGCTCTGCAGCAACATCTCCGTCATCCCACTTGTGCCTCCGAAATTTCCATCAATTTGAAATGGCGGATGATTGTCGAACAAATTTGGATGAGTTGACTTACTCAACAGTGCCAATACGTTTTCGTATGCCGTATCGCCTTCTTCCAGTCTGGCCCAGAAGTTGATGATCCATGCCCGGCTCCAACCGGTATGTCCGCCACCATTCGCCAACCGATTTTCCAAGCTAATGCGGGCGGCCTTGGCTAAAGCCGGTGTTCCCCGCATAGTGATCCAAGTACCAGGATGCAGCGCGAATAAATGAGAAATATGCCGATGTCCCGGATCTGGTTCTTCATATTCTTCCATCCATTCCAGTAACTGCCCTTTCGATCCGGTTTTCAATGGCGGCAGCAGCTTCAGTGCCTTTTCCACTTGAGCCCGGAAAGCCAAATCGGTTCTTAAGATGACAGATGCTTCTATGACTCTAGTAAATAGTTCATGGACGATTTCGGTGTCCATGTAAGGACCCATAGTCAGTTTGCCGATTGTTCCGTCGGGCAACTTATAACGATTTTCCGGGGAGATGGAGGGGCCTGTGATAAGGTGCCCTTTGCCATCGTTCATCAGATAATCAAGCAGGAATTCGGAAGCTTCTTTCATCACCGGGTAGGCACGAGTTTTCAGAAAAGCAGCATCGCGCCCATAGTCGTAATGCTCCCAAAGGTGAAGCGACAACCATGCACCACCCATTGCCCAGACGCCTGAACCAACGCCGTCAATCGGAGTAGTATGACCCCAACCGTCCGTGTTGTGATGGGCTACAAAGCCGCGCGCCCCGTACATGCGCTTGGCCGTTTCCCGTCCATCAACGCGCATAAGATCAATAAGATCGAACAGAGGTTTATGAAGTTCGGCGAGGTTAGTGGATTCCGCAGGCCAGTAATTCATTTCGGTGTTGATGTTAATGGTGTACTTACTTTCCCATGGCGGAGCCAGTTGATCATTCCATTTCCCCTGTAAGTTGGCTGGAAGACTACCTGGACGGCTTGAGGCTATCAGAAGATAGCGGCCGAACTGATAGTAAAGCTGCATCAGGCCGTTGTCCTGCGCTCCGGTTTGCACCTTGGCCAGACGTTCGTCGGTTGGCAAATCACTGGCTGCAGGTCCATCGAGTTGAAACTTTACGCGATTCATTAGTTTCTGGTGATCCGCCATGTGGGCAGTCCGCAACTCTCCGTATTCAGGTTTTTGCGCACCTTCCATCAACCGGCTGACCGCCGCCAAAACGTTGCTGTTTTTACTGCGGTAATCAGTCGCCACCGTTAGAAGAAAAGTAACTTCACTTACTCTTTCAAAAATAAGCTCTAAGCTTTTCCCGTAACTAAGTCCACCTTTGCTTTTCGCATCTAACTGCGCAACAAACCATGTACCTGTGAGCCGCTCTTCCTTATAACGATCGTCATAGGGAACAGCCTGACCTTCAAGGAAAATGGTAGCTGGCGTAGGCCGGCGAACCACTGCTCCTTTGGGGCGGCTCATAGACGCTGTGAAGTTTAGTGACCCCGGCTTATCAGCTGTAATGCGCATAACAAGAGCGTTGTGAACCGCTGAGACAAACACTTCCCGGGTGAATGCCACTCCGCCGCAATTGTAAGTGACCTTAGCAATGCCAGTAACAATATCCAACTCGCGGCGGTAATCGGTTTCCTTGCAGGTGCGGCCGAACTTAAGCCACAGGTCCCCCAGAGTTTGATAGGGCGGCATGCGTCTGGGTTTGGAAATTATGGATTTGTCGGCCAGTGCTTCCGCTTCGGTTGGCTTACCTGCCATCAGCAGTTTACGAACCTCCTTAACCGCATCAGGAGCCCCTGGGTTCATGCGATCGCGCTTTTCGCCGGCCCAAATTGTGTCCTCGTTTAACTGAAGATGTTCGGTTTCCACCCCACCAAAAACCATGGCAGCAATCCGACCGTTGCCCACTGGCAGTGCTTCCACCCATTTCTCCGCCGGCTTGCGATACCAAAGAACTGATTCGGCTTGTAGAAAAGGTAGCGTGATGAATAGAAGAGTTACAAAGCGCATCGCTATGTACTTTATCATCCTGCCACAGGTAATAATATGGGCGGACTGGGTAGGTTAGTGGGCCTTCAGTACTGGGAAGGTGCGCAGATACTTGCGAATTTCATCGCGCACTCGGCGAAAAAGCGCCAGCCGTTCCGCTTCGGTGCCTTCCAGAGCCGCTGGGTCGTCGAAGCTGTGATGAATCATGGCGGTCTGGGCTGGAAAGATGGGACAAATTTCCTTGGCGTTGTTGCACACCGTTAGCACGTAATCAAACTGCTGCCCGTCGAATTCATTCACGTGTTTTGATCGATGAGTTGAAATGTCGATTTCCAATTCTCGCAGAACTGCAATCGCTTCAGGACGAACGCTGCCAGGTTTGGTGCCTGCACTTTCCACTTGGAAACGATCACCCGAATCGTGACGAAGCAGTCCTTCGGCCATTTGGCTGCGGGCGGAATTGCCAGTGCAGAGAATTAGAACGCGCTGTTTGGTGGGCATTGGCGTGACCTTTGTCTAACAGCAGGCCAGGATTTTTCCAGGCTGAATAGCTTTGTTGCGAGTGCAGCATTCCGCGTAGAGAAATCCTAGCAATTGCTGCAATATTTCTGTGTTGGCGGTGTAACGCAGAAATGTACTTTCGCGCTTTACTGTCACCAACTCCTCGTTCTTCAATTTTTCAAGATGGTGCGAAAGCGTTGAATTGGGGATGTTCAATTCACTTTGAATTTCCCCAACAATGAGCCCGTCG
>JAYUSZ010000303.1:0-3580 GCA_043755435.1 Bryobacterales bacterium | reverse complement strand
GCTGACAGCTCCAAACTCACGGCGTTTCTTCCCATGCCCACCCTTATACCATAGTCGGGGACTCTATGTATAGCTATATCGGGGACACTACACTAGCGGCTGCGGGGCCTGCCATGGGGCAGACGGCCAAGGCGGCCGCGGCCCTAACTTGAGGCAACGCGGATCCTGGCATCCGCTGGATGACAAGGCGATGTACAAGACCGTCAAACAAGGAATAGGGGCAGTGATGCCAGCCTCAAACATGGCTGAGAAAGAAACTTGGCAGGTGGTTGCTTTTGTGACTTCGCTTACTGCACCTGCCATTGAAACTGCAATAAAAGGAAATGTGGAAAACGGACGCGTTCTCTTTTCTGGAAAAGGCGGCTGCATGAATTGCCATGCGATCAATAATCAGGGCGGGAAAATGGGGCCTGACCTTTCCAATCTTGCATCAATAAGGCCGATTCTGGCAATCAGAGAAGCGATCATTGATCCGGATGCCGATGGCGCGATTGGGTATCACGCAGTGAGCGTCAATTTGAAAAACGGGAAGACGTTGAAAGGTGTGGCGCGAAATCGATCGAACTATTCGCTGCAGCTTCAAGATCGGGAAGGCAATCTTCATTTGATCAATATGGCGGATGTGACGGAGATGACTCTATCGAAAGGTTCCCCAATGCCAAAAGATTACAGCAAGCGATTTTCCGCTACTGAGTTGGATGACCTAGTGGCTTACCTTTCCCGGCAGAGCCTAAGACCCTTTGAAAAGGAAAGCAAAAGCAAATGACCCGTTTCCATTTTCTGACACTAACTTGCCTGGCCTCGATTGTTTCGGCACAGGTGACTTTTGAAGATATCAAGAAAGGTCCTGGGGCAAACTGGCTTACGGTGGCTGGTGATTACCAGGGGAAACGGCATAGTCCACTGACTCAGATCAACACGGGCAATGCGGCCAACATGGTTCCCAAGTGGGTTTACCGTGTTCCTAAGGCCAACGGGCTGCGAACAAACCCGATTGTTTATGACGGTGTAATGTACGTTACAAACACCAACGAAATTCATGCACTGGATGCGACTTCAGGCCGCTTGATCTGGTCGTACAAGGATACGAGAGCCAAGAAAGAAGCTGCCAGTAGGGGCGCGGCTATTTATGGGGATCGGGTATATTTCGTCACGGCCGATGTTTATCTGGTGGCTCTGGATCGGCGAACGGGCGCAGTAGTGTGGCAGAAGAAGTACGGAAACATTGAAGACGGTATCTTCGGCACAGCGGCTCCGTTGATTGTGAAAGATAAGGTGCTGGTGGGCGTCGGCGGCGGTGACTTGGGGATGCGTGGTTATGTATCTGCGCTTTCATCATCGACAGGGGAAGAACTTTGGCGGACCTACACGATTCCTGCGAAGGGCGAGAAGGGCTCCGATTCCTGGGGCAAGTACATTGAGTACGGCGGCGCTGGCACATGGCTCAGCGGCACCTACGATCCTGATACAAACACACTCTACTGGGCCACTGGAAATCCATGGCCGGACTTTTATGGTGGTGACCGGGAAGGCGACAATTTATACACATGTTCGCTACTTGCACTGGATGCCGACACCGGCAAGATGAAATGGTATTTCCAGTTCACTCCGCATGACGTCCATGATTGGGATGCCCAGGCTTGGCCAGTGCTAGTGGATCTGCCAATTGACGGGAAAATGCGGAAGCTGGTGTTGCATGCAAATCGAAACGGCTTTTTCTATTTGCTGGATCGGATCACGGGCGAATATATCCGGGCTACGAAGTTAGTAGACAGACTCGATTGGGCCAGTGGAATTGATGCCAAGGGGAGGCCTGTGGAACTTCCGAATAAAGGGCCAACGGCCACTGGAAACCTAGTTTGCCCGGGTGTGAGAGGGGCAACCAACTGGATGTCGCCTTCGTTCAATCCAGCAACCGGTTTATTGTATGTTGTGACTTTGGAACAATGCGATGTTTTCACCTCTTCTTCAAAAGAGCCTGAGCCCAAGAAAAACTTTGCGGGCGGAGGTGCTGGTGCAAAGCCAAAAGATCCTGGCCAATTTTTCCTGAGAGCCTTCGACCCCAAAACGGGCAAGAAAATTTGGGAGTATCCAATGACTGGTCCTGCTGAAAGTTGGGCTGGTACCGTTTCCACCGCTGGCGGCGTGGTGTTTTTTGGAGATGACGACGGTCAACTTGTAGGCGTGGATGCGCGGACAGGCAAGCACGTTTGGCATTTCAACATTGGGGAGGGACTGCTGGCTTCACCAATTTCCTACGCGGTGAATGGAAAACAGTTTGTGGCGATTGCATCGTCCACATCCATCGTTTCGTTCGGCCTGCATGAGCCTGTGCAAGCTGTACCGATGCCTAAGATCGACGTGAAATAGTCAAGCTCAGGAATTCAGCAAACGGGCTGCTTTGATGGCGAAATACGTCAGGATGAGTCCAGCTCCTGCTCGTTTAATCGATGTGAGCGATTCCATCATCACGCGATCTTCGTCAACCCAACCGTTGCGTACCGCGGCCATGATCATGCTGTACTCGCCGCTGACCTGGTAGGCGGAAATCGGAACATCGAAACGCTGGCGGGCTTCGTGAATAATATCGAGGTAAGGCATGGCCGGCTTCACCATAATCATGTCGGCCCCTTCATCCAGGTCCATTTGGATTTCCCGCATGGCCTCGCGAGCGTTGGCGGAATCCATTTGATAGCTGCGGCGATCTCCGAATTGCGGTGTTGATTCGGCGGCTTCGCGGAACGGTCCATAGAATCCGCTGGCGAATTTTGCGGCATAGCTCAAGATCGGAGTATTGGAAAATCCGCCGGCGTCGAGCGCTGCCCTGATAGCTGCTACTCGACCATCCATCATGTCGGAAGGGGCCACAATATCAGCGCCGGCACGGGCGTGAGATACAGCGGATTTCGCAAGCCAGCCCAATGTAATATCGTTGTCAACATCACCATTGATGATCTTGCCGCAATGGCCGTGGCTGGTGTATTCGCAATTGCAGACATCGGTCATCACAAGCAGGCTGGGCACTTCACGCTTAATGGCTTCGATGGCACGCTGCACAATTCCATCGGCAGCAAAGGCACCGCTAGCTTCTTCATCCTTGTGTTCTGGGATGCCAAACAGAATCACACCGCCAATTTCTGAGGCCTCAGCTTCACGGCAAATGGCAACGGTCTGATCAATGGAAGTCTGATAGTTGCCGGGCATGGAACTGATTTCTTTGCGAATGCCTTCACCGTTCACGACGAATAGGGGAAGAATAAAGTTTGAAGGCTCCAGACTGGTCTCCCGCACAATGCGGCGGATTTGGGGAGTGGCGCGTAGGCGGCGGAGCCGTTGGATGGGGAAGGCCATAAGCCTGATTATAGAGCAGGTGAGGCCTGGTTACGGAGCAGGTGAGGGGACAAGATCCGGGGGACAGGATCCGGGACGGTGGTAACAATTCCCGCTCAACTTCATTCAGGAACTCATCGGGTTCGCTGTGGGTCGCGGTAGGGATGCAAGTTACCCCACACCCCCCGCACAGATCCGTACTGGCGCTACTAACGCATACGGCTCCTACCTCGGATATTTGGCGTCGAAG